>MPMP01000195.1 GCA_002238565.1 Albidovulum sp. bin36
TCGCATCGGCAGCATCGGTTCGCTTCCGGCATATGCCGATTGCGCCGCCTGCCGCGAGCGGGCGAGTCGAGAATCCCCGCTTCGAACAGGGAATTTGATTTAGGATAGCGGCACGCTGACAGGCCAGCGGAACACGCGCGTCCCAGGCGAACGGCATCTTGCCCACAATCGGCGATAAATCTCAAAGGCAGATCGAAATTGTAGCGGTAAGCGCCGAAGCGGAAGATTTCCAGATTAAGAATAAGCCTAAATTGATCGCGTGGCTATTCTAGTTGACCGTGATTGACGGCCAAATTTTGGCTATTCGCCAATCGGCGAACCATGTTACGGTTGATTTGGGCTCCTTTAGTTGGGACAGACTCTATGTCAGTGCCAATCTAGGTTGATGCGCGGCCGATCAATATTCATGGCCTTGCGGCGGAGTTCATTCACTTGCTGCTCTTGGTTCGAGAACATAGTCTCATGCGTCTCAGCAAATACGAAATCAATACGTCGCAAAAGATCGGCCCTGTCAAACAAGGCTTCGAGCAATTCGACTTCTGATCCTTCTATATCAATCTTGATAATGCCGATGTCCTCGTCGAGTTCTTCAAGATAGCGAATAAAGTTAACCAAGCGGACTTCGATTGCTTTGTTCTCATCGATGCAAGCATTGCCGCTCACGATAGTACTACCTTCCGAACATCTAACGGGATCTTCCTTCCATGTCTCTATACGAAAGAGTTGTGCAGTTCCGTCCTCGGTGCCAACAGCGGCACATTCGATCTGAACATTCGTCAGATCGGAAACACTAACTTCAAGCATTGAACGTGTCCAAGGATCGGGCTCGAAGGCAATGACTTTCTCGGCAACCAATGCCATCTTCCGTGTGTAATTGCCTATGTTCGCACCTAGATCCAGGCAAGTTTTGCCTTCCATTAGTTTTACCGCCTGTTCAAATTGCAACATAGCGGATTCTGTTTTTCGAGTTGTAAGTTTACCGCGATAACGGTGGCCTACTCGACCGGGAAAATGTGATAAAAGTTTGTACTTGTACAAGGATAATTTCTTCAAAGCTCTTCTCCAAAGACTTGTCCACCTCAAAATCTTGTAACACTTACAGCGAATCACGCCAATTTCCTAAAGACTGAAAATAATGGCCCTTAAATTTGGGTAATATACTTGCGAAAAGGGGCGTTACCATTGGAATTGCTGCCCTACCCGACCGTCGGCGGCAGCCCACAAGTATATGCCGAGGGAACCTGTCACTTATCGAACGTCAGTTTCGCCGGCACCGCATCCGGTAAACGCAAGCAAGCGTTCGAATCGTCTAGTTTCAGCATGTGGCCGAATTTTTCCAGTAGGAAATCCAGTCTCGCGAAAGAAAACGGCTGGCCGCCAGAGTACTCGGCTCGCTAACATGGTTGTCCATCGGCAAACGCGGATGGTACGTTAACGCCAATAACCCCTACCGGACCAAAAACCTTGGTTCGGCCGCCCTCGCCTCTTGGTTCTGCTTGAGCCTCGTATCTTGGTTTCGTTTCGAGCGGAGTGCCAAGCATATGCCTTTTTCCTCGACAAGGAGGGCCTGTGCTCAGTTCGCAGCATCGAACGGATGCCGCACTCCGACGACAGTGGAACAGCAAGTCCTCGCCTACAACATGCGACCGCAAAACTTAAAAGAACTTTCGACATAGAATCACATGCCTGATCTAAAATTATTTGATCAGTTGAATAGTGAACGCACTGTAATAGGGGCAACTTTCCGGGAATTGGTTCTAGCCTGACAGGGTATTCCGGGACGATTGGTGGTTTTTCCCGATGAGGGGATTCCCTTTGGAATCGACTTGTGTTTCCAAGGGGCATGGATAATTCGCAGACGGACATTCGGACGCAGGCGTTCGGTCGAGCGGTGGCGACAGTCCGTCGCGGCGTCATTTCGGTCACCGCGAAATTAAGGCTGGTAACGAAAAATCCGGCGTGCTATTGCTCTTCGCATGGAGATTCGCATCGAGGATATCAGGACGCCGCCGGTTACGCGCGTCGCCGACGACGGGCAGCTGTCGGAGGCGTCGGCTCCCGGTCCGGTCGACTGGAAATTCATTTGCGAGCGCGAGCGGGTCCGGGCCGAGGACGCGGAGGCCCGCGCGGACGCCGCGGCGTCGGCTTCCGGACCGGCACCGTCGCGACGTGAAAGTGTGTCTTGACGATGTGCCGGAGGGAGCGGTGCACAAGGGTTATGTCGACCACACGGTCCGCGAAATCGTGTTCCATGCCGAGGAAGTCACCAACAGATGCGAGGTCTGGAGGTTCCCGGACGGCAGCCGGCATGTGGCGCCGCTGCCGCCGGGGGTGGCGACGGGACGCGAACAGTACGGTCCCGGCGTCAAGG
>MPMP01000044.1 GCA_002238565.1 Albidovulum sp. bin36
GCGGGTCAGATGCCCGTCGACCAGCCCAAGGCTGTCGTCAACGGGAAACAGCGACAGGCCGGGCTTGCCGGTTCGATAGCGGCAGCGCTCAAACTCCACCGAGCCGACCGCGGTGATGATCGTGTGCCGCGTCGGCTTCGCTCGATACCAGGTCTGCCCGCCCTGCTCGATGCGCTTCGGATAATGTCGGTTCTGGGCTTCAAGATGGTCTTTTATGATCTTCCGCGACACCGCCATGCCAACGTCCCGGGCTTTTATTTCAACGCCCTCGAATTCCTCCGGGTTGGTCGGTCCCGACGGGAGTTGACTTAGCACGAAATCAGCCAGGCCCTGCATATTTTCCTGGACTTCCGAAGGCAGTTCGTTCGAATCGGTTGATTTGCTGTTCGGCAATTGCAAAATGGACATGACGCGCTCCTTATCTGGTGTCTGTCTAAATTCACTATACCGCATATCGCGGGAAGGAGCGCGTCTTTTTTTTGCCGAGCGGTCGCGAAACCGCGCCGGAAGCCGACAAAGCCTCAAAAGTTTGTCACCTCACCCCGAATTTCGTGCAATCCGGCGCATTGAATTCGACTGAATAATCACGTAATATCAATAAGTTAACAATTTACCATACGAGACTTACACCCGTTCGTTTCAAGACACTAGCAGTCACCAAAGCCCAGCACGCTGCTTGATAACTTATTCCAAGCCTAAGCGAGAGCTGATAAATGTTCTTTGGTTGGTGCAGAGCCTGTCGGTTCCATTTGTGCCGCTTGGCAACGTCAAGAAGGAGGGTCTTTGGGCCGAGAAGTTCTGCCGCAAAAATGTTGGCAGCCACTTCCTCAGCAGGTCTCGACCTTGATGCATTACTTCCTGCCAGATCGATTGTTTCGTCAAAGCTGAAGGTATGACCAAGCAAAACGTGGCCAAGCTCATGGGCCAGCGTAAACCGCTGAACGTGAAGATCTCGCTGAGTGGTAACCATTATGCCGCGCACTCCACCATTACACGCCACCACGGCACCAAGAAGATTGTCCAGTGGTCGGAATAGCAGAGGGATGCCGAGGTCTGTTACCACTCCAACAATGTCGAAACTCGTGCGGTTTCCTACTGGATACTCAGAGAGGATCCTGGAGGCTTCGCTGATCGCGCGTAGGATTTCTTCACGTCGGCTCATCGGATGGTCTCTCTTGCAAGAACCTCACGAACCGCAATACCTCATTCTGATCGCTTGCTGAGAGTTGAGCTGCCGCTCGTGCAACCAATCGGAGTGACTCGGGCGCTTCACTAGACTGCTCTGTTCCCGCGAGGTTTTCCATGCTGGTCTGATACAGTTCTGCCAGCCTGCGCAGTTCTAGGGCCTCTACGCGCCTTGTACCGGTTTCCATCAGGGAAACTGCCGTTCTCGGTACTTCCAGGTGCTTGGCAACCTCTTCCTGAGAAAACCCTCGGTACTCGCGAGCTTCCTTGAGCCGCGCACCAAGAGTAGCTCGGTATGTTTCTCTATCGTTCATTATGGCTCCTCCTTTTTCACCAGCCGGAGGGCGTTTGTTTCGGCAAGACCCATCATCGCTGGGACGAGATGGTTCACCATGTCGTCAACGCTGTCGTATCCTCCGGGCCGAATGAGCCGAACCTTGAGCGGACGCCCCAAGTGCTTCTCGAAGATCGGCGACGTGCGAGCCACCGTTTTGGAATCCAAGGTTGGCATCGACTCCCACAAATCCGAGTCACTGCCATGTATACCAGTCCCTGTCCCCTCTCCTTCGACCAAAGCTTCCCAGTCTGCGGTTTCATAACTGCACCACTCCCGCAGTTCCGCGGCCAGGGCGCTTTGCCCTGTCCGACGAGGCGACTGCCTATTGGTTAGTTGGCTAGATCCGTTCACTCTGAGTGCAGGAGCCCGCATGAGACAAATCACTCTCCGTTCGATTTTCTAACATATGTCACCCACCTGTACGAAATTCAAACATTAATTTCCGAGCTCAGATGGACAATCTGAGGCAACCTGCAATGTCGCCTAATATCAATGCCTTAGGGAAATCTCCGTAACCCAGATGGCCCTTCTCACTCGGCCCGTGGGCTATCAATGCAACGTACTTAACACAATCATACTTTTTTCCATTTTCTTTGGGCTTGCACTGTATTGATGCCGTACCAGAGGATTTTCAGTCCCTGCCAGAACTTTTTGGTGCCCGGAAACGGCTGGCGCTTCGAGGCGTGGAACCCCGCCAGCCCGGCCGCGAAGGCAACGAAGGTCCGGATGTCCATGTCTGCGTACCGCGCGGGACCTTGAAGCCGCGATCCTCGGCGAGGAAGCAGACCGTGCAGATGTCGTCCTGCGCGACGTGGAGCCGCGCCGGTCGGAGACCGCCATGCTGCTGGATACGCCCGCCATATGGGCTTCGCCCTGCCCTGCTAGGCGGAGGCCGAGAAGGCGCCCGGGCTGGACGACATCTCGCTGGGGGAGGCCGTGCTGCTGGTGGCCCGCCTGGGCGGCTACCTGAACCGGAAGAAAGACGGCCCGCCGGGCCATCAGGTGGTGTCGGAGGGGTACGCCCGCATGTCGTCGGGAGCGCAGGCCCTGGAGCACGCGGTCCGGATCGGCGAGGCCAGCGCCATCCACAGCCTCCGTGCTCAGTTCGAAAATGACTAATTTGCTGACCGCGATTGCGCGAAGCGGCAGAATCCAGCAGGAACATTCACGGCAATAATTCACTGATTGTGCTGTGAATACAATCCCTGTACGAGTCCGGGAAGTCATGAAAAACCTGATCCATCATACCATTGCTTTTTGCGTGTTCTCCGTGATCGCAGGTTGTGGAGGCGGAGGCGGAGGCGCCCCGCAGACTACGCCGCCACCACCGCCGGCACAGGCACAGCCGCCGGCACAGCCAAAGCCACCGGCACGGCCACAGCCGCCGGCTCAGCCACGGCCGCCGGCTCAGCCGCAGCCGCCGGCACAGCCACAGCCCTGCAACGGCATCGATACTGCCGATTTTGGTTGTGTTTCACTGGTCAGGTACCGGGAGGAGCGGAGAACGATCAGTCAGAAACATGCGTACGCTCCTGATTTCAGGAGCCAGTGGGGCCTGGCTGCCATCCGGGCGGAGAACGCCTATGCGGACCTCGAGCTCAAGCACGGGGCCGGCACACAGCCCGGCAGCGGCCAGACCGTGGGCTTCATCGACACCGGCATTGATACCGGGCACCCGATGTTCGCCGGCAAGACGGTGAGTGAACACTTTTTCGACAATGTACCCGACGAGGACGGCAGTCGTTTTTCCCACGGCACGGGGGTCGCCAGCGTCATTGTCGGAGACCCGCCTGCTGCCGACTTAACTTCCCAGAGCGGAGTTGCCCCCCCGCGCGGAGTTGCCCGGGGCGCCGATGTCGCGATGTTTGCGATTCCTACGAGATCGGCCCAAGACCGTGTCCACTATACCCCGATTTCGCTGCCGGACCTGCATAGTGCTGATAACAGATGGGTCGATAGGTTCACCCACGTGATCAACTGGGGCGGCCGGACCGTTGATTTCGTGAACCTGAGCGTGGGGTTCCTAGGAATAATCGAACAGTACAGTGAGCAGGAGCTGCGTGACAACTTCGGGGGCACCATCAAAGCGCTTGCGCAAGCTGGGGCTGACAAGACCGTCTTCGTGTGGGGCGCCGGCAACGCTCACGGGGATTCCTGCGTCGGGTCGGACTTCACGGACCATCCGGATCTCTGTGTCAACGATAAAGTCAACGCCCGGTCGGTCGCGGTGCTTGCAGGCCTGCCGGCGCGGATCCCCGAGCTGCGCGGGCATCTGATCTCAGTCGTTGCCGTATCCCCGGACAGCGACAACGACGGCGACTACGAGATCGCCCCCTTCTCCAACCGCTGCGGTATTGCCGCCGACTGGTGCATCGCGGCTCCCGGTGAGACGGTCCTGGCAGCGTATTTCGGGCCGCACGGCGGCAGAGACGGCGTACAGGGCATCCGATCCTTCAGTGGAACATCCCTCGCCGCGCCCATGGTCACCGGCGGGCTCGTCTTGCTAAAGGACTTCTTCCGGGATCAGCTCTCGAATACGGCCCTGGTATCGCGGCTCCTTGCTACCGCCAACAAACAAGGCATCTACTCGGACAGAAGCATTTACGGCCAGGGCCTGATGGACCTGGGCGCCGCGACCTCGCCGGTGGGCGATCCCGTGGTCGTCTCCGGCCTCGACGCCGGCGGCCCGGGCGCGCCCTTGCGCGATACCGGCCTGCGGCTCCGCGCCGCCCCCCGGGGCCGGCCCGCCGCGCCCCCCCCCCACACCCCGCGCGCCGGCGTCGACCCCCGCCCCGCGGCTCGGCGCCCCCTTCGGCGACGGTCCGGCCGCGTCGCTCGCAAACCGCGAGATCGCGGCGTTCGACTCGCTCGGCGCGCCCTTCTGGTACAGGCTCGGCGGCTTTTTGACGGCGAATTCGATCCCGTCGTCGTCGGAGTTGCTTCGGGAGTTTCAACAGGTATCGGTGGCGGGGCCGGCCGACTCTCCGGCGGACGACCTCCGCATACCCCTGCTGAGCGCGCCCGCCGACGCCGGCGGCGCGTTGTCGGTGCTGCATCTGACGCAATCCGGAGCCTCGGCGGAGGCCAACGCCAGCCACTTGGCTCTCGCCGGGGACGGGCTCATGGCGAGCGTTCCGGTAGCGGCCGGACTCACCGCCAGCGCGTTCACCAACGAAGGAATGGACGGGCGGACTCCCGCGACCGGCGCCGCGCTCGCCTGGCGCGCGCCGGGCTCCCCGTTCGGCCTTCGCGCCGGCTGGCTGGGCGAACGCCGCACCCTGCTCGGCACCGTGCCCGAGGGCGCCTTCGGGAGCCTCAGCGGCAGCGCGGCCTTCGCCGGAGTCGAGGCCGACATCGATCTAGGCCGGTGGCGCGTCGGCGCCAACGCGGAGTTGGGCACGATCCGCGCCCGAGCCGGGGGCGGCGTGCTGGAAGGGTTCTCGCCGTTGCTGACCAGCGCCTTCGCGGTTCACGCCACCCGGTCGGCACCCGGCGGCGGCGCGTTCCGCGTCTCGCTGTCGCAGCCGCTCCGCGTCGAGGACGGACACGCGCGCCTCGCCATTCCCACCGGGCGAACCAAGGCGGGCCGGGTGGTGCGCGAGCGGGTCGCCGTGGGATTCGCGCCCGAAGGGCGGCAAATCGACCTGGCGCTGCACTGGCGCCGGCCGACGCAAATCGGCGAGCTCCGACTCGGCGCCACCCTCTCCCGCCACACCGGCCACAGCGCCGCCGCCAACGCCGAAGCGATCCTGCTGTCGGGCTGGCAGGTCGCGTTCTGAGGGAGACGCGGCGTGTCCCTCGATACGGCGCTGTCGCACCTACTGTAAGGGATGGAGTGGACGCCCCCAATGGCATTTCGTTAGATTGACATCATTGCGCCAAAAAATTTGGCGAAGTCTTAACCATTTGATTCATATCTGGATTTCGCGCGCGATAAATTTTCTCTGAAACTCTTTGCAGGCTTTGGGCACACTTTCCCCTGGTCGCCGGCACCCGATCCATGGGCCGAAGGGTACTCCGGTCCCGGCAACAGCGCCACCTCACGCCATCGTCCCGGCAACCGTCAGTCACACGCGAGTTTCATGCTCCGGGGTAAGTAAACGCAGAAAATCATGGAGGTTTTAAATCTAGTTCAACGTCTGTACACGTCTTCAAATTCGCCCGTCTTCGGCAATTCAGCTTTAGCGAGCCAGGCCGGCAGATCGAAAGAATCGCGAAATTCACGCGCACGCGCCGTTCGGGCAGGCGAGTATTCGACGCGGCGCGTCATGCAACCAAAATGAATTTTCGATGAGTCGTCGCGCAATCGCTTTTCGCAGGATTCGCTTGAGCTATAGAATTATTTCCGGAAATCGCTAGGGCAATGCAGCACAGGATATTGCAGAAATAAATTGGCTTTTTGGATGCATTGTCGAATTAGCAGGCCTAGGACTCATCCAAAGAAATTGTGATTCGCGCGCGCCCGTCTTCAATATAGATTGTCTCGACTCCATCCGAAGGTCTCCGTTAAGTAGCATCGATTGGGCGCGGCAACGTTTGCGCGCAAGCGAATGAACGCGCTCGACGCGGATCCGCATTTCGCGGCGTGGTCCCATGAAGGCTGGAAAGTGAAGAATTCAAGGAACCCGCTTGAGAATTCGACATGAAATGCATCCGCGGCCCGCATCGAGTATGATCTTCGCCGAACAGTCGACGGCCTCGGGGGAGACGCATTTTCTCTTTCGAATTGCCGCATAAATTTAAACCAAGCGGTTCGCGGTCGAATGATCGCGCCGCGCGAGACGCGACCAAGCGAAAAGTTCGCGGTGGATCTCTGCAAGAAAGGATAGTTCACCATGTTTCAGTCGTTTTTCCCCAATCCCAGGCTTTTGTTCTCTTCGTTCGCGATTTGGTCGATCGCCTGCGTATTCGCATGGTTCCTGCTAGTGCGAGATGCCGGGAGCGCATTGAGCATAGGGGGGCTGTTCGGATACGGATTTCCTCCGGAGCTTGATCCGGACGCATCAGAAGAGGCGCGCGCGGCTTTCTCCGAGGCCCAAAGCGGGGCCCTGACCTTCTGGGTCTACCAGTATATGATTGTTTGCTACGGAATTTTCCTTGCGTTCTGGCAATCCTACAGACCTCACAAATGGGGCAAATGGTCCCTTTACGGCTCTGCGGCAATAATCTTCGTAACATGGTTCCAGGTTCAGCTGGACGTTATGATTAACAACTGGTTCGGAGAGTTTTACGATATAATTCAGCTGGCCCTCGGCGAACCGGAAAGCGTCACAACCGGGGAATACTTCTCGCAGCTTCTAACGTTTGCGAAGATCGCGCTCGTCGCTATAACCGTCGCCGTTTTCACGCGATTCTTCGTCAGCCACTACATCTTCCGCTGGCGCACCGCCATGAACGACTACTACACCAGTCTGTGGGGGCGCGTTCGGCACATAGAGGGCGCAGCTCAGCGGGTTCAGGAAGATACGATGAGGTTTGCCGCAATAATGGAGCATTTGGGCGTCAGCCTGATCGATTCGGTTATGACTCTCATCGCCTTCCTGCCGATCCTGTGGGGGCTTTCAGCATTCGTTAAAGTTCTGCCGATAGTTGGCGAAGTTCCCCAGGCGCTGGTGTTCGTCGCGATTCTCTGGTCGATCTTCGGGACCGCTCTGCTGGCTCTGGTCGGCATACGCCTGCCCGGCATCGAGTTTCGAAACCAGCGGGTCGAGGCGGCGTATCGCAAGGAGCTGGTTTACGGCGAAGACGATGAAACGCGCGCTCAGCCGCCAACCGTTCAGGAACTCTTCAACAATGTTCGGCGCAACTATTTCAGGCTTTACCTGAACTACCTGTATTTCAACGTCGCGCGCTATGCGTACCTGCAGGTGGGCGTTCTCGTCCCCTACATCGCTCTTGGCCCCACCATTGTTTCCGCGGGATTTACGCTAGGCGTAATGCAGCAGATCATCCGGGCGTTCGGCCGCGTCGAGGGATCGTTCCAGTATTTGGTCAATTCCTGGACGACCATCGTCGAGCTGATCTCGATATACAAGCGGCTGCAGGCTTTCGAAGCGGCGATCGAAGGCCAGCCGCTCCCGAGCATTGACAAGGAATTCCTAGAGGGAGGGGTGGACCCGGCGTAGTTTTCGCAGGCATTCGGGACTAGGATGGCTACCGGATCGGATCAGGCTTCGAAAGCCGGTCCGGTCCGATAGCCGGTTTACGCGGCGCGCGCCGCGGCGCTTCGCGGCATGCGATCTATCGGTCGAACGTCCACGTAAGCGAAACTTCGCCCCCGGAAGCGTTTTTCTCGCAGAAAGCAGCCGCTTCCGACGACGTGAGCCCGTCCGTGTCGGTGGCCGTTCCGTCGGTTATCGAGGCGATGCCCGTGCCGATCGTTCCCGATCCCGACGAGTCGAAGGGGATCATGCGCGAGCATACTTCGACCGGCACGTCGGAAAGCGCAATCGTGAACTGGCTGCCCGCCCCGGTCGCCGTCACGCTTCCGCCGAACATGTTGTTGATGGCGTCGAATTTGGAATCGGTGTCGGTGTCTTCAAGCATCGACACCGGAACCGCCTTGGACGAAATCAATAGATCGACGATGCTGCCGCTTCCGAAGGAAGACTGGGACTGGTAAAGTGCGCGGATTTGCGTCGGCAGCGACGCCATGAGGCGAATTGCATCGTTCGTCCTCGAGGAAAGGGAAGCCTGTTCGAAAAAGACGATGCCGCCTATGACCAGCCCCAGGGCGATGACCGAGAACAGAACCGCTTCAATCAAGGTCGCGCCTCTTTCCCGGTCCTCGGGGCGAAAGGCCCGAAGAGGCAAGGGAGTTGAATTTTCCATTGGAGTTATTCCTGCTGTTTCGTCCGGCATGGGAAGCCGAATTCCGGTTGCGCGCGAATTGCGCAGACGCATGCTAGACCCGTCCTGCGAAATTTCGATCTCTTCCGGCATTCGGATGCGCGATCGGGCTGCGGATAACTTTTCCCGAATGGGCGAGGCAGGAAGTCGAGGCCGGATCCGGACTAAATCGCCGACGCGATCTGGTTCTGAATCTGGTACATTGCCGAAATTACGAACGCGATGGCGCCGAATACCGCGAGGAAGGCCATCGCGCGGAAAATTCCAAGGGACCGCTGGACTTTTTCGCTGGAAGCCGCGAGCCACTCATCGGCTCCGACTAGGATCTGCGACGGGAGGTTGCTGGTTTGAGCTAGAATTTTCAAGGACAGGTTCAGCTTCCTGTCCGGCCATCCCGTTCCGGCGAAGTGCATCGCGGAGCCGAGATCGCTGCCATTCAGCAAATAGAACCTGATGAGGTCCAGCCGATGCCGCAGATAGGGGTTCGCAAAGGGCCGAAGCCTGTCGATCGCGGCCGCGGCGGTAAGACCGCTGGCCATGAGCGAGCTCATGGCTATCAAAAACGAAACTCCGGTGTAAATCCTGTAGATTGCAAAAACCGGAAGGGCGTCGGCATGCTTCCTGCCGAAACCGCGCCACCGGCGCAGGGCTACGGAAACAAGAAGGGAGGCCAGGCAAATCGCGGCGGCGAGGCGATAGGCGTTGGCGGCGAAGAACGTGCTCGCAAGCGCTAGGCCGCGAGCGTTGCCACTCCAGCTTTCGACGGGAAGAAGACTGTCGAGCGCGGGAACGACGACATTCCCGACATAGACGAGAAGTCCCGCGACCATCGCCATGAGAAACAACGGGTAGGCGAGTCCGCCTGCGATAGCCGCTCGAATTTCCGCCCGCCGCTTAAGCGCGCCGCAGAATTTTTCGAGATATTCAGGGAACCTGTCGCTGGATTCGAGCGCTTCGACAACCATCGCGTCTTCGGCGGGGACCCATTTCTGCATCGCGCGGCCGAGGCCGAGGCCGTTTTTCAAGCCGGATTGCACGTCGGCGAGCATGATCGCCTTGGGATCCCCCGGCTTTTCCCCTTCGTTGGACGCGACTCGCAAAATTGTATCCAGCGCTTCATTCTTCGACAGCCCCGCTCGCATCAGTGCGATCAGCTCCCGGTAGAGCGCGAGCCTCGATTGGAAATTTATTTGCGCGCGGGCGAAGCGATTTCGCATCTCGCGAAGGAAAAGGCGCGTCGTCATAGCCCTTCGCCTTCCGCATAAGCCTCGGCATCGACTGCGAGCCGCTCGGCGTGGTCGGGAAAATCGCGCCGGTAGTTGCCGACCAAATCGATCTCCTCCTCGATTTCATTGATATCGCACTCGCCGAGCGCAACCTTGATCATTGCGTGATGCAGCACCGGGAGACCGCCAATGCCGCCATCCTCCTTGGGCGCCAGCCATCGCCGGCGCATTCCCGGTCGATCGCCCGCGGCGTAAAGCTCGAGGAAGCGGGGGTCGGGCAGAATAGTTTCGGCGGCGACGCTGCGACCGGTCAGCCCGTGATCGCAGGAATTGCAGCCGGCTCCCCTAACGAAGAGTTCGCGCTTTAGCTTTCCGGCAATTGCCGACACGTCGTCGGCAAGCGCGGTCGACAGCAGACCTCGCCTAACGGCCTCGGTGAAGCTGATTTTGCAACTGTGGCACATGATTCCGACAAGCCGCTGGTAGGCGAGACCCCGAACGATCGACGGCTCGGCGAGCTTCCACGGCTCGATTCCGAGATCCGCCAGGCGATCCAGAATTCCAAAAGCGGATCCCGCGTGCAGCGTGGACCAAAGAGCGTGCCCGGTCATGGCGAGTTCGATGGCGTTCCTGGCGAGGTTTCGATCGCGCAGCTCGCCGAGTACGACAACGTTGGGATCGGACCGCAGCGCCGACTTGACGGCATCCACGAATGCTTCCGACTGGCTTTGGCCGGGCCGCTGCGCGATAGCGACGTGGACGGCTCCCGAGATATCGAGCTCGACCGGCTCTTCTATGGAATATACGGATATCTCGCCCGATTTTTCCCGGATCATCGCGTTAAGCACGCGCTGCAGCGTCGTCGTCTTTCCCGACGAAACCTTGCCGGCGAGCAGGTAGAGTCCGCTGGTTCTTCGCCGCATCGACGCGAAATCCGCAATCTGAGATGGAAGATAGCCAAGATTCACGATGTCGGCTTCATAGGCGCCCGCCGCGTATTTAATTCTCATGACGAGGGCGCCGAGATGCCCCGACGCCGGCGTATATTGAAGCCTTAGCAAATCGACACCGGCGGGCAGCAGCCCCGACCCTCTGGTCAGTGCGCCTTTCATGAAGTAGTGCACCCCGGACTGCGAGCCTTGGTCGGCGGCGACTGCGAACGCGGCGTTGATGATCGCGGAGCCTTCGTCCCTGGACCGGCTGGCCATGCGGCGCAGCCGCCCGTGAACGCGGATTCGGATTTCGCAGTAGCTGGGCCTGACCTGAATATGGATATCCGAAGCCTTGAACGCCGCAGCCTGGGCAATCAGGCGGCGCAAATACTCCTGGCGTTCGATGCGGCTCTCGACCCTCTGCGCCGCGTAGTCCTCGCAGTTTCCGTAGAGAGCGAGGATCTTGTCGCTGTCTTCCTCGACAATTCGTCCGATTTCCAGATTTGCCCGGAATGCGCGATCCAGCACCGCTTTCGTCTCGGGCGACCAGCGACTTCCCCGCGCTACGATCGCGACCCCGTTGCGAAACACCGCGATCATCGCGCGCCCTTCCGACGGAATTTCGATTTCGCCGCCGGGACCGGTTATAAGAGCTCCCGACGGCTTGCCTTCCTCCGAAGCGTACAGCTCCTGCGAGTCTCCGGGCGGCGCGAGCGGCAAAGCCGGCGAACTCTGTTCAGGCATTCTAGCGCCCGCTCAGCCCAAGGACGCTTGTTTCGCCGTCGATCTCGATTGCGATTTCATCTTCGCCGATGGAAAGAACGGTGCCCCCTCCAGGGAGAGCGTCGCCCTGCAGCACTTCGAGCCGCCTGCCGTCCGCCGCAACGATTGCCGCGAGACGATCCGCGCTTCCGTAGACTGACCGAAGGGAGAATTGCGGCGGAATCTTGACCGGAGCTACGCTCGGGGCGGTCGCGCCGGCGTTCGGCCGCCCCGCAGAGGCGCGGAGAGCCATTCCGAGGTCGAGTTCCGATTCCCTAAGAAGCCGCCTCGCCATGTTGACGGACGCTAGCAACTCCAGTTCGCGAAGCTCGGATTCCAGCTCCTGCTCCCGTAGCTCCGCGGCGAGCCTGCGCCCCTCCGGAATCTGGCTAAAATCCTCGAAGCGACCGGGAGATACTTCGACGGGAGCTTCAGGCCCCATAATCGCCATGAATTTGCGGACCATGTCGGCATGCCTCAACTGGCGCTCCAGCAGCAGGATTCCTTCTCCGATTTCGGATTGCCTTTCGAGGATTCCGGCGCCGCGGGATAGCCGATCCCGACTCGACGGGAGAAGCTCGCCGCCGCCGACCCTTTCGATTCCGGGCGGCGGGCTTTGCGGGTTCGGGTCGAGCGGGGGCAACGCTCGAACTCCGGTTTCCGCCGCGGCCGCGTCCCCGGATTCCGCGCCGGCGGGACTCGGGTCGTCGCGAACGAGCTCGAACTTGCCGCCGTTCGCAGCGGAGCGTTGAGGAGGCCTCGCGATCGCGGCGCCCGCCGACGGAATAGTGCCGGCGGGCGAATACCCCTCGGACGCGGCATTGGGATTTGCCTGGCCGGGACTCGTCGCCTCTAGACGTCCCGCCCTTGCCAGCGGCCAGTCGGGAATTCTGAATCCGGTTTCCGCCGCCGAGGTCGGGAACAGGAGTGAAAACGTGCCGGCAATTGCCGCGGCGGCGACCCCGATCGCGCGAATTCGGAGCGGTCGCCGCGAATGCAAAGCAAATGGACTCGCGAATTCAGTCATCGATCCGCTGCCGGAATTTGGTCAGGACTCGCGAAAAAAGCCGTTGCCGCGAGCTTCCAGGCTTTGCTGCCCGCGTCGAAAGACAAGGCCTCCGGAACGACGGCGGGGATGTCGGACAGGAGGCGGGCGTACTCTCTGATTCCAACCGACGTTGACAGGGCGATGTCGAAGCGACCGAATTGACTGGATTCGCCGTCGGCTCCATGCCCCGCTTTGCGCAAGGCTAGGCTTCCGCCGAGTCCCAGCTCGTCGAATCGGTCGCTCAGCGACGCTTCAACTTCCTGCCGGCTCCAGGGAACTGGATCGATTCGTCGGTCGGAACCGGGTAGAGCAACGTCGACGGTCAGCGACGCTTGTTTGCGATTGCCGGAGAAATTCGGTTCCTTGCCGGTTCTTTCGACCGCAAGGCTTCGAACGAAGTGCATGCCTCCGCCGGCTTTTTGGAGGTCTATCCGCGCGGACGCGCCGGAACTTCGTCGCGCGCATTCGGCCCGTTGAGGATTCCAGCCCGCGGGAACAATCCAGATATCTTCCATTGCCGCGATGCATGCGTCGACAAACGGCTCGATGCCGGGTGCGCCGATCCAGGGCTTTGGAATTACCCTTTGCGCCGGAACGGCGATATCCGCGGCGATTCTCTGCAATTGCCGTTCATTTCGAAAGTCCTGGAATTCCGTCCAGCCGTAGAGCGCGACCGCCAGTACGAGCGCGGCGGCGACCGTTCGAAGCAGCAGGAAGGGCAGACGGTCGACCGGCCGCAGGCGAATCGCCGAGCGCGGCGAAATCAGTTCGCCGAGTTCCGCCTGCTCCGAGGACGGAATATTCCAGTTCGCGGGCGCGATGATCCGCTTCCACCCGGGAGCCTCGAGCATTTTTCCGAAAGCCGCGCTTGCCTGGGAGCTGTCGGGAATCACGCGGTCTTCGTAGATTTGACCGTCTCGAACGGACACCACCCACCAGTGCGGAAAGGGGTCGCCGAGCGGAAAGACGCCGAGCCAGGCGTCGCTCATGCGTTCGGTTTCAAACATTGTCGCTCCGGCGAGCATGCCCGACGCCACGCCGTCGGACGTAGATGCGAAGCCGTGCTGCTTGCCGTTGCCGTAGCCTAGAAACAGATCGAATTCGCCATGCGGTCCGCTGGCGAACGCGGCTTGGTCCCGCAACGGAATGTTTCGCCTGGCGGGTTGCCACAGCAGCCCCAGAACGACGGACTTTCTTCCGAATCGAAGCCTGTTCGGCGCCGCCGGAACGGCGGAAATCGTTTTTTTGGATCGCGCCGTCAACGGAATTCTCATTCGGCCGGATTTCCAGTCGGCGATTCGCCGGTTTCGATCGGGATCGGCCGGGGGGTCGCATCGTAGGGCGCGCCGCCGGAAATTATCCGCGGGCGGATCGTTAGGACTGTCGCGACGCGTTCCTTTTCCGCGCCCGTTCTTCCTCCGAGAAATCCGATCCCGGCTCTCGGAAAGCCCGAGCCGCTCAGCATGGTCCGCTCGCGTTCGAACCCGGCGAGAACCAGGGTTTGGCCGTTGCTCAGAATCGCCTGCTGCTCGAACGAAATAGTCGAGACTTCCGGAAGCTGAATGGATTGCCCGTCGGAGGTGAATTCCGCAATGCGGTTCAAGTCGGATATTCGAACCGTGAACTTGACCAGCACCTCGCGGCTGTTGAGTATGCGAGGCAGCAGATGCATTTCAAAGCCGGTAACCAATTTGCCCGGCGCGATCGACGTCTGAACGTTGCCGCTTGCGTCCTGGACGGTCTGGATGTTTTCGGCGAAGGAGATTTCGCGCGCAACCTGCACGGGCGCGATGCCATTGTTCGAAATCGTCGTTCCGCTTCGCGTTTCCACCGCGACATCGCCGATTCGGTTCAAAGCCTCGACCATGGCCTCCAATTTGAACCCGTCGCGCGCAAAGCCGATATTCACGGTTCCCGAACCGGCGGATGCGCCGCCGACTCCGCTCAACGAGAAGCTGCCCGCTCCCCGGTCGATCGCCGCTCCAAGATCGAGGCCGTAATTTTCTGATCGCGAAAGGCTAACCGTCAAAACGGTTACGTCGAACGAGATTTGCCTGCCGAGGCTCTTGTTCAGATCGTCCACGTAACGGGCAACGCGCTCGTGGCCGCCGCGCCGGGCTACGAGTGTGATCTGACCTGTTCCTTCGCCGAAATTTACGATGGAATCCGGACCCGCGAGCGATTCGATCGCAGATCCGATTTCTTCCATCAGGTCGATGGCCGCGGTCGACGAAGCGGTTCCGACAATTGCGGAATGCTTGGCCGCCGTAGGCAGCGTTGCCAGCATATAGGTGCGCATCGAGTATTCGCTGAACTCGACGCGCCCGTCCGAATATTTCCAGTCGAACCCGAAATGCCGGGCGATCTCGTCGAGCACCGTCGGCAGCGAGCCCTTTAGTCTTGGCCGCATGACGATTGCAACCCGCGCGCCGTCCGCCGCCCGGCTTTCCGATTCAAGCGTATTCCGAGAATTGTTCGGACCGTAGTAAGCGGCATGCGGAATGCCGGTAGCGTCGGCCAAGCTGCGAAGGATTTGGCGAAGATCCATCGGATCTCGGCTTCTAATCCGGATTGCGTCCTGCTTCAAAAGCCGCCTAGGGAGATCGCCCGCGCCCTTGTCCTCCATTGCGGTCGCAGGAAGAAATTTTTCCTTGGAGGCATGAATGCCGCCCGCCGGAACCGGAGCTTTCGGGGACAGTCTGGAAAGCGCGGCTTCGGCCCGTCCGGACTTTGTCGCGATGCTGGCCCGGCTTGCCAGAATGGATTCGCCGCAGCCCGCAAGAATGGAGGCTGCCGCCGCAAGCAGAGTCAAGGCGCTCGCCCGCTTCGGTTCCAGGTTCATGCCGGACCGCTACCTCGCCGATGCCGAAATTGTCGCCGACACGTAAAGCACGTTATTGCCCCGGTAGAGGGTGGCCGCGATTTCGGGAACGGTAGGGTGGATTGCGTTCAAAAGGCCGCCGACTGCCTCTTCGTAGGTTCCGGTGAACGTTGCCGAGGCGCCAAGCGCGAAATCGGTCGGACTATCCCATGCCAGCGTCCATCCCGCAGCCCCCGACCATGCCTCCAGCGAATGGCGGAGGCTAGATCCTTTCAGAATTTCCCATTCCCGGAGCGGAGAATTCCCGGATTCCGAAACCGAGGCTCCGGCTTCCGCCGCGCCGAAATTCAATGTCGCCGCAAGCAAAAGGGCGGCGGAGGCTCCCGCCATGAGAAGCAGCGCGCCTGAAATCGGTTTTAGCGGAATCGTCAGCATTCTCGATCCTCCGCCGCCGCGCGGCGGCAGGCGAACTCATGCCCGCATTCGAATGCCGCGCTGAATTTTTCGTCGAGCCGTTGCATTTGCCCGGCGCTCCCGAGACCGCCGATCACCTTTGCCGGTTGAAAGGGAATAAAATCCGAGGCGTCTCCGGCCTGGACCGGATAGATCTCGGTCCTGCCGCGGACTGCAGGCGAGGGAAAATTTAGGCATTCGATGAATCGCCTTTCAAATTGCCGAAAGGAGATAGCCGGCCTCGGCGACCCATCCGCATGGCGGGCGTCGCCGAGCCGCATGTAGGAAATCGGTCGAGCGAGAGCCTCTTTTCTTCCGGAACTCGCGCCTGCCGGCGCAGCAAGGCCGCCGGTCGGCAACGCGGCATTTCCGGCGGAATTGGCAATTGCCGGAGCCATCGGCAAGTCGGCGCCATTTGGACGAACACGGCGTTTAGGGGAATCGCCGGCGAACATGGAAGCGATTGCGTTCTTTGGTTCAGCGCGCCCGCGTTCCGCCCGTTGGACGAAAACGTCCAGATATATGCAGTCGCTTGAGTCCCTCGCTTTCGGCGGCGGCGATGCGCAACGCTCCTTTCCGGGATTCATGATGCCGGCATCCGGAATTTCGTCGGCTCCCGAGGATCCGGCTCGAGCTTCGAGTTCCTTCGCGAAAAAAATCTTCTTCAAAACGGTCGAAGGCTTTGGCGGAACGGCGCCGCGGGGAATTTCTCCGTGTTGCGCTTCGCTGTTTCCTACGGCGGGCGCCGCCGCAAAAGCTACGGAAAATCCCGTCGAAACTCCGGCCGGGCATATGAATGGCCTGTTCATTGAAATTCAGCGTCTTCGGCACTGTTCGAGGAGTGTCGCATTGAAAATCCCTTTTCCGACAGGCGCGGGGCCGGGTTCGCGGCGCCTTCGATTCCATTGATACGGCGAAAGCGCGAGTCCGGCCAAAGCCTGCTTGGCGGATTGCGTTCAGGGACCGTGGAAAACTTCCCGGCATGGCATTTTCGGTCGAAACTTGGAAATTGCGGGGCGTAGCGCGCCGTCGGCCCGGAGCAAGCGACGCAGCGGCGGACGATTCATCTCTTTCGGATGCGGAAATCAGGCGTACATCGCGTGCGTTCAGTCTTGCGCAGCGCAAATCCATGGTTTATTCGGCAGCGGTTCGAAACGGGGTCGGTGCCGTATTCCGGCGCTGGCAGGCCGGACATTGCATGTCTGCAGCAGCCGGTCGCTCGCGGGAATTCTCAGCCCGCTTGCCCTTCAACTGAATTGATTGCTAACGGTCGAAGCGCCGCAACCTAGGGAGAGCGCAACGTGTCAAATGCTGAACAGACGGCCGGCACGCGCCGAGACTTTCTTTATTACGCTACCGCGGGCACCGGCGCGATAACTGCCGGCGCGGCGACTTGGCCGATTATCGACCAAATGAATCCCAGCGCCGACGTTCAGGCGCTGTCGTCGATTGAAGTCGATATTTCGGATGTCGAGCCCGGGACGCAGATTACCGTCAAGTGGCTCGGCAAGCCCGTCTTTATTCGCCGCCGCACGGAAGCCGAGATTTCCGAAGCTAGGAGCGTAGATCTTGCCGAATTGATCGATCTGTCCTCGAGAAACGCCAACGGCAAGGACGGCGACGAGGCCCTCGACCAGAATCGCGCGTTCGGCGAAAGCGGCGAATGGCTGATTATGGTCGGCGTTTGCACCCATCTGGGGTGCGTTCCAATCGGAGAGGGAGCCGGCGAATACGGCGGGTGGTTCTGCCCCTGCCACGGGTCCCACTACGATACGTCCGGAAGAATAAGAAAAGGCCCGGCCCCGGAAAACCTCGCGGTTCCGGTACTTAGCTTCATCGATGAATCAACAATTAAGCTCGGTTAAGGAAAATCGACATGTCCGGAATTCCCCACGACCACTACGAGCCTAAGACCAGGTTTGAAAAATGGCTCCACGAGCGGCTGCCGATTGTTTCGCTGATTCATAGCGCTCTGATGATTCCGACTCCCAAGAATCTGAACTGGATGTGGATTTGGGGAGTGACGCTGATGTTCTGCCTGGTCCTGCAAATCGTGACGGGCGTCGTTCTCGCGATGCACTACACGCCGCATGCGGACATGGCGTTCGCCAGCATTGAGCATATCATGAGGGATGTGAATTCCGGCTGGGCGCTGCGGTACTTGCATATGAACGGCGCATCGCTCTTCTTTTTCGCCGTCTACCTGCATATTTTTCGCGGGCTTTACTACGGATCCTACAAGTCGCCCCGCGAGATCACCTGGATCATCGGAATGCTTATCTACCTCCTCATGATGGCGACGGCGTTCATGGGCTATGTACTGCCCTGGGGCCAGATGTCCTTCTGGGGGGCGACGGTTATCACCGGGCTCTTCGGCGCCATACCTGGCATCGGAGACGAGATCCAGACATGGCTGCTTGGCGGCCCGGCAGTCGACAACGCGACTTTGAACAGGTTCTTTTCGCTGCACTATCTTCTTCCCTTCATTATTGTCGGGCTGGTGATCGTCCATGTGTGGTCGTTCCATACGACGGGAAACAGCAATCCGACGGGAATCGAAGTTCGCCGCGATTCGCGCGCCGTCGCCGACCGAGATACCGTTTCCTTCTGGCCCTACTTCGTAATCAAGGACATGTTCGCGCTGGCGGTAATTCTTGTCGTGTTCTTTGCGATTACGGGATTTATGCCGAACTATCTGGGGCATCCGGACAACTACATCGAGGCCAATCCTCTGGCGACGCCGGAGCATATAGTTCCCGAATGGTACTTCTTGCCCTTCTACGCGATACTGCGCGCATTCACGACGGATGTTTGGATCGTGCAGTTCGCAAGTTTCGTTACGGGCGGCATTATCGATGCGAAATTCTTCGGCGTCCTAGCGATGTTCGGCTCCATGATCGTCCTCGCGCTGGCGCCATGGCTGGATACCTCCATGGTCCGCTCGGGGCGATACCGGCCAATGTTCAAATGGTGGTTCGCCTTGCTCGCTCTGGACTTCGTCGTACTGACCTGGGCTGGCGGCAGGCCGGCGGAAGGAATCTACGCCGTGATCTCGCTTATCGGCTCTGCATACTGGTTTTTCTACTTTCTGATTATTCTTCCGCTTCTCGGCGTGCTGGAGAAGCCATTGCCTCGTCCCAATTCGATTGAATCGGATTTCGACGAGCATTACCCGCCTGCCGATGCGACCGCGAATCCGGCAGAGTAGCTACAGGAACGGAGCCTGACATGGTAAACCGCATCGCCCTAATGGCATTGGCCCTGGCAATCGGCTTCGGTACCGGAAGCGCTTCGGGCGCGGAAGGCGAAGCGCACGTCGAGGATTTTTCATTTTCCTTCGAAGGGCCTTTCGGAAAGTACGACCAGGAGCAGCTTCAGCGCGGGCTGATCGTATATCAGGACATCTGCGCGGCCTGCCACGGCCTCCGCTATGTTCCGTTCCGAACCCTTGGCGACGAAGGCGGCGTCGGCCTTAGCGAATCCGCTGTAAAATTCTTCGCGGAAAACTACGAAGTTTTCGATCCCGAACTCGATGACTTTCGACCGGCCAGGCCCACTGACAATTTCCCGGCGAACGACTCGGTCGCCGCTCCCGATCTTTCGCTCATGGCCAAGGCGCGAGCAGGATTCTCCGGACCTGAAGGGACCGGCATCAATCAGCTGTTTCGGGGCATCGGCGGCCCGGAATACATCGCTTCGATTTTGACGGCCTATACCGGGAAGGAAGTCGAGGAATCCGGCACCCTGCTGTACGAAAACACGGCGTTTCCCGGCGGCTGGATCTCAATGGCGCCGCCACTGGAAGACGATATAGTCGAATTCGCCGACGGTTCGTCCGCAAAGACTCTCGATCTGGCCAAGGATGTGTCCGCTTTCCTGATGTGGGCGGCGGAGCCGAAGATGATGGCCCGCAAGCAGGTCGGCCTAACCGGCGTGCTGTTGCTCGCGCTGCTTGCCGCGCTTTTGTACCTCACGAACAAGAAAATCTGGTCGCCTATAAAGAAACGCGCTAGGGACGAGTAATCGCAAGGAGCACGACTCCGCAAAAGAAACTTTTTTCAATTCTAGTTCCGAAACCGAATTTTTCTCTGGCACCGCAACATTTGATTTGATACGCGCCTCGGCATGCAAGTTTCAGATTCGAAAAGAGGCGGCATTTTTCCACGCGACGTGACGGTGCGGCCGGTGCGAGGCTACGCCGAGCAGCGGCGATGGGACGCCCTTGCCGCGCGCCACCACTATCTTTCCTTCAAAAATTTCTACGGCCGCGCAATTCGCCACGTGGCTGTAAGCGGGGAGGCCTGGATTGCTCTGATCGGCTGGCAGGCGGGGGCATTCAAGGTCGGCGCGCGCGACGCCTGGATCGGCTGGACGCGCGATCAGCAGTTCTCGCGGCTTCATCTCGTCGCGAACAACACTCGCTTTGTCATTCTCGACGAGGGCCGGGTTCCCAACATGGCTTCGCGGGTGCTTGGGCTGAGCCTGCGGCGCCTGTCCGACGACATGCTGGCGCTGCACGGCTATCCCGTGCTCGTCGCCGAGAGCTTCGTGGATCCGTCAAGATTTTCAGGCACTTGCTACCGCGCTTCGAACTGGCATGCGCTGGGTCCGACGCGCGGCTACTCGCGCCGGTCGGGCGGGTCCGCGCGGTTTACCCACAACGGGCAGCCAAAGGAGGTGTTCGTGCGCGAACTGTGCAAGGACGCGGCCGCCAAGCTGCGCGGCGAGGATACGCCGCCGGAGTGGCAGATCGAAAGGACCGCCGAACCACCGCCGGCCGACGACTTGCGGAGCCTCTACTCCTTTCTCGAGACCGTCGAGGATTTCCGCAAGCCGCGCGGCCGACGCTTCGAACTGCGCTGCTATCTCACCATCGCGCTGGCGGCTCGGCTGGCGGGCTATCGCGGCGTGATCGCCTTCGCCGAATTCGGAGAGCGTCTCGGAGAGGAGCAGAAGGCGGCCGCGGGCGCGTTCTGGAGCCCCAGCCGCCGATGCTACGTGATGCCCGCGGAAGCGAGCTTTCGCTACATCTTTTCGAATCTGCCCCCGGATGCTCTGGACCGGGCGCTGAGCGACTGGGCGGCCCACTGCGCCCGCGACGGATGCCGACCGGTCGCCCTCGACGGCAAGGACCTGCGCTGCGCGTCGAAGCAGACCGAGACCGAGAGACGCATGATGGCTGCGGCGGTCGAGCACGGCGTCGGCAAGCGTTCGGTCGAGCGGTGACGATCCGTGTTGTCCGACTGCCGCCGACCTTTCATCCCGACGCAGTTAGCTCATATCATGCCGTACTTTCGCAAAGCTCTGAAATGTTCGACGAACAATGATAGCAGCATATAGCCCTCCCAGAGTTTTTGGTTCCCGGCAGCGGCTGCCTCTTCCTGGGGATGAATCCGGCGAGGCGAGCCGTGTTGACCGCGAAGCTCGCGATCGTCTGGTTCGGGTCGGGCGGGCCGCGCCTATCAATACTCCGGACTTAACTCGATCATAAACTTGTGCGATTCGCTTTCGCGGGCCGGAGGAATCCGCGGAAGATGCTTACGAAAACTCCATGGTGCCTGGCTTTCGGGCCAATCGCGGCTTCGGCTCGCCGCTCGCGCCGGTCCGGACCGGCGAGCCTAACTGCGATGCTCGTCGAAGTAATCCGCAACGCAGTCGAAGAATTCCTGGCGCAGCGCGTAGTTTTCCATCATGATTTCGTGCCGCGCTCCCTGAATGGTCACCAGTCGGGATGTTTCCCACCTGCTATGCAGTATTCTAATTGCCTTGGGGTCGACGACTCTCTCGTTGGTACCCAGTAGGATGAGGGCGGGTCCGGGCGGCGGCTTCATTTCCATGAGAGTTTGGCCTTCCTTGATCGCTGCGTAAAACCAGCCGTAAGACGGGCCGCCGACCGAAAGCTCCGTGCGGGATTCTATCTGCCTTCTCAGGAAAAGAAACATTTCATCGTCGGAAGTCAGGACGTTCTTATCCGCCTTCGCGAAGTGAATGTAATTTCTATGGCTTGTTCCGAATACATACTTTTTGGAGAAGCCCATGCCGACAGCCGATTTTGAAATCGCAAGGGCGAGCTTGCGAAGTACGCGGCCGAGGTAAATCCTCCACATGGGACCCGAAAAGGCCGATGCGCGGAAATCGAACCCCTCGTGGAGGGAACGCAGACCAATGCATCCGCCCATCGAATGAGCGAGCAGAAAGATCGGCTGCGGAACCGCAAGCTCGGACAGGGCTTGCCGGGCCGCGGCGGCATCGAGCTGGAATTCGGAAAAACTTCCGACGTGGCATAGCGACCTGTCGTCGTGCTGCCGGTCGGACAGGCCTTGCCCGCGCCAGTCGACCGTGGCGAATGAATATCCTCTACGAAGGAATTCGCCCGCGGACATGCCGTATTTTTCAATATATTCGGTTCGTCCCGGATAAAGAAGGATCGTTCCTTTCTTGCCGCTCGGCCAGACGGCCATGCGAATCCGATTTCCGTCTGCGGCCCTTAACCAAAGGGACACCGCGCCGGCGGGCGATTCCGCGATGTCGGTAAACAAAGGAGCTTTTTCGAACTTCATTCCCCTGTTCCGCTTTCAAGTGCGTGCCTGGCATGTTGGCAATGGTGCGCCGCGCTCAACGAGTTGCCGCTTCAGGGCCGGGAAGCAGCAAGAATAGCTGCGGTCGCGCTGATATTCGCCGCGCCGTCCGCCTTTAGCAGCTCGGCATGCGACGAATGATGCCAGAAGCGGGCCTTGATTTAAAGCAGAATGTCGAATCCTCGAACTTCCGACCTGCTTGGCGGTCGTCATTCGACCATTGCGCGGGAGTTGCCGTGCAATCCCGGTTGACCGGAGATAGACCGTCGGAGCGATAAGACTTGCTGCTACAGGGAGCAATTGGCTGGCTTTCTTGCCCCTTTCTCTACCCCGTCCTTAAATTTCTTGCCCTTAGCCGCCCCGCTCAAGTGAATAATTCGCCCCTTCAGCCAATTTTTTCTGGAAAATTCGCCAACGCCAAACTTTTACGGAGAAACCGCGCGGGAATATGGGCCAGCCAATCTTGTTGATCGGGATCCATTCCGAGTCGGGGGTGGAATCGAGAAGGAGATTCCCGCTACGGGCGGAGGGAGCAGCCGTCCGCGCGCTTCGACGACATCTTCGGCGCAAGGACCGGCCAAGCCGGCCTCGAGGGACTGCTTGCCCGTTGGCCGCGAACAAGGACAGCCTCTACGGAGTTCTGTACCGTCCGAGGGCGCCGCTCGATACGAACGGAGCCGAGCGCGACGATTGCCTCGGGACGATGGAGGCCTGCGCCAAGCTCGTTGCGCATCAGGAAATCATCGCGAGGAGCGGCCGGAGCGGCGGACCGGACGGAACCGCGTTTTCCGATAGGTTTCCGTATTGCGACACGAGTGATTCGCGCCTGCGCAGTTGAGCCGAAGGGGGCGGGGACCAAATTTCATTCAGATTGCGCGATGTCGATTCGATGCTGCAGGCTGAACAACCGAATCCTGGACTCTTTCCTGTAGCTAGGGCGGCTTGGTCACGTAATCCTACCCCCACCAGCCAAAGGGGTGACATCGACAATTCTGAAAGTTCATCTAGTATGCACTAATCTGTCACGTCAAGATTTAGGGCTAAAGGATCAATGGCTAAGAAACGCAATTAATTCGATATCGTTCGCCTCAGCATTTCGCTTCGGGATATGAATCCCAACGTCACAAGGCGAATGGGTACCCTTGGATACCGATCTCAGTGAGCTCCACACATATATTCAGACAGCAATGAGATGGGATAATTTCCATTCATGGGGGTTTATGGCGAGACGGTACGAGCAAGTTGCTTGTTGGGGCCATGACTTTAGGGAATTCGATGCGGCATGGGGCAAGAATCTTCGTGATGTCATTCATTTTTTGCAAGGCAAGCCGGAGTTCAATTATCTGTTGATTTCGGGGACGGCTGGGAACATAAAATCCGGGTAGGCACAGAACCGGCCGGCGCGCGATGACCGGCAATATCCCTGTCTTGTCGCTGGCGCCGCCGGGCGCTGCCCGCTCGAGGATATCGGCGGCGCGAGTGGCTTCTACCAGTTTTTGCGGGCATTCGAGGATCCCGATTCGATTTATAGGGAATATTAACCCGAGTATTTCAATGGGAAACTGACTTGGGATCCGGAAGATGCTGATCTTGAGGCAAGGAGATCGAGCCTTGCGGGTTACTGGGAATAGTATCGCTGGACCTGCGCTGCGAGCATATTGTTCCTTGCCAGTGCCTGAAGCCCCGTCTCGAACCGCAACTGCGAGTAGCGGATCTTCATCGCGCGCTCAGCGGCTCAGCGGCAAGAAGCCTTGCCAAAATGAACTATGCTAGATAGATGGCCGCGCCCCCGTCGGCTGATTTCGCCGGGCCTTTTGTCCGAGAGTTGTCCGGCATTGATGCCGCTTCTCTTCGCTTCGCGAAGGAGCTACGCGAATGTTTCTGCCGACAGCATCGTTCCGGCATCCTATCGGGGTTGAAACGGGTTCGGAGGCGGTGGAGGCCGAGGTCGAGGTATGCGCCGACCGCCGGGTTGAACGACTATTAATAAGCGGACAGCTGAATGCTCGGAAACCGGGCGTGCATCGTCAGCGCGGCATCGAGTTCGAATTGGCGGCGAATTTGTGCATTCCGTCCTTGCCGCCGCCGGAAATAGCGAAATTGTCCATGATGTTGCGAATTGCCGTCGAACAAATCTGCGATTCTTACAGAGGGAATTCAATTGCCTGCCGGTTTAGTCTAGAGTCCCGGCTCGGGGACTTTAGACTGCTTGACAATTCTCCAGAATAGAAAAATGTGCGCTTTGGGAAATTCGCAATCAATTTCGACCGGAGCTATCAGGTAATGCGCAGATTTACGGGGAAAAAAGATCCAGCCGAAAATTTCGCCGCTCGGATTTGCGGACGATGGCGAATGCTGGATCGGGCGGCCGAATTCGCCGAAGCTCCGTCGCTGCGATCATAGCGGCCGACGAAGCATGTCCGAGATATCCATTATGGCGAAACGTCTCTTGACGGCCGGCGGCTGCAGAAACGAACGTCAGCCAGGGAGTCGGCTGCGCCGCCCGGATTTCGGAACAGAAGAAGATTATTCTGTCAGACAACGAATAGCGCGCATCGTAATTTCAGCTGAGTCTAGAGGAGCATTTAGGGGTCGCCGCAGCCGCCGAGCCCAAGTCTTTCCCCGCATAGGCCGTGCTCGCGGCCGAAGTCGTCCAATAGCGTTCGAAAGCTAAGACGATTGCCTTGCATAACCGCGGCCAATGTCAAAGCGGCGCCTATAGGCCGCGAATTTGCCGAATGCGCGCATTATTCGAATTTGCCAATTTTGCTGCGCGTCAAGGGCTTAAGGCGCGAAGGCGTGGACAAGAGCAATAACCGCGCGAACGAGCTGGGTATTGCCGGACGAGGCTTTTTTGCCGGGAGCCGCCCCGCATGACAGGACAATTCGGCGCCTTGCCTAGGTTTTTGAACAGCTCATTCAATTCACGCTGCCTTTCGCTTGATCTTGAAGTGACCAAAGATAGCGATCGCATTCGCGCTTTCGCTGCGCTGCGCCCGGACAGGGACGGGATTGTGCTGCATTCCGGACGCGGCTTGACGGCGGCGCTCGCGAAGCTCGACGACTTCGCGGACGGCGCGTCTTTCGTTCTAGGGCACAACTTGATCGAATTCGACATGCCGCACTTGGCAGCCGCAAATCCGAATTTGCGATTGCTGAAGCTGCCGAGGGTGGACACTCTGCGACTCAATCCGCTCGCTTTTCCGCGCAATCCCTACCATCACCTAGTGAAGCATTACCAGGACGGAAGCCTCGTGCAAGGGCGCGTAAACGACCCCGAACTTGACGCGAGGATCGCGCTGCAGGTGTTCGAGGACCAGAAGGCCGAGCTTTCAAAGGCTTCGGCCGACCTGCTTGCGGCCTGGCACTGGCTGTGCACTCCCGAGCCATTCGGATTTGACCGAGCCGTCAATGACTTGTTCTCCGGCCTTCGCAATTCGCGCAGACCGTCGGATGCTGAAAGCCGGAAGGCGATAAGCCGTCTGCTCGAAGGGGCGGCCTGCGTAGTTCAGAGGCAGGACATTCTCTCGCGAAAAAGCGATTTTGGATGGTCGCTTGCCTACGCGCTGGCCTGGCTATCGGTGGCGGGCGACAACTCCGTAATTCCTCCTTGGGTGCGCCATCAATTCCCGTCGACCGGAACACTGGTGAAGCGCCTCAGGGACACGCCGTGCGCCGACCCCGAATGCGGATGGTGCGCCGAGCGGCACGACGCGGCGAAGGAACTGAAGCGCTGGTTCGGCTTCGACGGGTTCAGGCCTGTTCCCGCGGCGGACGAAGGGCGGCCCATGCAAAAGGCCATTGTCGAGGAATCGATGAAAGGCAGGCATGTCTTCGGCATCCTGCCGACCGGAACCGGGAAGTCGCTTTGCTACCAGATTCCGGCCTTGTCGCGCTACGACAAGACCGGCGCGCTGACCATCGTAATCTCGCCCCTGGTTGCATTGATGGCGGACCAGGTGGCGGGCATGGAAAAACACGGGCTAGGGTGTTGCGTGACGATCAACGGGATGCTTTCAATGCCGGAACGCGCCGACGCATTGGACCGAGTACGGCTCGGAGACGCCGGTATATTGCTCATTTCGCCGGAGCAGCTGCGAAGCCGCTCATTGCGCCGCGCGGTCGAGCAGCGCGAAATCGGCTCCTGGGTTCTGGACGAGGCGCATTGCCTCTCTCGATGGGGCCACGATTTCAGGCCGGACTATCGCTACGTCGCCCGCTTTATAGGGGATAGAGCTGGCGACGGGCCGGTGCCGCCGATCCTGTGCCTGACCGCGACGGCCAAGCCCGACGTGAGCGACGACATCGCGCGGTACTTCCGCGACAAGCTCGGCATCGAATTACTGGTTTTCCCGGGAGGCGCGGAGCGTTCGAATTTAACCTTTCAAGTCATACCGACAACCGTCGGAGAGAAATTTCAGCATATTCATCAGGTGCTTGATTTCTATCTTCCCGACGACGGTTCCGGCGGCGCCATAGTATATTGCGCGACGCGAAACGGAAGCGAGCAAATTGCGGAATACTTGCAGCAAAAAGGCCTGACCGCGGATTACTTCCATGCGGGGCTGTCGCCCGAGATAAAAAAGGACGTGCAGCGGCGATTTATCGACGGCGATCTGCGCGTCATCGTTGCGACCAACGCTTTCGGCATGGGAATCGACAAGCCGAACGTTAGGCTAGTCGTGCATTCCGACATACCCGGATCGCTGGAAAACTATTTCCAGGAGGCCGGCCGCGCCGGACGCGACCAGGAGACGGCATGCTGCGTGCTGCTTTACGCGGTCGACGACGTGGAGCGTCAATTCGGCATGTCGGCGCGTTCGAAGCTCTCCCGCGAGGAAATTCACGGCATCTTGATTGCGCTTAGGAATCTGGACCGGCGGAAACGATTCAAGGGCGAGATCGTTGCCACTACGGGCGAAATCCTGATTGGAGACGAAGACAAATCGTTCCAGCAGGATTCCGCGACCGACGACACCCGCGTTCGGACGGCCGTCGCCTGGCTGGAAGAGGCCGAGCATTTAAGGCGGGACGAGAATTTCGTTCAGGTGTTTCCGTCGTCGCTCATGATCGATTCGGTCGACGGAGCGAAGAAATGCCTCGCCGACTCGAAAATAACGGATTCCTATCGGCAAAAACTGCTTAGGATAGCGGAGGCGTTAATCAACGCGGATGCGGATCAGGGTCTGACGACGGACGAGCTGATGTGCTTGTCGGGGCTGAGTCCCGAAAAAGTCCGCGCGGCGCTTTACGATTTGGAGCGGTTCGGCATTGCCAGCAACGATACCGCCTTGACTGCGTTTGTTCACAATGGCGTAGAGCGCTCGTCCAGAAAGAGGTTCGATGAAGCGGCGCAGCTGGAGTCCGCCTTGATCGAGCACATGCAAGAGGCTGCGCCCGATCTCGGAAAAAACGATAAATCGACGCTTCATCTGCGAATCGCCTCTCAGGTGCTAAGGGAGGCCGGCTTGCCGGGTCCGCTGCCGGAACGTCTTTGGACGATCATTCGCGGGATTGCCTATGACGGCCGCAGCGATGCCGACGGAGCCGGCGGCAGCCTGAAGGTCCGAAAAATCGATTCCGAAACCGCCCGAATTACGCTGCGCCGAGAGTGGGGGGCTCTCGAGCAAACCGCGAGCCTTCGGCGCGAAGCGGCCAAGCACTTGCTCGACCATTTGCTGAACCGCCTGCCGCCGGGAAGCCGCGGAATAGACCTCTTGGTCGAAACGACTCTCGGCGACCTGCTGAAGGCGATAAAATCCGACATGGCGCTTTCGAGCAAGGTCCGAAAACCCAGCAATCTGCTCGATCGCGCGCTTCTTTGGCTGCACGAGCAGGAAGTGATTCGCCTAAACAAGGGTCTAGCGGTATTCCGCCCCTCAATGACCATTCGGTTGCGCGAGCGGGAACGATTCGGCTTTACGAATACCGACTACCAGCCGCTGGCTCTTCACTACAAAGGGCAGGTGCTGCAGATCCACGTAATGAAGGAATTCGCGGAGCGCGGGCTTTCCGCCATAAGAGAGGCGTTGAGCCTTGCCATGGATTACTTTTCGTTGAATGAGGAAGAATTTCTTGCTCGCTGGCTGCCGGGCCGCGACAGGGAAATCGGTCGCGCGACAACGCCGGAATCCTGGCGGCGCATCGTTGAAAGCATGAAGAACACCGCGCAGCAGCATATTGTCGCGGATTCTCGGAAGAATACGAACGTGCTCGTTCTGGCGGGGCCGGGTTCCGGCAAGACGCGCGTACTAGTTCATCGCATAGCATACTTGATCCGGGTCATGAGGGAAAACGCCCGGGGCATCGTGGCGCTTGTCTACAATCGCCATGCGGTCGTGGAGATTCGAAGCCGATTGAAAGATTTGATCGGCGACGATGCCCGCGGCGTAACGGTGCTGACCTGCCACGCGCTCGCAATGCGCCTGGCCGGCGCCAGCTTCGCGCGAGGCGCGGAGCGGCCCGATGAGTTCATGTTCAAGGAAGTGCTTCGCAGCGCGGTCGAAATTCTCAAGGGCGAGGAGTTGATTCCCGAAGAAGCGGATGCCCGTCGCCAGCGCCTGCTTGAAGGCTTCCGCTGGATTCTGGTCGACGAATACCAGGACATCGGCCGGGAGGAGTATGAACTGATTTCGGCTCTGGCCGGCCGGACGCGCGAAGACGACAACGGCAAGCTCACGCTGTTCGCTGTAGGCGACGACGATCAGAACATCTACGCTTTCAAGGGAGCCTCGGTAAAGTTCATAAAGGATTTCGAAAACGACTATGGACCCAAGCCCGCCTTTCTAACGGAGAACTATAGATCCACGAAGCACATTATCGATGCGGCGAACGCCGTGATTGAACCGGCGCGCAATCGATTGAAAGCCGATCGTCCGATCAAGGTAAACCGCAACCGGGCCGAGGAGTCGCCCGGCGGCGAATGGGAAAAGCTGGATCCCGTCGCCCGCGGACGGGTTCAATTGTTTCCGAAAGTTCAGGACCCGATAAGCCAGGCGCGATCGGCCATGGGCGAAATGCTGCGTCTCGAGACACTTTCCCCGGATTGGGATTGGTCGAATTGCGCGGTAATCGCGCGCGAGTGGCGGTATCTGATGCCGGTGAAGGCGTTCTGCGAGCTGCACGGCATACCGGCGCAGTCGGGAAACGAAAAAGCCCCGAGTTTCTGGCTGCTCAGGGAAACCGCCGAGATTGTCGAATGGCTGCGCAACCGGAAACTCGTCGATGCCGCCGGGCTTCGCAGGTGGATGAACAGCGATCGTTCCGGCCGTTGGAACGACTTGCTGCGGCAAGCCGTTGAAGAGCATATTCTGGAAACCGGCGAAAGCGAAACGTCCGCCGATCACTTTATCGAATGGCTGGCCGAATGGGGAAGGGACGTAAAGAGGCGTCAGCAGGGACTGCTGCTGCTGACCGCGCATAGGGCGAAGGGATTGGAATTCGACCATGTAGCGGTACTTGATGGCGGGTGGGACCGTGCCGTCGGGGACGAGGATATAGATGCTCCCCGCCGCTTGTACTACGTGGCCATGACGCGCGCTAAAAAAACTCTTTCTCTTACGAGGCTTGGACGTACGACGGCATTGCAGGACGCTCTTCTTAGCAATCCGGCGGCGCTGGTTCGCGAGCGGCACAAGTTGCCGCCGAGCGCCGAAGAACTGCACTACCATTTCATTCATTCGAGTCTTGAAGATGTCGATATCGGATTTTCGGGCCGTTGCAGAGCCGGCCATCATGTTCATGGAGCAATTGCCGCGCTGTCGGCAGACGATCCGCTCGATTTACGAATGTCCGGTTCGGGACGATGGGAAGTTCGAAACGGAAGCGGCGCGGTCGTAGGGAGAATGGCCAAAAGCTTCGGGCCTCCGAGGGGAATGCGGCCTCGATCGGCGAAAGTCCATGCGATCGTAGTATGGAACCGGGAGATTTCGGATCCTAAATACCACGAGTCTCTAAAATGCGACGCTTGGGAAGTCGTAGTCCCCGAACTCGTTTTCGAAAGAATCCAGTGAGACTGGCTCGGCCGGGCATTGGCGGGATTCAGGGCGCGCAATCGGCATGCGGAATAAGGCAGCAGGCGGGCGGGAGGCGCGGTGCGCAAAAAAAGGGCAATTGAACGAGTTGCGGTCTTGCAACATCGCCGCAGGCATCGGCTGGAGGGCGAGGCGTCGCAATGAAATTATTTTGCCCGGCAGCTTAATCGGGCTTTCCGAGCTTGGCGCCGCCAAATAGCTGGCCGGATTGACCAGTCTCTCCATAGAGGATCAGCGCGGGTGGAAGAATTCGACTATGTTGTAATCGGTTCGGGAAGCTCCGGCGCAATCGTTGCGGCCAGACTGTCCGAAGACCCTTCGTCAAGCGTTCTCCTGCTGGAGGCGGGGCCGGCCAATCGATCTCTCATTCTTCACGTGCCTGCGGCTGCGCGGTACGCATTCAAGGCCAGAAAATTCAATTGGAATTACGAGACGGAGCCGGAACCGCACTTGAATGGCCGCCGTCTTTCGCAGCCGAGAGGCAAAGTTCTCGGAGGATCGTCGTCGATCAACGGCTTGGTGTATCTTCGAGGCCACGGTCTGGATTACGATACCTGGGAAGAGGCCGGCGCTGCGGGCTGGAACTATGCCCGGCTCTTGCCGTACTTCCGGAAACTGGAAAAGCGGACCGGCGACGGCGGCTTCTACCAGGGCGAGGAAGGGCCTGTACGGGTATCCGAGCCGAATCCCGTCAACCCCATAGCAGCCGCGTTTCTCGAAGCCGGGCGTCAGGCGGGCTATGCGCAAACGAGCGATGTAAACGGCTTTAGGCAGGAAGGTTTCGGACGGTTTCCCATGAATGCCTCGAACGGGTACCGCTGGTCGACGGCGCGCGCCTATTTGACGGAAGCCCGTTCAAGAAATAATTTGCGCATCTGGACCGGAAGTGCCGCCGAGGGCATCGGCATCAACGGCGGCAGGGCCGAAACCGTTGCGGTTCGCAAGCGGAATGGCCGGACGATCGTGGGCGCTCGGCGCGAAATCATCGTTTCCGCCGGCCCGTTCAATTCTCCCAAGCTTCTAATGCTCTCGGGCATCGGCCCGGCTTCCGAACTGCGCGCGCACGGAATCAAGGTCGTGCGCGACGTTCCCGGAGTTGGCGAAAACTTGCAGGATCACACTCTTAGCTCAATTCAAATGGAATGCGCGGAACCCGTTTCGCTGGCAAGCGAGCTCGGGCCGCTCCGCAAGGCAAGGGCGGCCTTGCGCTGGATCTTCTTTCGCGACGGCCTGCTTGCCAGCAACCACTTCGAATGCGGCGCCTTTGTCCGAAGCGCTCCCGGCGTGCGCTTTCCCGACATACAGTTCTATCTGTTTCCCGTCGCCGTCGCGGAAGGCAGCAATGAATTCTGGACGAGCCAGGGTTTTCAGGTTCAGATCAGCCCGCAGCGAAGCCCGAGTCGCGGCAGGGTTCGGCTGCGATCCGGCGACCCGGGCGCACCGCCGAGAATTTCGTTGAATCTAATGGGCCACCCGACCGACTGGGATATAATGAGAACGTCGTTTCGACTCGCTCGGGAAGTGCTGGCCCAGCCCGCAATGGATCGTTTTCGAGGTCGCGAGCTTTCGCCCGGGCCGGAGATCGTTTCGGATGCCGACCTCGATTCTTTCGTGCGCGACAACGTGCAGTCGTCCTATCACGCTTCGGGAACCTGCAGGATGGGCGCCGACGACATGTCGGTCGTCGACCCGGAGTGCCGAGTGCATGGAATAGAAGGGCTGAGGGTGGCCGACAGTTCGATCATGCCCGAAACCCCCAGCTGCAACATTAACGCGCCTTCGATGATGATCGGAGAGAGAGCGGCCGATCTGATCCGGCAAAAGTCCCTGCCGGCGTCGAATTCGGGCTGGTATGTCGACGACGGCTGGAAGGAGCGGCAGCGACCGGGCGCACCCGTGCGCCGCATGGATACTACCGGCAGTTGATTGGTCCGCCGGTCGAGCCGGAGCGGGAAATCCGGATCGAATTCCTACGCCGCGTCGGTCTTTCGGATGTCGAGCACCTTCCGAAGCCTTTCGCTGGAATGGCGAATGTGCTGTTGAAGCAGTTCCAGCGCCGTCGCCGCATCGCGTTTTTCGACCGCTCCGAGAATGGCTTCGTGCTCGAAGTGCGGCATGCCGATGACGAAATTTTCCCGAACGACCAGATAATGGGCAAAGAGCGAAATCGCGCCGTACTGGGCCTCGATCGTGCTAAGAAAACGCGTTTTCGCCGAGGGTGCCAAAAGCGATTTATGGAATTTGCAGTTCAATTCGACCTTTTTCCCGGGATCCGAGCATGCCCTGTCGGCATCTACGATTCGCCTGCACGCGGTCAACGACTTCTTGGTATGGCGTTCGATCGCGGATTCCAGCGCCATAGGTTCCAGCGCCTGCCTGATTTCGTTTATTTCAAGGATTTCCCCGATGTCCGGCATCGACACCAACGGACTGCGACGAGGCCTCATTTCAATAAGCCCTTCCGTCGCCAGCATGCGCAAGGCTTCCCTGACGGGCATGATCGAAACGCCGAATTCTTCGGCCAGCGCTTGAATCTTGAGCTCGGATCCCCAAGATATCTGGCCCGATAGAATTCGCTTGCGCAGATTGGCGCAAATCGCCCGCGGACCGTCGCCGTATTGAATAAGTTGCGGCATAGAGTTTGTCTCAGGCTCCCGTGGACTGGGTTTCGAACGCTAATCGGCGGCCATGCTATCGGGCTTCCAGCACTTTGCTTAGGAATTGCTGCAGCCGCGAATTCTGCGGATTGCCGAATAATTCATTCGGCAGGCCCTGCTCGACGATTTTACCGCCGTCGAAGAAGCATACCCGGTCCGAGATTTCCCGGGCGAACCCCATTTGGTGAGTTACCAGCAGAATCGTATAGCTATGCTCGGCGGCAAGCGCGCGTATGACGCTCAGCACCTCGCCCACCATTTCGGGATCGAGCGCCGATGTCGGCTCATCGAACAGAATGATTTCGGGCCTCATCGCCAGCGCCCGCGCAATCGCTACGCGCTGCTGCTGGCCGCCGGACAGCTGGCTCGGATACTGATCTCGCTTTTCCGCGAGTCCGACCATCGCGAGGAGTTCCTCGGCACGTTCGACCGCTTCGGCTTTCGAAAGCCCGAGAGATTGAATCGGGGCTTCGATGCAGTTGTCCAGCGCGGTCATGTGGGGGAATAGGTTGAAATTCTGAAAAACCATGCCGATGCGCGAACGAATCCTTCGAATGTGGGCTTTGTTCGCGGGAACCATTCCGTTCTTCGATTGCATCTTGTTTAGCGGCTCGCCGGAAACCCAGATTACGCCGTCCTGAACGCCTTCGAGAGTCATTAGCACTCTAAGCACGGTCGTCTTGCCCGAGCCGGACGGTCCGATAATCGTGACCACTTCGCCCTCGTCAACTTCGAAGTCGAGGCGGTCGAGCACCGTAAGCGAACCGTATCGCTTGGAAACTTTATCGAATCTGATTTTCGGCTCAGTCAATGCAGGATGCTTCTTTTCACGTAGTTTTCGGTCGCCCGCACGAGCGCCGCCGCGACGAGGCTCATGACGAGGAAGAAAATCCCCGCGAGGGTCACGGCTTCGTTGAAGCGGTAGTATTCGGATCCGATCAGCTTCGAGGCATGCATGATTTCACCGACCGCAACGAAGGAAAGAAGAGGGGTCTCTTTGAAAATGGCGACCAGGTAATTGCCGAGAGCGGGAATGATCGGAGGCAGGGACTGGGGAATAATGATTTTCCGGAATGTTCTGTAGGTCGACAGGTTCAGGGCGATGGCGGCTTCCCACTGGCCTCGCGGCACGGCCTGCAGGCCTGCCCGGTAGACCTCGGCGGTCAGCGCCGAATTATAGATCGCGATCGCCAGTATGCCCGTCGTAAGAGGCGGCAGCGTAATGTTGACCTGCGGAAGAACGAAAAAAAGGAAAAATATCTGGATAAGCAGCGGCGTTCCGCGAATGAACTCGATGACTTCGCTCGCGACAAACGATACCGGCTTGAAGCTGGACATTTTAAGCAGCATGAGAATCAGTCCGCCGACGAGCGCGAACGCGAAGGATACGACTGTCGCGTAAACCGTGATTCCAGCCGCCTCCCACAAGCGAGGCAGGACGACTTCGAACGTAAAGTCCCATTGCCAGTCCATTAGTGCGGCCTTGCCAAATGCCGCGTCATCCGCGCTTCAAGGATCGCCCCGCCGAAGCGAATCAATTGCGAAAAGCAGTAGTAGATGACCATTGCGACGATAAAGATATCGAGCGTTCGGTAATGAATCTGGTTTTGCTGGACGGAGGCAAAGGTAATATCGACTAGCGTGACCGCCGAAACCAGCGCGGTTGCCTTGATCATTTCGATCGTAAGGTTGCTTAGACCCGGAATCGCGATCGGAATGGCTTGGGGAATGACAATTCGCAGCGTGCTCTTCCAGTCGGGAAGATTTAGCGCGGCGCTCGCTTCTTTCTGCCCTTTCGGAACGGCTGTGATCGCGCCTCGAACGACTTCCGCGCCGTATGCGCCGAAATTCAGTCCCAGCCCGAGAACCGCCGCCTGGGTCGGCGAAAGAACAACGCCGAATGACGGCAGAACGAAGAAAAACCAGAAAAGAATCACGAGCAGGGACGTGCCCCTGAACACTTCAATGTAAATCGTGCTGATCCATCGAATCGGTCGGATCGAATTTAGCCTTCCAATTCCGGCAATGAACGACATCGAAAAGAACAGGATGGCCGACAAGATGGAAATCTCAATCGTGACCGCCGCGCCGCGCAGCAGCGCGGGAAGAAAAATTCTCAATTCGGAAAACGTCGCAACCGCCAGGCCGAGCAAGAATGCGATCAGAGCCGCAATAGCCGAGTATCTGACGTTCACGTTTCCGCTTCCATGCTTTTTTCGGAAGAAGTCAATTGGAATCCCGCCGGCGAACTAGGGCAAGCTCGCCGGCGGCTTGTCGCGGTCCGGATTCAGCTGCCGCAAATGTCCTCGGTTTTCAATACCGGCAATTCGTCGGCGCTCATGCCGTATTTTTCCATGATTGCAACATGTTCGGGAGAGCCTACGAAAGCCGTAAGCGCCTTGTCGAACTCGTCCACGAAAGCGGAAGCGTCCTGCCTGAATGCGAAAGCCCCGTGCGATACAGCGGGCTTACCGGCGACTTCCGCGAAAACAGGGCCGGACTCGATGTCGCCTTCCGGCACGCCCTTGACGATTTCGCGAACGCCGGGCGCGGAAACCGCCCACGCGTCGATGCGTCCGGCCCGCAGAGCCGCGATTCCCGCAGGGTTGTCGGGAAGCTGCAGAATGTTCGCCTCCGGCACGCCGGCGGCCGTGGCGTATCCGAATTGCGCAGCGCCGGAAATCACTCCGATGGTTAGGCCCTTGTCTCGAACCGATTCGTAGTTCGTAAGCCCGTTGGGATTGCCGTTCGGCACGGCCAGGGCCTGCTTGATACCGAAGTACGGCTGCGAAAAGCGCACTGCGGCGCATCGCTTGGGGGTTACGAACATGCCGGCCGCGACGACATCGAACCGCCCGGAATTTACGCCGGGAATCAAAGCGCCCCAGTCCACGGCCTGCGCTTCGCCGATCTGCCCGCCCATTTTATCGAGTACCGCGGTTAGCAATTCAATGTCCGTACCGACCAGATCGTTGTTTTGGTCGACAAACGCATAGGGCTTGAAGTTGTAGAAGGCGACATCCATGCCCTCCTTGATCTTTTCCATAAGATCGGCCTGAACCGGCAAAGCGAACGCAATTGACATTGCGCCGGCAGACAGCGCCAGCGTCATGCGCCGCGTAAGTTTGACATTATCCATTGAAAACCTCCTTGCTTGGTTATGAAATTTTAGCTCGGCATTGCCCGTGCCTTTCGCAGGAAGCCGTATCGCTAGTCCGGCACAACGGGAATGCGGCCTTCCGCCACGGGATCCGAAAGAAGATCGGGCTTGCCTTCGGTGATCGCCCAATTGTCTTCCGCGTTGATAAAGCCCAGATGGTTGGCGAAATTCGGGTTGCAGGCGAAAACCATGCCTGGTTCGAATTCGATCTTTTCGAAGGCGGCGAGAGACGGGTACTCGGTCGTTTCCACTCCCACGCCATGGCCGACACGCCCGACGCCCATCGTCTTCATGCCTTTTCGATCGAGATATCGGTCGACGACGCGAATTACGTCCGTGGGTGAATTGCCCGCGCGCAGCTGCGCGTCGCAAGCGCCGCGCAGCTCCATCATCCACGCGTAAAATTCGTCCAACTCGCCGGGCGGCGGGCCGACGGAGGCGGTTCGGGCAAGGTCGGACCAGTATCCCTTCCAGGACACGCCGACGTCGAATCCAACGACTTCGCCTCGGCTTACGATCCGGTCCGTGGGCAGAAGGACGATTCCCTTGTCGCCGACCGGACCGGAGACAACGCAGAGCAGAGATATTTTTTCCGCGCCAAGCTCGAATAGCCTTTCGCGCAGAATCTGCGCAATCCGGTTTTCCGTCATTCCGGGCCGAATTCTCTGAAACGCGTCTCGTTGCGCCTGGGCGCTGATTTGCGCCGCTTTGCGGCAGTATTCGATTTCAAGCGCTGATTTCACAACCCGGCATTCGAGTATGAGGTCGGCGGCATCCGTGAATTCCGCGCCGGGGAGTTCCGCCATGACTTCTTTCAGCCCTAGATAGCTAATTCCCAAATATTGCTCTCTGCCAAGCTCGGCGCCAATCCGCGCTTTCGCTAGCCCCATGTCGCCGAGCACGCCTGCGATAAATTCCGGGTGGCCTGTTAGTGCGCCGGTCGTCTTGATTCGATCAATGAAAGTAGTCGCCTCGACCTGCGCCACTTCGAACGGCATCGTTATCAGTACGGGGTCGTCGTCCTTCGGAAGAATGAACACATACGATCGAATTTTGTCGACTGCGTTCTGCTCGGACCTGTGTCCCGAAAAATACTGGTAATTCAGCCTTTCCGTAACCAGCAGAGCGTCAAGCCCTCGCGCATTCATTATCGACCGGGCTTTGTCGTGCCTCGCAACGAATTCCTCTCGAGGAAAATCCGGGAACTCAGGCTGCATCGAATCCTTCCAGGTGGAGACCGATTCCGATCCTAAAGAATAAATGATATATTATCATAGAGCAAATTGCAAATGGCCCGACTTGCTTGGGGCGCCCCCCGAATTCGATGCATTGGCGACGCGGAAAGGCTGTCCTGGAGAAACTTGCCGCTCTTAAAAATTGCGCCTCGCGGGACATTCGAGACGATGATTCGCCAAGGCGCGGAAACTTTCTCGCTGCTTCCCGAAACCGAAAACTTGGAGTTAAGACTTTGCCTCGGCGCTCATATCTTCGCGATAGTCGATGCTAGCTCGCTTAGGCCGATCACTTCGATTCCGTCGCCTTTCGGATACTTGTCGTCGCCGGAATGAACGACGAAGCTGCGCTCCGGACCGAGATCTTCCCTCGCATGGAAAAATCCCCTTTTGAGTTTCGGCGCCCGGCCGCGCTCGATTTCGACCGCCCAAAGCCTTCCGCCAGGCAGTTCCAGAACCAGGTCGATTTCGGCGCCGGCGGCTGTTCGGTAAAAGTATGCGTTCACCTGTTCCGGCGCCGAGCCAAGGAGGCTTTCCGTTACGAATCCTTCCCAGCTTCCGCCGGCGACCGGGTGGCCTAGCACTGCTTCCCGGTCTTCGAGTCCAAGCAATGCGTGAACAATGCCGCTGTCTCGCACGAAAACTTTCGGGGATTTAACCAGGCGTTTGCGGACATTCGCATGGAAGGGAGACAGGCGCCGCACCAGCAGAAGGTCGACAAGCAAGTCAAGATAGCGGGCGACGGTCTTGCCATCGACACCGAAGTCCGCGCGCGAGATCGGCCGCATTCAGCGTTCCGCTTTGCATATGCGCGAGCATCGTCCAGAAGCGCCGCAAAGTTTCCGCTGGAATTCGCGGTCCTAGTTGCGGGATGTCGCGTTCCAGGTATGTCCGTACGAAATTCTCCCGCCAGATCGCGCTGCCTCGGTCGCTGTCCGAAAGAAAGCTGTCCGGGAATCCGCCTCTAACCCAGAGCCTCTCTCGAGCATCTTCACCGAATTCGAGTACGTTGAACGGACCTAGTTCGACAAAAGCAATGCGGCCGGCCAGGGATTCGCCCGACTGCTTGAGCAGGTCAATCGACGCCGAGCCTAGCAATAGGAACCGGCCCGCTCGCAAGCCGCGGCGCCGCCCCCTGTCTATGATGCCGCGAAGCGCCTGGAACAGTTCCGGCACTCGCTGGATCTCGTCCAAAATCACAAGTTTGTCTTCATGCGCAGACAAATAAAGAGCCGCATCGGTCAGTTTCTCGCGGTCCGCTGGATCCTCAAGGTCAAGATAGACGCTCGGACGAGTCTCGGCAATAAATTGCGCCAATGTGGTTTTTCCGGCCTGACGAGGCCCTAGCAAGGAAACGGCTGGAAATTGATTTAGCCGCTCAAGGACCAGTTTTAATTTTTGGCGAGGTATCATCCTTGCAAATATGGCACTAGATTCCGTAATCGCAAGGATAAATTGCAGATTATGTTAAATTCGTGCAGCCCGAGCCTGAAAGGCAACCATTTTTTTTTCCAAAATTGCATAAGTCAATAATTAGGTCAAAACAAGAAAGTCGGGTGCTAAGCTGCAAGGAATTGCGAATTTTCTCATTGGCTTTGCTGGGCGCGCTGCGAAGATAGGTTGTGGTAATTCAAGGTCGTCGAAGCGGAATCCCGCAACCGGATGCCGGCCGTCGACGGAAATCGCGCCCGGCGCGGCTGAAACTTCAAAAAACTCCGATAAAAAAGCCCGAATCGACCGAATGAGCGAATTCCAAACTGAAATTCGAACCGCCGATTCACTAAGGCGATGCTATTGGTGCGCCGTGGAAAGGCGCTTTCTTCAAGCGGGTGCGAATCCCGCGCAGCAACTGTCGCTCCAGTTGGTAGCAGCCGAGCGGTTCATGGAGGTAACGACATGGGTTGAAGCACTCGGTGAAAAGGGCCGCCTAGGGCGGTTCAGCGAACATGCGGGCCGGAACGTGCGGTGAACG
>MPMP01000045.1 GCA_002238565.1 Albidovulum sp. bin36
GCTGGAAACACTCCGGGGCGCGAACCCCACGACGAATGGACAGTTTTGAAACGGGCTCCAGGGCCACAAAAAATAAACGTCCTGTTCTGCCGCCACCCGATCCATAGGCCACAGGATACTCCGGCTCCGGCAACAGCGCCACCCCACGACATCGTCGCGGAAACCGTCAGTCACACGCGAGTTTCATGCTCCGGGGTAAGTAAACGCAGAAAATCATGAAGGTTTTGATTAACGTCTCAAACATCGATCACTCATAACGATAGTACGAGTGGAATTCACCATGGCCGGAATTTCTTTGGTCGTCCAATCCGAGAGTTAGGATCCGGCTGTTTCAGGATCCATCGCGTACCCGAGGCGCACTGTCATTTTTAAAGATGGCGACAAAGCCCGAGGCACCGGCGGTCGATATAATTAGATTGCCGGATTGCTGGCATTGCATTGACTAGGGTGCCACATTGCTCTATCCAAGTCGGTCAAAGTTCGTAGCAAGTGGATTTTAGTCTAAATATTACTGCACTACGGAATACTACCAAAGGAGGAGAATTAAGAATGATACGGAAAACAATTGCAGCCAGCGCGCTTGCTGCGGCCATGTTGATTTCCACCGCGGCCCTAGCCGACCCAATCAAGATCGGCTATGCGCCCTCTACTTGGGATCCGTCGGATTTCCACGGCATGATGGGATCTGGCGTCGAGAGAGCTCTCGACGGTGCCGGAACGGACTACGAGTTCTTCATTCGCGCGCCGTCGAGCGAAGCCGCGCAGGCGGAACAGCTGGGCATAGTCGAAGACTACATAGCACAAGGCGTCGACTACGTCATCATCAACCCTATAGATGTTAAAGTACAGCGTGTAACCTTTGAAAAGGTCCTCGAAGCCGGCATCCCGCTGGTCGTGGGCAACCATTCGACGCCGTTCCCCGAAGAATGGGGTTACCAGCCGACGATGTTCTCCGGTTATAGCCACAAGGATGCGGGCCTCGTCTTGGCCGACTATCTTGTTGAAAAGTACGGTGTAGGAACAAAGATTGCGATTATCCACGGCATCCCCGGGCAGATCACGAACGATCGTGCGCCCGAGGAATATCTGACCAGCATTGGCCTCGAGATTGTCTATACGGATCACGCCGATTTCGACCGTATCAAAGCATACGACAAGATGGAGCGCATCCTGACTGGCCATCCCGATACCGAGGTCGTCATCGCCGCATCCAGTTCGATGGCTGTTGGCGCTGTCGAAGCGACTCTGGCCAATGGCGTGGAGGGCGAATACGCCATCTATGGCGCCGGCGGGACGCTTGAAGAGCTGACCTATATCGAGGATGGTCTGCTTACCGGTGCATGGATCCGCGATCCGGTTGCCATGGGCGAAGCGATTGGCGAGATGATCATAGCTCATTCTGCCGATCCAAATGTTGCGATCGAACCAATCTTCAACTCGCCGATCCATCTCATCGACTCTGTCGAAAAAATCAACGAGTTCGTCAATCCGGTAATCTTCACTTCCAAAGGATTGGATTTCCCGCGTCCGGTTGAATAGTCGGCGCCATGAAGAATTGGCGGTGCGGGTACCCGCGCCGCCAACGACCTATTAGTTTTCTAGCTATCCTGAGGAGACGCTGTTGCCTTCTGGAATGCAGACCGGCGCGGATCGCCGGGCAACGCGCGCCGATGCAGGCACCCCGGTGCTGGAAGCGCGTAACATTCACAAGAATTTTGGTGGGGTCAGGGCGCTCGAAGATGTCAGTTTTCATCTGAACAAAGGCGAAATTCTTGGTATCGTCGGCGACAATGGCGCGGGCAAATCCACCCTGATCAAAACCGTAACCGGAGCCTATCGAAAAACCAGCGGTGAGATCTGGCTGGACGGCAAGCATGTCGAGGTCGAAAACACGCGCAAGGCGCGCGAACTGGGAATTGAGACAGTCTATCAGGCCTCGGGCCTGGTCGAGGTCATGGACGCCCCGTCGAACCTGTTCCTCGGGCGCGAAATGACCAGATCGAACTGGCTGGGCAACGCGCTAGGTTTCATAAACCGGCGAAAGATGCGCGTCGAAACGGTCGAACTTCTGAAAATGCTCAATATCGAAGTGCGCAATCTGGCCGCGCCGGTACGCAACCTGTCGGGCGGCCAGCAGCAATCCGTTGCCGTCGGGCGCGCCGCCTATTGGCAGGGCAAGATTATCATCCTCGACGAACCGGCAAACAACATCGGCGTAGATCAGCAGCGCGCCGTTCTGGAACTGGTTGAACGGGTTCGCGACACTCAAGGCGTGTCGTTCATACTCATTTCGCACAATATGGATCACATTTTCAATCTTGCCGACCGCGTGCTCGTAATGCGCAACGGACGCACGGTGGGCAACCTACGCATCGCCGACACCAGCCGCGCCGAAGTGGTCGGGCTCATTACCGGAGCGACGATCACATGAGCAATGCGAGTTCAGGCGATTTTCTAACGGCTGTTCGTACTCGACTCGACGCGGCGCCCGAGTCCGCGTTGCTGCTGCCGACTCTTTTCCTTCTGCTTCTGATGATTCTGATTTTTTCCTTCACGGCCGATCAGTTCCTCTCGCTTTCGGTACTTCGCAACGTGCTGACCCAAACGTCGATATACATCATTCTCGGCGTCGGGCTGACCATTGTCCTGACCTCCGGTGAAATCGACATCTCCATCGGGTCGATCATCGGCCTCGGGGCCATGATTCTGGGCATCAGCGTAGTCAATTTGGGGTTTCCGATCGGGATCGGGCTACTTGCAACGCTGCTCGTCGGCGTACTTTGCGGCCTTATGAACGGTTTCCTGACCGCGGTTGTGCGCGTGCCGTCGATCATCGTGACCCTCGGGGCCCTGACCTTTTTCCGCGGGCTAGCCTATCTGCTTGGCGGAGGCACCGTTATGATCGGATTCCCCCCATTCCTGGTCTGGATCGGTTCGGGCACTTTCATCGGCGTTCCGGTGCCGGTCTGGCTGGCATTGATTGCGGTGATCTTCGGGCAACTGTTCCTGAAATCCACGCGGACAGGTCAGCACATCATCGCCGTTGGGGGCAACGCCGAAGCCGCTCGCCTTGCAGGCATCAACATAAGGTTCAGTAAAATCCTTGCATTCGTCATCATGGGGGCGCTCGCCGCAGTGGCATCGATCATCATGGTGGCCCGTCTCGACGCCGCGCAGTCTGTGATGGGCGCCGGAATCGAGTTGCAGGTTCTTGCAGCAGTTGTATTGGGCGGCACGTCGCTGTTTGGCGGCCGGGGGGTCATTCTTGGATCGGTGCTAGGCGCGCTGATCCTGTCCATTCTGCAGACAGGGCTATTGCTCTCCGGCGTGGTCCAATTCTGGCAACTGGTTGCGGTCGGCGCACTGCTGATTGCCGTTGTCGCATTACGCATATCCTATGAGCCTTCAGAGGTTCAGTCATGACTGTCGAAGCTGAAAAGGCTGTCGAAGACAAGCGCGGCGGCATAGCAAGCCTGCTTCGCAATTGGCTCGACGGCCGCTCCGATGCGGCCTCTGTCGGCACTACCGCGTTGATGCTGGTTGCTCTGATACTGCTGTTCTATAGCGTAAACGAGCGTTTCATTAGCATGCGCAATATCGTCATCCTCTTAAACCAAAGCGCGGCCTATATTATTCTCGGCGTAGGGATGACTCTTGTCATCGCTATCAAGGGAATCGACCTTTCGATAGGGGCGATAGTGGCAGTTTGCGGGATGGTGCTGGGCGTTCTTCTGGTAAGCAATGACTTTCCCGTTTGGGTGGCAATTTCGGCGGCCATAGCCGCCGGAGCCGTCTGCGGCGCCGTAAACGCATTCTGCATCGCGAACCTGCGAGTTCCGGCACTGGTAACAACATTGGGAACAATGGTTCTGTTTCGGGGCGTGGCCTATGTAGTTCTCGAAGACAATATTCTGTTCCGGTACCCCGAGCAGTTGCTGTGGTTCGCGCGAGGCCGGATATTTGGATTTGCGCCAGCGGTCTATATAGCTGCGATCGCTGTGATCTTCGGGTTCGTATTGCTGAACCATACGCGCTTCGGCAAGCACGTCATTGCGGTCGGGGGGAACGCGGAAGCGGCGCGGCTCTCGGGAATCAACATCCGGCGCGTCCAGTTCTTGGTGTTTACGTTAATGGGCGTAGCGAGCAGTTTTGCCGCGATTATCTGGGTTGCGCGGTTGAATTCGACTCAAGCGTCGGTAGCGCTGGGAGTTGAGTTTCATACGATCGCCCTTGTTGTTCTGGGCGGTACATCGTTGTTCGGCGGCAAGGGATTGATCGTGGGTTCGCTGCTGGGCGCACTGATCCTGAGCGTGCTGGAAAATGGTTTGGCCATCACGGGAATTTCGTCGTTCGTTCAACAGACCCTTATCGGCCTGATCTTTATTACAGTCGTAGCGTTGCGCACCTTACAGGCGCGAGGCGCGAGCCTAGCCGACGAGCCCATGTGATCTAGACCGCTATTTTTCCGGCGACTTCCGCTCACACGAAGTTTTGCCGTTACTACTCGCCGGGCGCAGCCTAAACTGGTTGTTCAAGCGCCGACGGCCCGCCTCGCCTGCCAGCAGCCGAGGACATCGGGCATCCTGCAGTTCGCGACGCAACACCCGAGCGCCGGCATGGCGCTGGCTCTTCGCTTCGACCAGCCGCCGGCACCGGGGCGCTTCAACCGGAGCCCGAACATGCGGCAGCCCGTTTCCGCAAAGCCGTATCCGACAGGAATGCCCTGATCGCGGTATCGGTCGTGTCGCATCCGTTCGAGGTTATTCCAGAAGTGGCGGCGGCGCAGCGCAACCTCTTCGCACCCGCTACGAAGGGGCTCGTGCTCCTGAACCGCCATTGCCGCCCGGTTTGCCTTAAGGCCCTCGAACCGCAGGTCCCGCCCCGCTCTGTTCGGGACGATCTCCTTCACGGTGCCGGATTCGTATTCGAAGGCATGGAGAATTATCAGCGCGAAGGTAAAAGACCTACTGAATTTGACAATTCCCGTCCGGTGCCGGAACGGCGAGAATCGGGATTGCGCCGTCGTCGAGCGAACGATCGCTGGCACGGCCGGAGATCCATCGGGTCATACGGCTACAAGGATGCCGCGACAATGATCGAGGAATTCTGGACGGAAGTGGATGAGGTGTTGAATAAAGGGGGCGATCGAATGAAGATTCTGAAGATTGGAAAAGTCGGCTTCGACCGAAAGAAGGCGCGCACCACGGCAATCGCCCGCGGCGAATCCAATCCCGGCAAGGCATAGCCGATAATCCGGCTGGCCTCCATCGCGAGGTTTGCGAAGGCGCATTCCGAACGCAATCGCCAACTCTTGACGTAAATCGCACAAGATAAGCCGGAATCTCTCACCGAGTCGGCGGAACTTAACGGATGGAAAAGGTCGAGCCTGTCGCGGACGCAGAAGATAATATCATGCTGCGGGCCTGTCGATTCGATCACGGGAGAACGCGGGGCGATTGTGCCATGGGCTTCCTTATGATCAGGCGCGCCTGGAAGTCACGCTCGCCTCCACGGTCGGAATCTCCGAGCGAGTAATCGGCGACGCTTTCGGCCGGAAGAAATGGCATACCTCGCCCACATGATTTTTGCCTGCCGGTCCCTAAATTCCGGGCGGCAGTAAACCGCTCGAAGCCGAATTCACGTCAAGAAAACAACGAGGAAACGTAATAGGGGCAACTTCCCGGCATTTCGCAATTAGCCTAATCCCGCGCCGACTCGGGCCGCGCGGCGGAAACTCTTGCGAATGTGCTTGGCAAGCCGCCGGACGGCGTGGCAGCGGCTCCGGCAGGACGACGCAAGTCGCGAATGCAGACAACAGCATGCAATAGATACGCAGCGGCCGCATTTGGAGATTCCCGTCCGCCGGCTGATCCGGTCTGCTTTTCGGCGGAAGCGTCCGTCCGGCTGACTGCCGCGCATGACGACCGGATTGCCGGGATTGGCGAAAGGAACAAGGAGCCTGACGACGAAATCAAGCTTCTCAGGAAGCTTTCGGCCGGGGTCGTTGGGCATCGAAAGGCCGAAAGAGCCGCGAGCACGGGAAACTGCGAAGATTGAAGCTTCGATTTCCCGGGCTGCGGCATCCGGCCGCGGCGCGGATCCTATTGCATGCAGGCAATCCGCGCAATCATTCCGAGTTCGTTAGCGCGGTTAAAATGCCGGCTCTCTAGCAATCCCTGGCGCTTGATCTCACCAATGAATCATGTTGCATGCATCGAGCGGGAGATAGCCCTTCGCCAGCTTGAGCGGACAGAGCGCCGGATCTCTTTATCAAGATTCGGCTCCAATGCCGTTCCGCGCCTGTCCAGTTCGGCAATTTCATCTAGGCCCGACCAGAATCCCACTTCGAGACCCGCAAGATAGGCTGCGCCGATGGCCGAGGCTTCCTTGCTTTCCCGGGTTGTAACGGGATGGTCGAGATAATCTGCCAGTTTCTGCATTACGAAGGTGTTTCGGCTAGGTCCGCCGTCTACGGATAGAACGCCAATTTTTGTTGGGCTGTTGGCATTGATGACATCGAAGACATCGCAGACCTGAAGGGCCATGCTCAGTACGGCGGCATGGGCAATATGGGCTGGGCCCGCGCCGAAAGTCAGGCCATCGATCAGTCCCCGCGCTTCAGCGTTCCAGTGCGGAGAGCCCAGACCGACATGCGCCGGAACGAGGTTCACGCCGAGAGTGCTATCGACAGACCGGGCGAGTTCCATCAGGGCATCGACATTTTCTAGTCCCAGCAATTCAACCGTCCATGGGAGAACCGAGGCGCTGACGAGAATGTTGCCTTCAAACGCGTATGTGGGCGTCCCCTTGAATTGCCATGCGATCGTTGTCGTGATGCTCTCGGGCGGCAAGACGAATTCCCGAATCGCGGTCATGATCGACGAGCCGGTGCCCAATGTTACCTTGCTGTCACCGGGCCGGAACGCACAGTGGCCGAAGAGCGCGGCATGGGAGTCGCCGATGGCGGAGGCGATGGGAATGCCGTCGGGAAGACCGTCCACATCGCGGGTTTCGCCGATTGCGCATGAACTGTCGAGCACGACAGGCAATTGAGCGGGATCGATGCCGAAAAGGTCGCAAAGCTCGGCATCCCACTCGCCGGTTCTTATGTTGTACAGCTGAGTCCGTGCCGCATTTGAGGCATCGGTTGCATGTATCGCCCCGCCGGTTAATTTCCAGACCAACCAAGAATCCACGGTGCCGATGCAAATGTCATCGCCCGCTTCGCCCTGGCAGTGGTTATCAAGCAGCCACCCGGCCTTGCTCGCGGGGAACAACGGATCAAGCGGCAACCCGGTCTTGCGAATAACGACTTCCTCGTGGCCCGCATTGCGAAGTGCGTCGCATGCCGGCGCGGTGCGCCGGCATTGCCAAGTGATCACCGGTCCGAGCGGCTTGCCGGTCGTTCGGCTCCAGGCGAGAACCGATTCCCGCTGGTTCGAAATTCCGACGGCGGAAACTTCGCAGGCGGGAGCGGACTTCAAACAGGCCGCGATGGCCGCTATCGTGCTTGACCAGATCCTGTCGGCGTCCTGCTCGACCCAACCTGACTTCGGATAACGTGTTTCAACGCTGCAGGCGCCGCTAGACAGGATCTTCCCGCTCCCGGAAACCAGAACCGCCTTGGAATTGGTCGTGCCTTCATCAATGGAAAGAATTGCCCGGCTGGCCATGTCAGGTTTTTTTCCTGATCAACTCAATCGCACTGTCGGCGATACCGTCGGGCGACATTCCGAATTCGTCCAGCAGGAAGTTGGCCGAACCGGTGGGCGCGAAGATTCCGGGCACGCCGCGGCGCTTCACGCGCACGGGTTCATTTTCGCAGACAACTTCAGCAACCGCACCTCCCAGGCCGCCATAAATGCTGTGCTCTTCACAGGTTAGGATTGCACCGGTGTCGCGGGCCGCCCTGACGATCGCTTCCTCGTCTATTGGACGGACCGTCGCCATGTTAAGCACCCGTGCCTCAATCCCTTTCGCTTCCAATATCTCGGCGGCGGATACCGCGCGATGGGCAAGAGTCCCGTTGGCGATAATGGTGAGATCGGCGCCTTCGCGCAGCATGTTGGCCCTACCCAACTCAAAGGTGTGTCCCTCGGCGAAAAGGTCCGGGACTCCGACCCTGCTGAGCCGCAGAAAAACCGGCCCGCTGTAGGATGCAGCCCACGCCGTCGCAGCCGCCGTTTCAATCCGGTCCGCCGGCGCCACGACCGCTATATTCGGGATTGCCCTCATCCAAGCGAAATCTTCCGTCGAATGGTGGGTCGAACCCAGCGCTCCGTACGCCATGCCCGAACTGATCCCGCAGAGCTTGACGTTCGCGTTGGAATAGGCGACGTCAGCCTTGATCTGCTCCAGCGCGCGGCCGGTCAGGAAACTGGCTGCGGCACAGACGAAAGGCAGCTTTCCGCCGTTGGCCAGTCCGGCGCCTACTCCCACCAGGTTTTGTTCGGCGATTCCGACATTGATCAGTCGCTCAGGCCACCTTTCCCTGAATCCCCCCAGTTTGCTAGACCCGACTGAATCGTTGCAGACGGCGACAATGTCCGAGTTCTCTGCGGCCATTGCTTCGAGCGTCGATGTAAAGGCATCACGGCAATCATGGAGTTCGCCCGCATTTCTTCGAATGTTCAACGAGCGAATTCCACAGCCTTGGCCTCAGCTTCAAGTTCCGCCATTCCCAGCTCAAATTGCTCGGCGTTCGGCACCTTGTGATGCCAGGCGACATTGTCGGTCATGAAAGTGATGCCTTGCCCCTTGTTGGTGTGGGCCACCACGCATCTGGGTTTGCCTGCGGTCACTGATTTCGGGGAGAGGGCCCGGCAGATTGCTCGCATGTCGTGACCGTCGATTTCCTCGACCGCCCAGTTGAAAGCCTCAAATTTGGGCGCCAGCGGCGCGAGGCTGTTGGTTTCGGCAAGGCGAGCCCCTTGCTGAAGCCGGTTATGGTCGATGATGAGCGTCATATTATCCAAGTTGAACTGGGCTGCCGCCATGATTGCTTCCCAGTTCGAGCCTTCCTGCATTTCGCCATCACCGGCGATGACGAAAGTATGCCAATCGGCATTGTCGATTTTTGCTGCCTTGGCCATGCCAACTCCGACAGGCAAACCGTGTCCGAGCGGTCCGGTATTTGTCTCTACGCCCGGCACCTTCGTGCAATCCGGGTGGCCGTTCAGACGCGAGAGCGGCTGAAGATAGGTCGAAGTCTCATCTTTCGGGATGAAGCCTCTTTCGGAAAGAGTGATGTAGAGCGCCAGCGCGGTGTGCCCCTTGCTGAGAACCAGGCGGTCCCGATTCGGATCCAGCGGCGCGTCGGGATCCACGTTCAAGATGTCGAAATACAGGGCTGTCAAGATATCGATAACCGACATCTCCCCGCCAATATGGCCGGCACCCACTTCGAACACCGTGCGAAGGTCACGACGTCGAATCCGATTGGCAATGACTTTAAGTTCCCTGAGACCCATATTTCCTGGAAGGGCTAATGTTTTCGACCTGACTTTCTGCATTTCTGAACCTGTGTCAAGTTATCGGCAATTGATCAATTGATCAATTGATCGCAGGGCAATCGCTTTTTAAACATTCGTCATGTCACGGCATGCGGCAGGCGGGCCGCTGCGCGCAACGGCTCGACTAGGAACTCGTTTCGCCAATCGGCCTTCCGCGGCTTTCTTCGCATCGAGTCCTTTCCCGGCGCGGCCCGCGCGATGTTCAGGGCGAGCCTCCGCATCAGCGCGAGGTTCTCGGCGCAGCGGACCTCCCGGTTCCTCCGAGCGTCCTCGTTCATGACGGCATCGAGAACGCGTCGCGGCGATTTTGCGGCTCGGCTTTCCGAAAGCGTCGCTAGCCAAGCCCCGAAATCAAATTATTTGCCCGCGAAAACGCGCATTTCATGCCGAATTGAGACATGCCCGCAGCTAGCTAGACGCGACCCGGGATTGGCGGGGGTCGATCGGCTTGGCAGGGGCGCCAGGCTACCGAGCCTCCGGTTCGGCCATTTGCCGCTACCGGCTCCGTTGAACGAGAATTACCTTCGAGCTTCGCCCGGCGACTTCGCTTTCGGCACAAGTTTCCCGCGCGTAGCAACGAGGCCTATGCCGATGAAATTATGCGCGCCGGCATGTCGGCCTCCGATCGCTTTCGCGGCCATGGCCATCTCGCGAATTCCTAACTTGCCACCGCAGACTAATAATGCAAATTGAAAATTCAAACGTGAAAGGATTCAGTTTAGAGTGCGCTCAAAGCGAAAATTTCGCGAATTAGGAGGGACAAATGAATATTAAATCCAATCTCGCTTCCTTGACAATCGGGCTGGCGGCCATCGGATCAGCAGGAATGGGACTAGCGTCCAGCATGTCGATCACCGTTGGAATGCAGCTTGAGCCGCCGAATCTCGACCCGACGGGCGGAGCGGCGGCGGCAATCGACGAAGTCGTCTATGCGAATATATTCGAAGGACTAACGAGATTTACCGCCGACGGATCCATTCGCTCGGCGCTGGCCCATTCCTGGGATATATCCGATGACGGCACCGTCTATACGTTTCACCTTCAAAGCTCGGTGAGTTTTCACGACGGAACCGCGTTCGACGCGGACGATGTCAAATTCTCGCTTGACCGAGCGCGGGGAGAAGATTCGACCAATGCGCAGAAAGCGCTGTTCCAAGGCATAGCGGACATCGAGGTCGTCGACCCGCACACGGTCAAGATAATGCTTTCGGGGCCCGACGGAAATTTTCTCACTAAAATGGCATGGGGCGACGCCGTGATCGTGGCGCCTGAATCAATAGACTCGATAAAAACCAATCCGGTAGGAACGGGGCCATTCGTATTTTCTGAATGGGTACAGGGCGATCGCGTGGAAATCGAGCGCAATCCGAACTACTGGGGGGATCCGGTCCATTTGGACAGCGCGACATTCAAATTCATCAGCGACCCGACCGCCGCGTTCTCTGCGGTCATGGCCGGCGACGTCGACGCGTTTCCGAACTTCCCGTCAACCGAAACGCTGTCGCAGTTCGAAGCCGACCCGCGCTTCGCCGTTATCGTCGGCTCTACGGAAGGCGAAACGATTCTTTCGACCAACAACAAATCTGGAATCCTAAGCGATGTCAGAATGCGAAAGGCCATCGCCCACGCAATTAACCGACAGGACATCATCGACGGCGCGATGTTCGGATACGGCACGCCGATCGGCACCCACTTCGCGCCCCACAATCCGGACTATCTCGATCTAACCGGCAAATCCGAGCACGACCCCGATTTGTCGCGGCAGCTTCTGGAGGAAGTCGGCTACGACGGGTCGGCGCTGCGCCTAATGCTGCCGCCGCCGGCATACGCGCGGCGCGGCGGCGAGATCATCGCCGATCAGCTCCGTTCCGTCGGGGTCGCTTCGGAAATCTCCAACCTCGAGTGGTCGCAGTGGCTGGAGCAGGTTTTCCGAAACAAGGACTACGACTTGACGATCGTAAGCCATACCGAGCCTAACGATATCAACATCTACGCGCGTCCGGAATACTACTTCCAGTACGACAATCCGGAATTCCAGGCGCTGATGGGAACATACGGCGTAACGACGGATGCCGGCGATCGCAGGGCGCTGGCCCACGAGCTGCAGACGATGATCGCCGAAGACTATGTCAACGGCTTTCTGTTCCAGCTTGCGAAAACCGGCGTGGCCAACGCGAAAATCCGCAATCTATGGCCCAACTCGCCCACCCAGGCGAACGATTTGACTGAAGTTAGCTGGGCGGACTAACCGGACACCGCCGCGCGCCAAGCCGATGCGGCTCGGCGCGCCGGCATTTCTATCGACGAATGCCGCTCTAGCGCTTTCGCGGCTACGTGCGCGCGGCAAAGGCAATGTTCCGCTATCTCGCCCTTAGATTCGCTTCGCTGTGCCTGAGCCTGCTAGTCGCGAGCATTGTCATATTCGCGATAGTCGAGATCATTCCGGGCGACCCGGCTTCGTACATGCTCGGACTCAACGCGGCGCCTGATACCGTCGCCGCGTTGAAGGAAGAGCTCGGCCTAACCGGCAGCGCGCTGTCGCGCTACGTCGATTGGACTACGGGCATGCTCGTCGGCGATTTCGGAACCTCCTACACCTACAGGGTGCCGGTATCGGAGCTTGTCGTCGCTCGGCTTTTCATATCTCTTCCGCTTGCGATCTATGCGCTGATCCTTTCGACGGCGATCGCCTTTCCTGTCGGCCTGATTGCCGCGGCCAGGCGCGGAACCGCAACCGATTTCGGCATCATGGGGGCTACTCAGCTGGGAATCGCCTTGCCTAATTTCTGGTTCGCAATGCTCCTCGTCGTCGTCTTCGCAGTCGGCCTCCGATGGTTTTCAGCAGGCGGATTCCCCGGCTGGGACGAAGGAATAGCCGCGGGACTCAAGTCGCTAACGCTGCCGGCCATAGCGCTAGCCCTTCCGCAAGCGTCGATACTGGCGAGGGTAATGCGCTCCGCGCTCCTCGAGACATTGAGCATGGACTATGTCCGGACCGCTCGAGCGAAAGGCTTGTCCCGGCGGCAAGCCGTCGTCGGCCATGCGCTTCGCAACGCGCTGATCCCCGTCTTGACGATAATCGGGCTTCAATTCTCATTTCTTTTGGCCGGAGCCATCATCATCGAAAACGTGTTTTTCCTGCCGGGCCTAGGGCGCCTTATTTTTCAGGGGATTACGCAAAGAGATCTCGTCGTCGTTGAAAGCGTGGTCATGCTATTGGTATTTGCCGTCGTCACGGTGAATTTTCTAGTCGATATCGCCTACGCGGCGGTGGATCCAAGGCTGAGGATCAGGTCGTGAAGCTCTCGCCCTCGCTCGTTGTCGGAGCTGCGCTGTCCGCATTCTATTTGATCGCAGCTCTAGTCTCCTTCGCCTGGACGCCCTACCCGGTCGAAGAATTGAACATCGCCGACAAGCTTCGGCCGCCGAGCGCAACCTACTGGCTGGGAACCGACCATTTCGGAAGAGACGTCTTTTCGATGCTGATGGTCGGAGCGAGAACTTCGATCGGAGTCGCGGTCATGGCGGTCGGAATCGGAATGGGAATCGGCGTGCCGCTCGGCCTCGCGGCGGCAGCCAACCGAAATAGCCTGTTCGATGAATTCATCATGCGCGGCAACGATCTGGTATTCGCATTTCCTTCGCTCGTCATAGCGATTCTGATAACGGCCGTGTTCGGCCCCTCGGCGATCAACGCCATCCTGGCCATCGGGATATTCAATATTCCGGTTTTCGCGAGAGTTACTCGCGGCGCGGCTCTTAGCCTTTGGACTCTCGACTATATTTTTTCCGCTCGAGTCGCGGGCAAGCGAGCATTCCTGATTTCAGTGGAGCACATTCTGCCCAACATCGCCAATCTGCTTGTTGTCCAAGGCACGATTCAGTTCTCTCTGGGCATTCTGATGGAAGCCGGGCTTTCGTACGTCGGACTCGGCACGCAGCCGCCGACTCCCAGCTGGGGCCGCATGCTTGCAGAAGCGCAGACTATGATCTACCTAGCCCCTCGCCTGGCTTTGCTGCCCGGCCTGGCCATACTGACCATGGTACTTGGCTTGAATCTTCTGGGCGACGGATTGCGCGACCACTTCGACCCTCAAATCAGGAGGGCGCGGTGACTCCCCTCCTGAACATAAGTAGCCTGAACCTGTCGATTCACGGCGAGAAGATTCTTAACGATATCTCGTTCGAAATCGGCGAAGGCGAAACCTTCGGCCTCGTAGGAGAGTCAGGATCCGGGAAATCGCTAACGGCCCTTTCGATCATCCGCCTTCTTCCCGAAGGATCCTCGGCAAGCGGCGCGGCCGAAATGTCGGGCCGAAACCTGTTGCTCGAAAGCGAAAGGGACATGTGCGCCGTTCGCGGCAACGAAATCGGCGTGATTTTCCAGGAGCCGATGACCGCCCTCAATCCAGTCAAGTCGATAGGCGATCAAGTGGCCGAAACCCTCACCGTCCATGGCAAGGCGTCGCGTAGGCAGGCACTGGAGATCGCCCGGGAAAAGTTGAACCGGGTCGAAATGCCGGCGGACGAATTTCCATTGACCAAGTTTCCGCACGAACTGTCCGGCGGCCAGCGCCAGCGGATCTGCATTGCTCTTGCGATTGCTCTGCGCCCGAAGCTTCTGATCGCCGACGAGCCGACGACCGCGCTCGACGTTTCGACTCAAGCGCAGATTCTCAAGCTCCTGAAATCGCTCGTCGACGACGACGGAATGTCCCTTATGCTCATTACTCACGACCTGGCCGTAGTCGCGGGAATGGCGGATCACGTCGCGGTCATGCATAGCGGAAGCATTGTCGAGGCCGGGACGACGGAAACTCTATTCAGGCACATGCGCCATCCGTATACGAAAAAGCTTTTCGCCGCTTCCAGCCATGCCCCGGAAAGACGCGCGTCGTCCGACATGGCGCCTCTGCTGCAGGTCAGGGAAGCGGTTAGGGACTACACCCTTCCCAAGGCCGGGCTTTTCGCCAAAGCGCCGAAGCGGCGCGCCGTCGATCATGTCAGCTTCGAGCTCCGGCGCCACGAAAGCCTCGGGCTCGTCGGGGAATCCGGATGCGGCAAGTCCACGCTGACGCGAGCGGTGCTCGGTCTGGAACCGCTGCAGCACGGATGCATCGACTTGGACGGCGAACCCGTCCTCGCATCGTCCATGTCCCGCGAGCTGCGAAGAAAGATGCAGGTCGTATTTCAGGATCCCTACGGCTCCTTCAATCCCAGGCACAAGGTCGAAAGGCTGGTCGCCGAGCCGTTCCATCTTGTCGCTGAAACGATCTCCCGCGAGGAAGTCCGCGAACGAGTGGCGATATCGCTTGAAACCGTCGGGCTTCGAGCCCGCGACATGGCGAAATACATTCACGAGTTCTCCGGCGGGCAGAGGCAGCGAATCGCGATCGCCCGCGCCCTGGCGATTCGGCCCAAGCTGATCATACTCGACGAAGCGGTTTCCGCGCTCGACGTCTCGATTAGAGCTCAAATTCTCGACCTGCTCGCCGACCTTCAGGACAAGCACGGGCTTTCGTATCTCTTCATCAGCCACGATCTCACGGTCGTCAGCGCCATTACCGATCGCGTTCTGGTCATGCGCAAGGGCAAAATCGTCGAAGAAGGCCCGACGCGCCGCGTTTTTCATGCGCCAAGCCATCCCTATACCCGGCATTTGCTGGCGTCCGCGCCGGCCATACCGCCGGAATGGACACAGCAGGAGGTTGCCAGCCATGCTTGACTGCGCCTGGTTCGAAACAGACAAGACTTTCATAGACGGCGAGTGGGTGAAGCCCCTGTCGGGAGTCCGCATCGACATCGAAAATCCTTCCGACGGCGAAATCATCGGCGAAATCGCGTGCGGGTCGAAGGCGGACATCGACTGCGCCGTCGACGCGGCGAAGGCCTCGATGGCCGGGGAGTGGGGATGCATGCCCGCCGACGAGCGCGGCAGAATTCTTCTCGCAATTTCCCGCTCTGTCGAGCGGCGGCTCAAGGAGCTCGCCCGCCTGGAATCCATCGACGTGGGCAAGCCGTTGCGCCAGTCGATGGCGGATGCGGTCGCTCTCGCTCGCTATATGGAGTTCTACGGCGGGGCCGCCGACAAGATCAGCGGGCAGACGCTGCCGTTCAAGCACGGCTATACGGTCTATACGCTACGCGAACCGCACGGAGTAACAGCTCACATAATCCCCTGGAACTACCCGATGCAAATCATCGGGCGCTCGATCGGAGCGGCGCTCGCCGCCGGCAATGCGTGCGTCCTCAAGCCGTCGGAGGAGGCGTGCCTGACAGCTCTCGCCTTCGCGGACATCGCCCGGGAAGCCGGGCTTCCGCACGGGGCTCTAAACGTCGTTCCGGGGCTGGGGGAAGATGCCGGGGCCGCCCTCGCCGCCCACCCGAGCGTGTCTCATATCTCGTTCACCGGATCGCTGGACGCGGGTCGAAAAATTCAGTCGATGGCCGCCGAAAACGTCGTGCCCGTAACTCTGGAGCTCGGCGGCAAGTCGCCCCAGATTCTTTTTGCGGACGCCGACCTCGATGCGGCGCTGCCATTCCTGGTAGGCGCAGGAATCCAGAATGCGGGGCAGACTTGCTCGGCGTCGTCGCGCATACTCGTCGAAGACAGCCTATTCGGCGAAGTTCTCGAAAAAATGGCTTGCAGATATGCGGAGCTCGCCGCAGGCCCCGCGCTTAGGGATTTGGATCTCGGACCGCTGATTTCCCGTCGGCAGCGCGATGTCGTCGACTCGTACATAAGACTGGGAGGCGATCTGGAGATCGCGGCGAAAGGCAAAATCGCTCCCGGCTCGCCGGAACGGGGACACTATGTCGAGCCGACGCTATTCGCCGAAACCAGACCGGACCACGTTTTGGCCCAGGAGGAAATATTCGGCCCGATTCAGAACTTGATTCCGTTTCGCGACGAGGACGAGGCCGTCGCCATCGCGAACGGGACAGGCTACGGGCTGGTCGCCGGAATCTGGACTCGGGACGGCGCGCGCCAAATGCGGCTAGCGAGGAAAATCGAAGCGGGACAGGTCTATATCAACAATTACGGAGCCGGCGGCGGGATCGAACTTCCCTTCGGCGGCATCGGCAAGTCCGGGCACGGACGCGAAAAAGGCTTCGAGGCCCTCTACGGCTTCACCCGATTGAAAACCGTCGCGGCCTGCCACGTCTAGTTGCGCCGATTCCGCGCCGTCCCGGAGAGGCATGCCCGATTCCGCTCGCCGCCGTCCGGCCCGGGCGATTGCCGGGCACGGCTGCCGCCGGCCTGCGGGCCGCAATTGGGAGCACGGCTGAATCCCGGCTCGCGACCCTCCGGAATTCAAACGGCGAATCGACTTCTTCTATCGCTCAGCCGCCGCCGAACCTCACTTTCCAGGTCGGAGTCGCGTCGTTAGCGGCTTTTTCGGCCGAATAAACGCCTCGCGCGACGGCTCTAGAAAGGCATGCGGCGGACGCGTGGCCGATGCGCAAAACGTCGGCCGAGGATTCCTTCAGCCGCCTGGCGCCCGTAGCGATAGCGAAGACGATGTCTCCGTCGAAAAGCGTGTGGGACGGCACCAGCGACCTTGCGAGGCCGTCATGCGCCGCGACGGCGATGCGCGTCGCTTGCGCCTGGCTCAGCTGCGCGTCCGTCGCCACGACTGCGATCGTCGTGTTGGCGCCCGGTTCCTGAAGCGCGGGCCAAAGCCTCGGCTCGGCGTGGGGATCAACCGAAGAGGCCGCTCCCAGGCCGCCGAATTCGCCATCCATCTCGAACGGCGCCGCCCAGAAATTCGGCTGGCCCTGCTGTACCGCCGACCCCACGGCGTTGACAGCTGCAAGAGCGCCGACCGCGTAGCCGCCCGAAATCACCGCCGACGCAGTTCCGAGGCCTCCCTTCAGGTCAAGCGTCGTCGCGCCCGTTCCGGCGCCTGCGGTGCCGATCGCAAAATCCTCGGATGCCGCCGCCAAAGCTCGCCGGCCCAGCGCCGAATACGGGTTGACGCGCCAAGCCTTGTCTCCGCCGTTGAGCAGGTCGAAAAGGATCGCGCCGGGAACTATGGGCACCCGCACGGTGCCGACCTGGAAGCCGCGACCGGCCTCGCGAAGGCCGTCGGCGATTCCGGAGCCCGCATCCAGGCCGAATGCCGAGCCGCCGGACAGAAAAATCGCGTCCACTTCCTGAACATGCCTATCCGGAGCAAGCAATTCGGTTTCCCGCGAGCCGGGCGCGCCTCCCATGACGTGCACGCCGGCCGCGAACGGGCGCTCGCAAAGCACGACTGAGACGCCGGACTTCAATCCGGCGTCGGACGCATTGCCGACCAGAAGGCCTTCGACATCCGTTATCGCGTTTCTCGGACCCGGCTTCATGCCGCCGGCTCCCGAGCGCCGAAGACGATTGGATTTAGCATCATATGCACCGACCTCCGTCGACATTGAGCGCGGCTCCGGTGATTAGGCTCGCCTCGTCCGAGCAGAGGAAGCACGCGGCATTGCCGATGTCTTCGGGCGCCGAAAATCGACCCAGCGGAATCGTCGCCAGGAATTTCGAGCGCATTTCAGGCGTGTCCTCGCCCAGGAATCGCTTCAGCAGCGGAGTCTCGCCGGCGACGGGCGTCAAGGCGTTGACCCGGATACCGTGCTCGGCCAATTCGATCGCCATCGTCAGGGTCGCCGTTATCATCCAGCCCTTCGAGGCGTTGTACCAGCTCAAGTTTCTGCGCGGCGACACGCCCGCCGTGGACGCGATATTCAAAATTGCGCCGCCTCCGCGCGATTTCATCTTCGGAACGAAGTGCTTCGAAGTCAGATACACGGATTTGCAGTTCACGGCGAATACCCGGTCGAACTCATCCTCCGGGATCTCGTCCAATGGGGTAGGCAAGTGCGTGATTCCCGCATTGTTGACAAGAATATCGATATCGCCCAATCGGTTCGCGGCTTCGCCAGCCATGCGCTCGACGCTATCGCCGCTCGAGATATCCGCCTCGACGGCGAATCCCCCGATATCTCCTGCAACCTCTTCCGCCGATGCGGAATCGACATCCGCGATCATGACCGTCGCGCCTTCCTCGGAGAATTTCCGCGCTATTCCGGCTCCGAATCCGGAGCCCCCTCCCGTTATCAATGCCGTCTTGCCCGCAAGTTTCATAAATGCCTCCCTTCAAGCTTCGCTCGATGCGATTCATCCGCGCGAAATGCACGAAATTCCCGATAAAAGCAAAGCGGCTGCGAAGCGCCGGGAAAAAATTTCCGGGATTCGGCAGGCCGCGGGCGCGGCTCGACGCGCCGTCCCGAAGCTTTCGGGACTTCGTACTGGGAAGCGGGAGGGACTGGAATGAAGCGTCTACATGGCCGCGAAAGCTCTTCCAGCCGGGAAGGCGGCGGAGCGATTGCCGGAATTCGCGGCTCGAAACGGCAAAAGGGGCGGTCCTCGCCGCCCCTTTCGCAACCGGCCGAACAATCGAGACTAGGCGGCAATCGCCACTTTTTCGTCGGCGGCTACGCCTCTCGCTTTCGCGTCGGCGCTCCCGGACCCTGCGGACGCAATTTCGATCCTGCGCGGCTTCAGCGCCTCCGGGATCTCCCTTGCAAGGTCGATGTTGAGCAAGCCGTTTTCATACGACGCGCCGGTAACCACCACATAGTCGGCAAGCTGGAATTTCTTTTCGAACGAGCGGTTGGCTATCCCGCGATGCAAGAACTTGTGATCCTCGTTCGCAGACGGCTTGCTGGCCTTGACCACAAGCTGATTCTGGCGAATTTCAACACCGAGATCTTCGCTCGCGAATCCGGCGGCCGCGACGGTGATGCGGTACGAATCCGGCGATGTCTTTTCGATATTGAAGGGCGGGTACCCGTTCGTCGGCACTTCACTCGAAAGCGCGCGATTGAAAAGGTCCGCGAATTGGTCGAAACCTACAGTCGTTCGATAAATAGGGGAAAGGTCGAAAGTGCGCATGGCATCCTCCATTGAGCGATGTTGCAATGTGCGTCTATCCTTCATGGACTAGACGCGGTTCGTCGCCGAACCCGAATTCATCGGCGCTCGGCACACAATAAGTGGGCATTTCCGATCGAGGTTTCTAGAGTGCGAAGTCGAAAAATTTCGGAATTCTTCTGCGGCGCCGAATCAACCCGTTCCGGTTTCGGGGCGGATTTTTCCTTCGCCGCCCGAAAGCCCCGAGGGAATTCTCGGTTCCGTTTTCAATCGCGCGATCCGAACTGTTTCGAAGAGTCCGCCAGCTAGCCGGCGGACCCTAGCGTTTCGGGCTTCGGCCCCCCGGTCGCCCAGTCCAGCAGTTCAACGGTGTGGACGACTGGAATGCGCGTGCCGGATGCGATTTGAATCATGCACCCGATGTTGCCCGCCGCGATGGCGTCGGGCCGGCAGTTTTCAAGCTCGTGAACTTTTCGCGACTGCAGCTCCGCCGATATCGCTGGCTGCATTAGATTGTACGTTCCCGCGGAACCGCAGCAAAGATGGCTGTCGGCCGGCTCCACTATCTCGAAACCGGCTTTCTCCAGGAGTTCCTTCGGCTGCGACTTTATCTTCTGACCGTGCTGCAGCGAGCAAGCGGCGTGGTAGGCGATACGCATATTTCTTTTAGGAAGCTTCGGAAATTCCAGGCCGGGCAGAATTTCAGTGATGTCGCGCGCCATGCCCGCCACCATGGCCGCGTCGTCGGCCTGAGGCGTATCGCGCAGCATATGCCCGTAGTCCTTTATGGTCGTTCCGCATCCGCTTGCGTTGATTGCAACCGCGTCGATCCCGCAGGACTCGTGCTCGCGCTTCCACGCCGCCACGTTTCTGGATGCCGACCTGCGGCTTGATTTCGACTTGCCCATATGGTGGGCGAGCGCCCCGCAGCACCCTGCGCCCTTCGCCACGACGACTTCGCAGCCCAGCCGCCGAAGCAGCCGAATCGTGGCGTCGTTGATATTCGTATTGAGCGCGCGCTGCGCGCATCCGGTCATGAGGCAAACTCGCATTTTTCTTTCGCCATTCGCGGCGAATACCTGGGGATCGTCGTAGCGGCTGACCGGCGGAATGTCTTTCGGCGCAAGCGCGAGCATCGCTCGCAGGCGCTCGCTCGGCACCAGCCCCGACAGCGGAGCGGCAAGCTTCGCCCCCAACAGCGCGAGGCGAAAGAGCGTCGGCCTTGGAAGAACAGCCGCTAGCAAGCCGCGAAGGAGCCGCTCTCCCGGAGGTCTTCTGTATGTCTTCTCGATATATTCCCGCGCATGGTCCACCAGGTGCATGTAATGCACGCCGGAAGGACAAGTCGTCATGCATGCGAGGCAGGACAGGCAGCGGTCGATGTGCAAAACCGTTTTCTTGTCCGCCGGGCGCTCGTTCTCGAGCATGTCCTTGATCAAGTAGATTCGGCCCCTGGGACTGTCCAATTCATCGCCTAGAATCTGGTACGTCGGGCAGGTAGCCGTGCAAAACCCGCAATGCACGCAGGCTCGCAAAATGTCGTTGCTGCGCCGAAAATCCGGATTCTCGAGCTGCCTATCGGTAAAGTTTGTCTGCATCGCTATCTTCGATTTCGAGATTTCGGAAACGGCAGGGCGGGCGCATCAACACATCAGGCCCGGATTCAATATCCCTCTCGGGTCGAATTGCCGTCTGAGGGCTGAAGCGATTCCGGCATGCGCCGGCGGAAGAGGCTGGAATGTCCGTACCCGGCTGCTGGTTTCGGGGGATGCTCTGACAAGCGTCGCGTGACCGCTAAAATCCCCTAGGAGGTCGCGCAGAGGCGTGCCTTCCGGAACCAGCATCCAAACGAGTCCGCCTCCCCAGTCGAACATTGCATCCGCCCTCTCCAGGCCGGCCGCCTTCTCCACGATGCCCGGCGCATCGGACGGCTTCACGGAAATCCTCCAGATATCGCCGACGGATGCGCTGAATCTTTCGGCATCGCGAATGGACCGCCATGTGGCGTCGACTCGCTCCTGATCGAATTCCACATCGATGTCACCGTAGCCGCGAAGCAGATCCCTTAGTTTTCCGGCGCGATACTTTACCGATTCGCCGAAGCCCTCTATTCGAATAATCGTCGAAGCCTCCTCCCCCTTCCAGCCTGGAAGGTGAGCCGCGCCGCTAACGCCGAACGGCGAACCGAGCGCCGCCGAAAGCGACTTAACGGCAGAGACGGAGTCCAGGCGCCTAATTGCGAGCGATGCCGCGCTTTCGGGCATGGGCAGCACCTTGAACGCGACCTCGGTAAGGATGCCGAGCGTGCCGTGGCTTCCGGCAAGAAGCCTTACCAGGTCGTAGCCTGTAACGTTCTTCATGACCCTTCCGCCATTCTTGAGGATTTTTCCCTCGCCGTTCACAAAGCGGATGCCGAGCATATTGTCGCGGCAGGCTCCAGCCTGGATTCGCCGCGGCCCCGATGAATTGGTTGCCGCGATTCCGCCGATGGTCGGCGTTCCGGCCGTTCCGAGAATCGCTCGATAATCCATCGGCTCGAAAGCCAATCGCTGGCCATTTTCCGCCAGCAGCGCGGCAACGTCCTCCGCCGGCGTGCCCGCCGACGCCACCAGCGTGAGAGCGCCTGGCTCGTAGATTCGAATTCCATCGAGCCTGCGCGTGGAGAGCCGTTCCGAATCCGGCATCGATCCGAAACGCCTCGTGCCGCCGCCAATTACCGCGAACGGCCCGGTCGCCGAGGCGACCGTCTCGGCGAGTTCGGATTCGCTGGCCGGATTCACGCTTCCCGCCGGCTCGCGGTCGCGGACAAGGGAAAAACTTTGGCGGGGTTCAGCAGCCAATTCGGATCGAACGCGTCCTTGATCCGAATCTGCGCCTCGATATCGTCCGCAGAGTACTGGAAAGGCATCAAGTCGCGCTTTTCGACGCCGATGCCATGCTCGCCCGACAGGCATCCGCCGACATCGACGCACAGCTTGAGAATCTCCGCGCCCATGGCCTCGCATTTCCCAAGTTGATCCTCATCGTTCGCGTCGAATAGGATCAGAGGGTGAAGGTTTCCGTCGCCCGCGTGAAACACGTTGGCCACCTCCAATCCGAACTCGTTCGACAATTCTCCGATCCTTTTTAGCACGACCGGCAATTCGGAAACCGGGATCGTTCCGTCGAGACACATGTAGTCGTTTATCACGCCCATGGCCCCGAAAGCGGCTTTTCGTCCGGCCCATATCCTTTGAGTCTCTTCATCCGACCCGCTTTCGCGAATTTCCGAAGGGCGGTGCTTCTCGGCAACGCGCGTGATCAACGCGAGCTGCTCGTCGATTTCCTCAGGGGAGCCTTCGACTTCTATGATAAGCAGAGCCTCGACATCGGGGTAGCCCGCGCCGACGAAGCTCTCGCATGCGCGAATGCACTTCCGGTCCATGAATTCGATGGCCGCGGGCAGGATGCCCGCGCGTATGATGTCCGAAACGCAGGCGCCGGCGACTTCGTTGGCTTCGAATCCCATCAGGATCGGTCGCGCGCCTTCCGGCTTCCGCAAAATTCGCAAGGTCGCCTCGGTTACCACGCCCAGCTGGCCTTCGGAGCCGCAGACGACTCCGAGAAAATCCAAGCCGCCGGCGTCAAGATGGGCTCCGCCCAATTCCAGGATTTCGCCATTCATCAAGACGATTTTCGCGCCAAGCAGGTTGTTGGTCGTCACGCCGTATTTCAGGCAGTGCGCGCCGCCGGAGTTCATGGCGATGTTGCCTGCGATCGCGCATGCCAATTGGCTCGACGGGTCTGGAGCATAGAAATAGCCGCGATTTTCAACGGCGCCGGTAACCGACAGGTTCGTCCGTCCCGTCTGCACTCTAATGAATCTGTTCGCGTAGTCCGTTTCAAGAACCCGGTTCATGCGGGAAACGCCCAGCACGACGCAGTCCGCGGTTGGCAGGGCGCCGCCCGAAAGCGACGTGCCGGAGCCGCGCGGCACCACGGGAACGCCTTCTTCGCCGCACGCCTTGAGGACCTCGGCGACCTCTTCCGTCGTTCCCGGAAGGACGACCGCGAGGGGCGGACACCCGTACATCGTCAGCGCGTCGCATTCGTAGGCCCGCAGTTCGAATTCGTCGTGTATCACCGATCCTTCGGGAAGCACGCCCTGCAGCCTGGAGATTATAGTCCGCCTGCGCGCCAGCACGCTTGCTCTCGGGGACGGCATCTGCATGGAACCACGGTTCCTTCAATATGATGGCGACTTGTCCGGCGGCGGAAGAATTATCCGCAGCCATCGCCGCTTAGGCGGCTTGATTCTTAGCAAATGAATGCCCTATTATCAAATTGCAAATCCGGCTTGGCGAATGCTCGCGCGAAACAAGAATCCGCCGAGCCGAATATTCCGCTCGATTCAAAAGGAATGGCAAAGATGGTCCAGCAATTGCTTAGAACCTGCGCAGTGGCTCTGCTCGGCGCTCTAATTTCAACGGCGGCGCTTGCCGCGAAGCCGGAGGTTTTTTCGAGGAATGGCGCCGCCATTAACGGCTACGACCCCGTGGCGTATTTCACGGAGGAGAAGCCGGTCAAAGGATCGAGGGATCACTCGCTGAACTGGAAAGACGCCGTCTGGCTGTTCTCCAGCGCGGACAACAAGGCGCTGTTCGAAGCGGATCCCGATGCGTACGCTCCCCAGTACGGGGGCTACTGCGCCTATGCGGTTTCGCGGAACTATACGGCAAAGACCGAGCCGGACGCCTGGACCGTTTACGATGGAAAGCTTTTTCTCAACTACAACAAGCTTGTTCGCGGGCTATGGGAAATCGATATTCCCGGCAATGTCGCGAAAGGCGACATGAACTGGCCCGGCGTGCTTGAATGAAGCCATGGCGCCGGCCCGCAATGCGCCGAAAGGTCCGCCATCGCCAGGGTGGCCGGCATGCGATCATTCATTGTAGGTCGGCTGCTGCATGAAGAGCGGCGCTAGTTTGGCCGCAAGTAAAAAATACGGGAATTTCGCGGCGGAATAGCGACGCGAAGTTCGACTTGGTTTACGGCGTGCGAGGGGCGCCGAAAGTGGCGCAAGGCATTTGCCCGCATCGGCCGCCTCGAGCAATTTTGCAGCTTTCGATCTGCCGATGAGCTCCGGGACGCAGCAACGCCCCGGAGCCGCCCGCTCCAATCGCTGATCGCACCGCTTTTCCTCCAGCGGGCCGTTAGTCCGCGAACACCAATTTGACATCAATGCCCGTTGTGGAAAGACCTGCGCCCGAAGCTTGGAATGTCGGACCTCTTGCCGTGGCTGACCTGCCAATTCCGCCAAATAATCCTCTCTATGCCTCCCTATTTTTGATTCCGCATGCCCGAATAGCTCGGTTCGTTGCTCGGAGCATTCTCAATTTCGGATGAGGCGGTTTTCACGCCTATAGGTAGTCTGCGAATGCGACTTGACTGATCGTGAAGGCGAGAGTCGTCGCTGGGTGCGGCTCAAATTTCGCGTTCAAGCTGCCGCCCGCAATTGGAAAAGCTCGGGAAACGGCAGTTCAGCTTGCTGCAAAAAACGCTTTCTCGTCGTCTACAGGAAATTTGCCGCGCCCGTCGCCGTTTGACAAAGTTCGGCGGTTAAATTATTCGCGCTTTTCTTGCAAAGGCTGTCGGCCTTGCCCTTAACTCAAACAAACGAGAGAAATAATGAACGTAAAAATTCTTTGCGCTAGCATTGCCGGCGCAGCGGCGCTTCTAGCCGCTCCCGCGCAGGCGGATGAATACCCGTCCAAGACCATCGAAGTCGTAACCCACGCGGGCGCCGGGGGCGGCACGGACGTAACGACGCGAATGATGATGCTTCGCGCTCGCAGAGAACTTGGCCAAGACATGGTCGTTGTCAACAAGCGAGGCGGCGGCGGATCCACGGCGATGGACTACTACATCACCTTGCCGGCGGATGGATATACGATCCTAACCTATACGATCGGCCACGCGGCCGTCATGGCAAAGGGTAAGACCGACATGAAGCTCGAGGACTTGCGTCCGATCGCGAGGGGAACGGACGATCCTCAGATACTCATGGTGCGCTGCGGCGCCTACGAATCCGCCGAGGCGTTCGTAGAAGCGCAAAGGGAAACGCCGATCGCATACGGAACGACGCATGTCGCCAACATCGACGACGTTTCAGCTTTCATGTTTACAAAGAAGGGCGGCATGGCCACGCCTAAAATCGTGCCCTTCGACGGTGGCGGCGAGTTGGCGACCCAGCTGGTCGCGGGAGCCGTCGACGCAGCCGTGCTGAATCTCGCTGAAGCCGGCTCGCAGATCGATGCCGGCGAGATTTGCCCGATAGTCGTTCTGGCGGACGAAAGAATGGCTGCTCTCGCGGATGTCAAGACCGCGAAGGAGATGGGAATTCCGGTCAGCTTTTCCACCGTGCGCGGATTCGTCGTCCACAAGGATACGCCGGACGACGTGGCGGAAAAAATTGAAGCCGCATTGATCAACGCCATGAACCATGCGGTCTACCAGAGCTTTCTGACCGCCGTGGGACTCGATTCGACGTCGGTCGCCGGATCGGACGTCTGGGGCAACCAGATCGGCACCATGGTTACGGACATGGAATCGGCGCTTAAGGAACTCGGATTTATTGAGTAGACTTGTAAAAGTGGCGCGGCGAATGCGAACTCGCCGCGCCCGAACTTGCATGCCGAGCGTTTTTGAAGGATTCGGGCGGCGGCGATGAAGGCGGCCCGTGATATCGCAAGCCGTTACTGGCTGCCTGCGGGCATTGCGGCGTTCTGCGCCGCCGTGTTTTGGTCCGCCAACTACTTCGAACGCGTTCCTCCGATACTGAAGCGCGGAATACAGCCGTCGGATTTTCCCCAGCTGGTCTGCGGCCTCATAATTTTCCTGTCGCTCCTGCTGGCTCTCGGCAAAGAAGCGCCGAGGCCGAAACCGCTCGCTCGCGAGGCAATGCTGTCGATGGCTCTCATGGCCGGATTCGTCGCCGCGGCCGCCGTCGACCTGTTTCTGGCGCTTGGAATTTTCGCGGCCTCGCTTTCCGCTCTCTGGGGAGAACGGCGCGCCGGCGTTCTGCTGGGAGTCGGCGTCGCCTTGCCCGCCTGCGTGTTTCTGCTTTTCGACCAGGTATTCAGAATACGGTTTCCGCGGGGCGTTCTTACCAGCATCTGGTACGGCTGATCCCGTGGAGGCTGCGCTATCCGGATTGGCGGCGCTTGCCGAGCCCGGCCTTTTGCTCCTTGTCCTGGCTGCGACTCTGGGCGGCGTCATTATCGGCGCGCTTCCGGGCCTGAACGCGACGACAGGCGCGGCGCTTCTCCTGCCGTTCACGCTAACGATGGACCCGGTCGCGGCGATCGCGGTTCTCGCAACCATTTACTGCTCGGCGACATTCGCCGGCGCGATAACCGCAATACTAATCAACACGCCGGGAACGTCCGCCAGCGCCGCGACGTGCCTCGACGGATATCCGATGGCGCAGCGCGGCGAGGCGGGACGGGCTCTTGGAATGGCCGCCGTATCTTCGACGATCGGCGGAATCGTAAGCGTGATCTGCCTGATGCTGGCCGCCCCGCTGCTCGCTCGCGCGGCCTACAATTTCGCGCCGCCCGAGTACTTCGCGCTTACGCTTTTCGGACTGTCTATGCTGGCATCGATCGGCGACGGCAACCCGTTGAAGAATCTGATTTCCGGGGCTTTCGGCATTTTGCTCGCCACGGTTGGAATCGACCTTCTAACCGATGTCGAGCGATTCACCTTCGGCATGTCGGAACTTACAACGGGCATCGGATTCGTACCTGTAATGATCGGGATATTCGGGATTTCGGAATTGCTGCTGCAGTCGAATGCGCTGGATGCCGTGCGCGAACGAATAGCCATGAAGACGATCCGGCTGCCGAGTCGAGAAGATTATCGAAAAACCTGGAAGACGATCGCGAGATCGTCCGGAATCGGCACCTTTATCGGCATCCTCCCGGCGGAGGGGGCGACGGTCGCGTCGATGATCGGCTACAACGAAGCCAAGAGATGGTCCAAGACTCCCGAGGAATTCGGGAAAGGCGCGATCGAAGGCATCGCCGGCTCCGAAGCGGCGAACAACGCCGCGACCGGCGGCGCGATGGTGCCGACGCTGGCTCTGGGCATTCCGGGAAGCCCGACGGCCGCCGTCATACTGGCGGGCTTGATGGTGCACGGCCTCCGCCCCGGCCCGGCGATGTTCACGGAGCAGGCGGAATTCGCATTCGCAATTTTCTGGTCCATGATGCTCGTCAATGTGCTGTTTTTCGGAATCGGGCTGGCCGGAGCCAGAATCTTCGCGCGGGTTACGTTGATTCCGACGCGGGTTCTCTGGCCTTGCGTCTTTGTTTTTTCCGTCGTAGGGGCATACTCGCTCGATCAGTCGATGCTGGATGTCTGGATCGCGCTTGCCGCGGGAGTCATTGGCTTCTTCATGCGGCGCTACGGGTTCTCGGTCGTGCCTCTGGCAATCGGACTCATTCTGGGCGAAATGCTGGAAACGCGACTCGGCCAAAGCATGGTGATGCTCGACGAAAAATGGTGGCTCCTTTTTACGCGACCGCTGGCCCTCTTTTTCTTCGTGCTGACAGCAGTCGCCCTGTTCGGCCCCCCAATTTGGAGAACGGCGTCGAAGTTCGCAGGCCGCCCGGCAAATTCAGGAAGGAAAAATGACCAAAATTAAATCAGTTCGCGCGCGCGTTTGGAATTGGACGGGACCGACCGTCCCGCCTCAGGCGAATTTTTGCACGAACGCCGGAGACGCCCTCTGGGACAGGGGCGATTCGATGCATAGCTTTAGATTCCATCAATGGCTCACTTGCGAGGTTGAAGCCGAATCGGGCGAAATCGGAATCGGCAATGCCGCTCTTGCGCCCGTTCTGGTCAAGGCGGCCATCGACAACTATTACGCCCCTCTCGTCGTCGGCGAAGACCCTTTCGACTACGCCTTCCTTTGGGAGCGGATGTATCGCAAGACAATGGCCTGGGGCCGCAAGGGCGTCGGCATGACGGCGATCAGCGCCGTGGACATCGCTATCTGGGACTTGATGGGCCAGCTCGTCGGCAAGCCAGTATTCAAATTGCTGGGCGGACGCACCAAGGAAAAGATCCCGGTCTACTATTCCAAGCTTTATTCGGACACCGTCGACAACATGCAGGCCGAAGCGTCTTCCGCCCTCGGCGAAGGATACAAGGCGTTCAAAATGCGCTTCGGCTTCGGACCCAAAGACGGCATGGCGGGAATGCGCGAGAATCTGCGACGGGTCGAAGCCGTGCGGGAAGTTGTCGGATACGACACCGACCTCATGGTCGAGGCCTATATGGGGTGGAATCTGGACTATTGTCGCCGCATGCTTCCGAAGCTGGAAAAATACGAGCCGAGATGGCTGGAGGAACCGGTTATCGCCGATGACATTCACGGCTACGCCGCGCTAAACGCCGGTCCGATTCCGATTTCCGGCGGCGAGCACGAATACACTTTGTTCGGGTTCCGCCAGCTTCTCGACGCTCGCGCGGTTTCCGTCGTTCAGTACGACACCAACAGGGTCGGCGGAATAACCGCCGCCCACAAGATCAACGCGCTCGCGGAAGCCTACCAGATCCCGGTGATTCCGCACGCGGGGCAGGTTCACAACTATCACCTGACGATGTCGAGCCCGAACTGCCCCATGTCCGAGCATTTCCCGGTATTCGACGTAGAGATCGGCAACGAGCTTTTCTACTACATTTTCGAAGGAGATCCGGAAGCGCGCGACGGATTCCTCGATCTGGACGAGGCCGCGCCGGGGCTGGGCATCCGCATTACCGACAAGCATGCGGACAATTTCGAAATTCAGGAATAGCCGATCGAGCGCCTTTCCCGCATCCCGAAGGCGCAGTTTCCAAATTGCGAGGCAAGCCGCGCATCGCGAACCCAATTATCGCGACGGCAGCCATGTTCACGGGGATTAGAATATGACGAATCGCGCCTACGCCGGGGCATGGCCCGTCGCGCCGACGCCGTTCAGCGAAAACGGCGCCGTCGACTTCGAAGGGATGCGGCGAGTTCTCGACTGCATGATCGACCAGAAGGCGAACGGGATTTGCATCCTCGCAAACTACTCGGAACAATTCCTGCTGTCCGACGAGGAGCGGAGCGAGCTGTCGCGCCTCTGCCTAGAGCATGTGGCCGGCCGGACACCCGTAATTTTGACAGTGAGCCATTTCGCGACCGACATCGCGGTCGAGCGAACCCGCTTTGCCAAGGATCTCGGCGCAGCTGCCGTCATGGCGATGCCTCCGTATCACGGCGCCTTGCTTAAGGGCAGTCAGGAGCAGACGTTCGAGCAGTTCTCCCGAATTGGCGAGGTCGGCATTCCGGTCATGGTTCAGGACGCGCCTCTTTCCGGCGTCGACATGCCCGCGGACCTGCTCGCGAAAATGGCGCGGGAACTGGAGTGGGTGCGCCTATTCAAAATCGAGTGCCCGGGAGCCGCGTCCAAATTGCGCAAGCTTCTCGAACTTGGAGGCGATCTCATCGAAGGCCCGTTCGACGGCGAGGAAGGCATTACGCTGCTGGCCGATTTGGATGCGGGAGCGACGGGCTGCATGTCTTCGGCGCTGATTCCCGAATTGATCGGCGAGGTGGTCTCCCTCTATCTTTGCGGTCGCCGCGATGCCGCCGAGGCTGCGTACAACAGGATTCTTCCGGTCATAAATTTCGAGAATCGGCAGTGCGGGTTTCGCGCGGCGAAATCCGCCATGCAGGCCGGCGGCGTCATCAAGTCCGACTTTTGCCGGCACCCGATTCCCCCGCTTCCGGTCGAAACGAAGAATACGCTGCTAGCCATGCTTTCCCAAGTCGATGCGGCGACGCTGAATTGGGGGCGCTAGACCCGCCTCCGCGCCTTGCGATTTAAAACCTCGCGGCGATTCACCGCGTCGTCACGCCGTCGGCCTTTCGCCAGTTTCCGGCCATTTCGCAGACGGTCCCAAAGGCGGCGCACATCGCCTTGACATCCGCAACCCCCTTCCCGGCGATATCGAACGCGGTTCCGTGAGCGGGCGTGGCGACGGGAACCGGCAAGCCTCCCAAAACCGATACGCCCCGATCGAATCCCATGAGCTTCAGCGCGATCTGGCCCTGGTCGTGATACATTGTCACGACCGCGTCGATCTCGCCCGCCTTCGCCTTCAGAAATACCGTGTCGGACGGCCAGGGTCCGTCCACCGCCAGTTGCCTGGCGGCCATTTTTTCCACGGCGGGGCGAATGACCTCAATCTCTTCCCTGCCGAAATTCCCGCCGTCTCCCGCATGGGGATTCAGCGCCGCGACGGAAATTCGCGGCCGCTTGATCCCCGACCGGCGCAGAAGGTCGTGAATGAGAAGCACCGCTTCGCAGATTCTGTCCTCGCTGACGGTGTCGGCGACATCGCGCAAGGCAATGTGGCTCGTCGCCCGGCTGGTCCAGATGCCATCCATTGCATTGACTTCGGAAATATAGTTTTCGACGCCGAGATAATCGGCGATGAAGTGCAGCTCGTCGTTGTGGCCGAGCCCCGCCAGATGCAGGGCTTCCTTGTTGAACGGAGCGAAAAGAAGGCCCTCGACGATGCCGTCCTTCAAAAAATCGAGCGCCGTCGAAAGGCAATTCAAGGCGCAGGCGCCGCTAGCCCTCCGAACGCGAGCGACGGCGATGTCGTCCCGGTCGATCGTGTCGGTTTCGTACCACGCATAGGGACCCGCCCGGGTCCAATCGCTCGTCGGGTCGCAAGCTACCTTTGCGAAAGCCGCTCCGGACTGCTCTTCCCCCAATTCGAAGACATGGGAATCTCCGATCACCAAAATGTCGGCCTTTTCGGCCGATTCCGGATTCGAAAGCAGTTTGGCTACCAGTTCAGGACCGATGCCGCTCGGGTCGCCCGGGATTAACGCTAGCTTCGGCTTCCTCATTGACATCGCAGTCCTTGATTTTTTCCAGCTTTCCGCCGTCTAAACCCCGTCGTCTCGACGCGCAATCGATTACGGGCGCGAATTTCTCATGAATTCAACCGCGCGGTGAGTTTCGCCATCCGCTTTTTGCCGCTTCTTGACGACGACTGGCATGGAGCAGGCCGGTACGGAATCTAGGGATAAGTCTCAGGTACGAATGTTTGAGAATCGAAGGGAGCTCGCTCGTATCCTTTCGATTTGGGCCGAGGCGGAAGCGGTACTTCCTCTACGGACCGAGCCTTGTACGGAATGTGGGAAAGCAAATGGTTGATGCAGTTGAGCCTTGCATGCATCTTTATGTCCGCATCGACTACGTACCACGGCGCCAGTTCCGTATCCGTCCGGGCGAACATCGTGTCCTTGGCTCGCGAAAACTCCTCCCAGCGGTTTCTCGCCTCCAGATCCATGGGGCTAAGCTTCCAGCGCTTGTGCGGCATGGAAGCGCGGCTTTGAAATCTTCGTTCCTGCATTTCGTCCGAAACGGAGAACCAGTATTTGATGAGTACTATTCCGGATTGGACAAGCATCTCTTCGAACAGCGGGCATGACCTCAGGAATTCCTCGTACTCGTCGTCGGAGCAAAATCCCATGACTTTTTCGACGCCCGCGCGATTGTACCAGCTTCGGTCGAACAGCACTATTTCTCCCGCGCCGGGAAGGTGCGCCACATAGCGCTGGAAATACCATTGCGATTTTTCCTTCTCCGTAGGCGCCGGGAGAGCGACGACGCGGCAAATTCTGGGGCTGACGTACTGCGTAATTCGGTTGATCGTCCCGCCTTTCCCGGCGGCATCCCGGCCTTCGAAAATCACGGCGATCTTCTTCTTCTCGCTCTTGACCCAATCGGCTAGCACGACAAGCTCGCTCTGAAGCTTGAGCAATTCGCTCTCGTAGCGCCTTTTCGAGATTTTCGGTTTCGGGCGCTTGCCCGATGATTCCGAGGAACGCGACATTTGTTCGATTCCGATATCTTACCCGGCAAACCGGAACTGATTTGCGCATGCATTCTTCTCGTATTTTTCAAGATTGTCAATTGCCGGGATGCGCCGCGAAAATTTCGCGGCAAGCCTAGCGGAAAGCAGCCGCCCGGGCATTCGAGAATTCGCATCGCCTGAATAGAGCCGCTTCGATCGGCGCAAGATTATCGCCGGGATGCGGCAATTCTGTGCTATAGTCTTCCGCGGAGCCGATGCGAGGACCTCCGAACCGGACTCGCGGCAAATTACGACGGAGAACTCAATGAGCCTGCTAGCATTGGCGCCCCGCCCTAACGAACCCGACTACTGGGCGGAAAGGGCCGATCTCGCCGCCGCGTTTCGGTGGACGGCGCGCCTGAATATGCATGAAGCCGTCGCCAATCATTTCAGCCTGGCCGTCAATGAATCGGGAACGAAGTTCTTGATCAATCCCAATCAGCGGCACTTCGCTCTGCTGACCGCGTCGAGCCTGATGCTGCTTGACGCCGAGGATCCGACCACCATGGAGGGCGAAAACGCTCCGGACCCCACGGCCTGGGGCCTGCATGGCTCAATCCACAGAAAGTGCCCGAATGCGCGATGCGTCATGCATGTTCACTCTATTCACGCGACCGTTCTCGCTTGCCTTGCAGATTCGGAAATGCCTCCGATCGATCAGAACACCGCGATGTTCTACAATCGCACGGTCGTCGATGAGTCCTTCTCCGGGCTTGCCTTCGAAGAAAGCGGCGAAAGGTGCGCGACCATGCTCGCGGACACCGATAAAAAGGTCATGATCATGGGCAATCACGGTCTGCTGGTAATTGGCTCCAGCGTCGCGGATGCGTTTAATCGGATGTATTATTTCGAGAGAGCGGCCGAAACCTACATTCGCGCACTTCAGACCGGCAAGCCGCTTCGCGTGCTTCCGCACAGTATCGCCGAAAAAACCGCGTCAGAACTGGAAAACTATCCGGACCAGTCCGAGAGGCATTTCGCCGAACTGAAAGCCATCCTTGATTCCGAGGGATCGAATTACGCGGATTGAAGGCATCAATCGGCACAGCGGCAATGCCGGCTCGCGAGACGGGTTCGTCGTGCTAGTCGCCAAGCCGGCGAGGTTCAGCCTTTAACCATCGACGCGATGCATCCCCTGGTCGCGCGGGCCCGCACGGCTCATGCTACTAGCTTCCGAGTTCGACCAAACAGGCGCGCTGGCTTCAGGATCGGAGATTGGCACCGGCGGCATCCGGAGGATAGCGGGAGATACGGGTTCGAATCCGCTTCGCCGACAAAGTTGCTATGGAGAGTTGATCGCACATGCGACGGACAAACGGGCCACAAGGCGAATCTCATTGTCCTTAGCATTACCGTCTCCTACCGTTGAATTGACTGGCGTAGGAGATCGAAATCTGTTCACAATCCAAAAGGAACCTGACGGACCAAGATTCGAAGACCGTAACCCGTGAACTTGGGCTATGAGGCGAGACGATTTGCTGTTGCGCAACAGTATCGAGCAGGAGATGGCATCTGGGAGGAGCGACGCTAGAGGCGACCGAGGCAGGGTCCTCGCGATGGGGCTTTACGCGCTTGGACGCCCTGTTTGCCGGACGCACTTTGGGCCACAGCGGCGGTGGTCGTATGCCATGGTCCGATGACTGATTTTTTGATGTCGAATGATGCGCTTGACCGACTTCGATCAGCCTCCAAGCGGGTGAGGTATCCCGGTGCGCGTTGGTTGGCGAAGCGGGGGCGGTACAAGCAAAGGAATTTCAAAGCCGAAACGGCAGACGGGTCGACCTACCGGATCTACAAAAGGCAGAACCCGGGTGACGATCAGGACTTTTCGTGTGGCTTGGCGCTGGCGCGGCGCGGCGAGAAGCCGCTGAGCCTTGTTCGTTACAACGGGGAAAGCCATGTACACGGAAAGATCCGGTACGCCCGTCACATCCATCGTGCCACGCCCGAGGTACTTGCGGCGGGGACGAAGGTCGACAGTTACGCCGAGAGAGCGGATAGGTACAGGACCTTGGAAGGAGCGCTCGCGCGCTTGATTGAAGATTGCGGAGTTCAGGGCCATTCCGCGAATCATGACGAACCGGACTTGTTCAATGGTGCTTGATCAGGTGCAACTGGAGAAGCTGCTGTGCGAGCGTTTATGCGCAGATGTTAAGATTTACCGGCGCGAGGACGATGTGCTGATGATGGAATCACCGTTCACGTTTCCAGATGGTGATCACTTCCCGATCTACTTGTCCGAAACGACGGGCGGGGGAGTGAAGCTCAGCGATCGCGGCCACACCTTGATGCAAATAAGCTATGAGCATGACGTGGAACTGTTTTATGACGGCGCGCGCGCTTCGCTACGTGATCACATCGTACGCGAGAGCGGCATCGAGGAAGTCGAGGGCATCTTCTCCATAGAGGCGCCTCCGGACCTAGTGGCGGCAACTTTATTCAAATTTGGTCAGGCGTTGACAAAGATCCATGACTTGACGTTCCTCAGCCGAGAGAGGGTCGCCTCGATGTTTTACGAGGACTTGCGTGAGTTAGTCTTCACTATCCTGGACGAGGATGTCGTTGAGACCGATTACATTCCACCGGAAGTTCCGGATGCCATCCACTATCCCGTCGACTACCGTTTCGCGGGAAAGAACGGCAAGTCGGTGTTCCTGTACGGCATACCAGGCCGCGACAAGGCGCGCCTAACAATAATTAATGCTGTCGCATTTCTTGCTTCACGGTGTGCCCTTTGAGTCGGTCATCGTGTTCGCCGACTAGCAGGAGATACCGCGACTCGACCTCGCGCGGCTGAACAAAGTTGCCGGTACTGCAGTCTCGTCGCTCGAAGCGGATGATGATCTGCGCCGAAAGATCCAAGATCTTGCCGCGTGAACGCGTGTTGGGGCAAGTCGCACCAGTTACGCCGTGATGCAATCGGACTCTGAAAGGCATCTCCGATCTGGTGTCTGTCAGCGAATCGGCTTACGGCACAATTTCACGAGCGTTGTCAGGCAGGCGCGCGTCGCAGTCGTAGGCCGAGCTACTTTAGTCTGAACTTAAGGGGGATCTGAAGAAGGATTCCATGACCAACCTGCTGGTTTTCATGGGTTTTCCGGCCCTGCGGCCGCCGGTCAACCTGCCAGCCTTATGGGAACGTTCCGGTCGAGGTTCACTCCGAGAAGGGAAAGGCTCGCGACCGCGCCGCCTCGGAATGCGCTTTCTTTCGCGCCAGGACTCGTGAAGTAGGATTGCCAAGTGCGGGTTTCCGTTAGGGAAAGTATCAACGTTGAGGGCCACGGCAAAATCCTAATTATTCTTCATTACGACCCGTGCAACTTTCCGACGATGACTGGAGATCGGCTTTAAACTTTGCCGCCTCAGAAAATCGCTCGACAACCACATGCCAATTTTCGGCTACTTTTTTCTCAAGTCTTCTGAAATCGCTAACAGATTTTTTAAACCGTTTCGATTTTGGAAGAGTGCCAAGTTGACCGCTCGGTTCTAAATTACATTCCCATTCTTCCCTCTGCACTACTTGATTCTCTGGACAGACAGCGGCCAACACCCAAGTGTCCATGCTCTTGGAAGGCGTGCAAAGTACAACATTTTCCGGGCGGGAATCCTGGCCCAGCCAACCCAGAATTACGGAATGGAGGCTGTTGGTCGTGTCGCTTGCTGGCGGACAAGGCTGACAGCATGGCAGGTCATTGCGAGACGGGTTTTGAATATTGGCTTCTCCGTAACTTTTGTGCGCAACATCTGCATCCACCTGAACAATTATCATGTCGAAATTGTCGAGAACTGAGCAGCCTGATATCGAGCCGCCTCTTTCCTGAACCGCTTGGTCGATCCACCGATACACTCCGCCCCAACCGTATCCGTTGTCCGAAAACGATTTAAAGCCAAGGGCACGCGATCCTTCTGGCTGCAATGTTTGAATCTCAGGGTCGGCATCCGGAAATTCCGCCGACAAAATGGCTTCAAGTACAATTTCGTCAGTTTGACCCTCCACCACAACGGCGTTACGCATCGGACTAGGGATCGGGCATGCCTCCAAGATGTCCCATGACCCAGAGCCGCGAGAGAGACCAGCCTTGCTCCGCCTTCTTCAACAGACGATCGGTAATCTCAATTCGACGAATGGAAGTACGGCCGGATCGAGTTCGAGAAACCGTAAACAGACGTACGCGATCATCCTCAAGTGGAAGGCCGTCGAGTATCAGTGGATTGTGAGTGGTCAGCAGCAATTGACGCTCAACATCCGCAGTTAAATACCATTCAGATAACTTCTCCACCAACGCTCGCGCCATTCCGGGATTCAGCCCGTGATCGGCATTGTCCACGGAACATAAGCAAGGGCTTCTATGGTGGCCGGAAAGCACGGCAAGAAACAGCGCGAACAACGCGCCCTCCGAGACATCATAAACTGATAATTCATTCCGTTTCTCGCGTATAAAGCGATCCCTAAATCTGACAACTTGGTTTGACGACGCAGCAGTCGGATAAAGCAACATTCGGTCCGACGAAGTGGTTCCGAATGACTTAGCCCAATCAATCAGTTCGAGCACGTCCTTGTAGATTTTTTCGCTCCGCTTATCTCGACTTCGTTGGCGGAGCAATTCCATTGTCGCTCTCGGCAGATTGCCGCCGAACAAGCCCAACGGATCCCGAGGCTGCGTTTCGGGAGCAGCGCCGCGAAGCACCTCCGTCGCGGGCGTGTAGATTACGTAGTTCTGTAATTTTTCGAGGAGGTAGTGGCCATTGGGGGATGTCGATTCTGCGGCCTTGAGTGCAGCTAATCCCCGGTATGGATCTGACTTGGTGGCCTGCTGAGAAGATCGTCCTACAATTTTCTCGCCTTCGACTTCCCAAAGCTCGGATTTGAAACGCCAGGCAGGTGCCGGATTCTTTAGTGAGTTTTGCAGAGAGACCTCATACTTCTCCGCCTTGCCTGCACCACCGAAAAAAATATGCGGCGGCATTCGACTACCGTTTCTTCCGGGAAAGGCCGTCCTGTACAGCGCTGGCAGACCTGGACGGACGCCGCGCGAAAGCAATGCCTGGTCGTCCACCCGTCCGTTGGCGGAGGCTGCAAGAATACCCAAAGCCTCCAGAAAGTTACTCTTGCCGCTACCGTTTGGTCCGATAAAGACGTTCACTATCCCAAGGTGAACCGTTACATTCTCCAGGCTCTTGAATGTCTTAACCGTGAGCGATTCCAGCATTTCCTCGAACCTCGATCCACTTTGAGCTTATTCCAAAAATTGCGGAAAGCGGCCTCAGGATGCAGCAATCCACGAGTAATTTGCCACACTAACGGAAGACCGCCTTGCTTTGGAATCAGGCCTCGCGAAAGATCTATGCGTACGGACGACCATACGCAAAAGGATCTGATCGATACCGGAACTTGCGTCGAAATTTAGAGTTAAGCGTTGCACGAGTTTATTTGACGCTTCAATGGACTAATTCAAGCTTCCGTAAAATGCTCGGCTGTCAGGCGCGATTTGGCAAGGGTGCCGAGCAGCCGGGTTAAACTTTCTTTTTTCGTTGTCTTCACGCGTGTTGCCTTTAGCTGGATCAGCTCATTTGCGCAGAATGCTGAACCGATCTACGACGCATTCAATGCTGCGGGCGCTCCGACTCCATCCGATGCTCATTGTGTCGAAAGCGGCAACTTCATTCCGGCAGCAAAGGTCAACATGTCCCTGTTCTCCGGATTCCAAACATTCAAGGCGTACTTTCTTGACATCTGATCGCCCCGGGGCGTCGAGCAGACTAGGCATTTTTCTAGACTCAGACGTCCTGACCTCGGAATTTTCGGCGGCTAGCTTTCCCGGCCCCCATTATTCGGTTTCGCCGCTTTGTCCGGCAATTCATAGACCATGCGCAGGCCGGTTCCGGGGAAGACGGTGCGGGTTCGGGTCAGCTCCTCCAGGAGCCCGGCGATCGCCGCGTCGCCGGAGTTGCTGGCGGTGCCGATGATGCGGACCCGCAAGATTCCGTTCTCCGGCTCGGGCACAATGTCGGCTTCCGACTGGAAGA
>MPMP01000046.1 GCA_002238565.1 Albidovulum sp. bin36
TGTCGCCACCGCTCGACCGAACGCCTGCGTCCGAATGTCCGTCTGCGAATTATCCATGCCCCTTGGAAACACAAGTCGATTCCAAAGGGAATCCCCTCATCGGGAAAAACCACCAAACGTCCCGGAATACCCTGTCAGGCTAGAACCAATTCCCGGAAAGTTGCCCCTATTACCGTTTACGTTTCAGAGAAAAAATTTGGCGAAGTCTTAACCATTTGATTCATATCTGGATTTCGCGCGCGAATCAGTCACCGATTTTAAATAGAGGATGCCGCGAACACCGTTTCGAATTGATCTAGCCGCTAAAGCCGTATTCGAAATTCCTGCGCCAGCATGTCCGCGCCATAATCGCCTCCGAATAAAATTCGGAATTTTTAGTTGCCGGCGCGGTATTCGCCGCAAATGGCGGTGGATATCCACACAAAAAATAATCTGCACGGCATCGACTATTTTCCGCTTGATTTTTTCGGACGCGGCAATTAAATGGCATTCCCGAATTTGTTAGCGGTCCCTTCGTCTATCGGTTAGGACGCTAGGTTTTCAACCTAGAAAGAGGGGTTCGATTCCCCTAGGGACTGCCAAAATACATTCGATTCGTCTTCTCCTACTGTTCCGGATTACGCCGAGCGCCACCGCATCCAAGATCACCTTATAAGTCAGATAGCGTCCTCGGCGAACAGGTAAGGCGCACGGGCGCGCCGATGTCGACCGCCCGGCAATCCCGCGCTTCCGCACAGGCGTCGACACCATTGGCCGATGTTGTTGCGACTGGCATTAACCGAGCAATGCATCGTTGCCTTGTCGTATTTCGTCGTGGAAAGAATTTAGCCGGTTTGAGAGCGCATCAATGCCTCGATTGGGCCGCGCCGGAACCACCGCCTCCATAGCAACGCATAAATCGTCGCGACGGCGCAAAATAATGCCGCTGCTACGACAGCTGCTGTAATGGACTGGCCCCCATGCATCCCAAGCACTTCCAGGATTCCCATGCCGACAAGGATGTGCGCAATGTACAGAGTTAGTGTCTGACGGCCGGCAGGAACGGCTACCCGCAATATACCTTGTTTGCCGGTCCGCTTTGAGATCATCAGACAGAGGCCAACAACAAAAGAAGCGGCTCCAATCCCAGCCAGCGTATACAGTGGCATCGGCGGCACGGGACGCGTCGAGCTAAAGACTGCCAGTTCAACGTCGATTGACGTGAGAACTGGTGAAATCAAGGCGCTCAAGCCCTCGGCGGCTGCGATAGTCAACACTCCTCCGACAACCAGTTTTCGTTGCGTAGACCGCTCGGAAAGAGGCGCACGGCTCAGTACGACCCCAAATAGCAGGAAGCCCAGCCAAGGTATGACCGGGTGCCAGCCATTGAAGAACAAGTTCCGCATAAATCCGGAGGGTGTCCAGAAATCGGCGTAGCTGTAGTCCTCCCAATTCCAGCTTGAATTGTAATTCAGGGTCAGAATCAAGATGACAAACAGGATGTTCAGCAACAGAATTCCGAAGACCAGTAAACGGTTGCTGCAAGGAAGCAAGAGCATGCCGAAGAAGAAATAGAATGCGTAGTAATGAATGATATCGGCATCGAAGACGAGTGTGTTTAACAACCCCAGCACGAGCAAGAAAACAGCTCTCTTAATCGTCACCGAGATCGTTTGGCTGATGCTCCTCTTGCCGGCGAGTCCCAAACCAATGCCGGCCAGAACAACGAAGGTCGCCGCCGCTCGCCCGTCCAGAGATCCAGTGAGTTGCCTTAACAGATCGTTGCCGTCTTGCACGCCCATCACGACTTTGAAGTTGACGACGACCATTCCAACGAATGCGAAGTAGCGTGCGAGGTCGAGTCCGTCCAAACGGTCAATGGCGGTTGATTTCGTCGAGTTGGTTAAGTGTGGGCCCTCGGAAGTTGGTTGAGAATGGCACGCTTATGTTCGCTTCGGATCCTCCAGACCTCATGCCGAAAGCGTGGCACATTGATGAAGTCAAGCCCTCTGCCGAATGGAATGACGTTTCCGTGGCTGTGTACTCATGCCGAAATGGGCCCGGATTCCGGTGGGTTGGATAGCCAGCGCGAGTCCGCTCACAACGTCGTCGCGGACATCGTACTTGGTTGTTCGGGGTTTCTCGGCGGCGACGCGCCGGGCGAGGTTGGATTACTCTGTCGCGGGCGCGGCTCCATGTTCGGGCCGCGCGGCTGAAAGGCAATACAGGCGGCACGCGTAGCGGTGTTTCGTCTTGGAAACCTCTAGACGGGGGCGGGACGGGGCGAGCCATAACCCGGAAATCCCACGAAAAGAGGACCGTCTGACTCCATAATCGGTTATAATTCAGTTGCTTGAACTGGATCTAACCTGGAGCCAGACGGGTAAGCGTTCGGTCCAGCGGTGCGATCCGTTTTGTCCGACTGCCGCCGACGCCGTGAACGGTTGTCCGGAGCGCGCGCCGCGCAGACTGCGCAATCGTTCCGGGGTTCCCAAAATACCGTGAACGCGGGAGCCGCTAATTGCTTCATTTAATGTGGTTGCTCATAGCGGAAGTGGCTACATCCGTCGACGCGTTTCGAGTTTAAGCGCCGTAGATCGAGCTTGCGTCGGCAGTGCCGCAAGCGCGCCTATCGCGCAATCTTGGAAGACAAGATGCCGCTAGCATACTAAGCCGAATGCCCGATGTTATCGTTGCGATGCCAGAATTCGGTTGCGGGCCGTCTGCCCGTATTATAAAAAACGTCTTGGCGCGACCTAAGCCGATGCGAGGGTAGCGACCGGAAACGCTTGCTGAGGACAAGCTTAATCTTGGGAGGAAATCATGAGTTTCAAGTTTAGTGGATTCATAGCGGTGCTCGGCGCTGCCTCGGTATTATTCGCCGGCAACGCGATTCAGGCTGCCGAAGCTATGAAAATCGCGTTTCTTATGCCTTGCACACAGTGCGCCGACCGCTGGGAGACAAAGGACAGGCCCTTCTTTATCGAGGCCGTGAAGGAGCTTGACCCGTCCATTGAGGTGATCGCTCTCAACGCCGAAGGAGACGGAAATCGCCAGATCGCGCAGGGTGAGTCGGTTCTCGCTCAGGGCGTCAAGGCCATCGTCATAAATACGATCGGCGAAACAACCGCGGTTCCGGTCGTCCGCCAAGCACAGATGGAAGGCGTGCCGGTCATTGCCTACGACGGCTTAATGGTGGGCGTTGTGACCGAAGGCTTCGTTACGTTCAACAACGAATATGTCGGAGTGCTTCAGGCACAGTATCTGGTCGACAATCTCGAGCCGGGCGCTCGAATCGCGATTATCAATGGAGAGCAGTTCTGCGCCGCTTGCCGAGCCTTTAAGGACGGTGCCCACAAGGTCCTCGATCCATTGGCGGCTGACGGCAAAATCGAAATCGTCCACGAAGCCGAAGCCAAGGGCTGGCTTGCCGCGAATGCGCAGCGCGCGATGGAGCAAGCGCTAACGGCTAATAATGACATGATAGACGGCGTCGTCGCGGCCAATGACACGCTTGCGCAGGGTGTTATCGCCGCTCTCAAAGGCGCGAACCTGCAGGGCAAGGTTCTCGTTACGGGCCAAGATGCGAGTGATGCGGCGATAGTCAACATTTTGAACGGCGAGCAAACCATGACTGTTTACAAGTCGCTTCAGGAACAGGCCGCAGCGGCAGCTAAAGGGGCCGTGGCTCTTGCGCGCGGCGAAGACGTTTCGGAAATTTTCCCCGATGCCGTGCAAACCGACTCGGGCGCCCAGCCGGCGCTTTTGTTGCAGCCTACCGTCGTGGATATCAACAATATCGCCGAGACTGTCATCAAGGACGGTTTTACCCAGAAGGAAAACGTTTGCACCGGTTCGGCCGCCGAGGCATGTACATTTTGAATTGAACGCAGCCAAAGTCCCGTCCTTGCGCATTCTGGAGACACGAGGACTAAGCAAAAGATTTGGCAGCGTACAAGCGCTAAGCGGCGTGGATTTAGATATCCACGCCGGCTCGGTTCTGGCCCTTTTGGGCGACAACGGCGCCGGGAAATCCACGCTGGTAAAAATCGTGTCCGGCGTACATCGCCCCGATAGCGGAGAATTATTCCTGGACGGCTCGCGAATCGACATAGCGTCGCCGCGCGATGCCAGCACGGCAGGAATCGAAACCGTCTACCAGGACCTGGCGCTGTGCGAAAACCTAAACGTAACCCAAAACCTTTTCTTAGGGCGCGAACGCAGAAGCCGAGGAAGCGCCCTTTGGCGCATGTTTCTGGACCGCCGCAGCATGGAGGAGGAAGCCGAAAGGGCCTTCGAAATTCTGGGGACCCGAATCCCGTCCCTTTCAAACCCGATTAGCACGCTTTCGGGAGGCCAGAGGCAAGCCGTCGCCATTGCGCGAGCCATAGTTTGGCAGAGCCGGGTCGTGATGTTCGATGAGCCCACGGCAGCACTGGGCGTAGAGCAAACGGAGAATGTGCACGGATTGATAAGGCGCCTTCGAGACCAGGGGGTCGGCGTTCTCCTCATCACGCACAACATGGTTGACGTCTTTGCTCTAGCCGACCGCGCGCTTGTTCTCCGGCAGGGCCACCGGGTCGCGGAAATGGACCCTCGTCGCAGTACCCCCGATGATGTCGTCAGGGCGATAACGGGAAGCGAAGCGGCGGGAGTGCGGCCGTCGTGAGTCAGCCGCGGCCGCGTTCCGAGCCGGTCGTCTCCGCGGCGCCATTCAAGGAGAAGCTGCAAAGGATCAGCCATGGCGAACTAGGCTTGATCCCCGTGCTCGCCGCGCTCCTGGCGGTCGGGATTATTTTTCACATTGCAAGCCCGTACTTCCTTACGCCGCGAAATCTATCCAACCTAACGCTGCAGGTCGGCGTGCTCGGCGTTATGGCGCTCGGCATGAGCCTGGTTCTCTTCATCGGAGAAATCGATTTGTCCGCCGGATCGGTGTCGGGGTTTTGCGCGGTCGCGCTGGTATTGCTTTCGGCTCAATACGGATTACCGGGAGTTCTCGCGATCGGCATCGCGATACTGTGCGGCGCGGCCATTGGCGGAATTCACGGCAAGCTAGTCACGCTGGTCGGAGCCCCGTCCTTCATCGTGACCCTGACCGGGCTCCTCGTGTGGCAAGGCGCGCAGAGGATGCTCGTCGGAAATCAAATTGGCCAGATTCTCATCGACGACCCGCTGGTCATCAGCATCGCTTCGACATTCATGCCGTTCTGGCTGTCGCTAACTCTGGTGCTGATCATAGTCGGAGCCTCGCTAATTTATTGCGCGCGCCAACTTGGAAGCAACCGGTTCTCCGGGGCGGCAGACAGATTGGGGCTGATAGCCAGATCAATGCTGTTCCCCGTCCTGGCGATCTTGATCCTAGCCGTTCTGTCGAATCACTTGGGCGTTCCGGTACTGCTTTTAATCTTGGCCTGCGTCGCTCTCGTTCTAACGCTGATAACCGAGCATACTGCCTTCGGCGTTCACATCTTCGCGGTCGGAGGAAACGCGGAAGCGGCGAGGCGGGCCGGTATCAACGTAGCAAAACTAAAAATACTTCTGTTCTCGAGCTGCTCGGCGTTCGCCGCCTTCTCCGGAATTATCGCGGTTTCGCGTCAATACGCCGCCGACGGCAATACCGGAGGCGGGAATCTCGTTCTCGACGCCATCGCCGCAGCAGTCATAGGCGGCACTAGCCTCTTCGGCGGGCGCGGCCGAATTCAGGGTAGCCTCTTGGGAGCCCTCGTCATAGGAACAGTGGCTAACGGACTGGACCTGCTCGGCCACTCGGCCAACGTAAAGTCGATCATCACCGGGCTAATATTGCTCGGCGCCGTATCGGTGGACATGATCGCTCGAAAGCGAAGAATTCAAAGCGGCGCCGCGGGAGCCTAGTTTCGAAGGAGCAAATAATGAAAAACAGCGATGCAATAGAGTTTCCGGACGGATTTATTTGGGGCGCGGCGACGGCCGCATATCAGATCGAAGGCAGCCGCAGCGCCGACGGGGGCGGAGAGTCGATCTGGGACGTATTCGCGCGCAACGGAGGCACGCTGAACGGCGACAATGGCGATATCGCCGCGGATCACTACCGCCGCTATCCGCAGGATCATCGGCTTGCGAGGGAGCTTGGACTGCGCAGCCTCCGCATGTCGTTCAGCTGGCCTCGAATTTCCCCGGACGGGTCCGGGACTCTCAATCCCGCCGGATTCGACCACTATGATCGCGTGCTGGATTCGCTCCTGGAGAACGAATTGACTCCAATGGTTACTCTTTACCACTGGGATCTTCCGCAGGCGCTTCAGGACAAGGGCGGATGGCTAAATCGCGACACGGCGCACCGCTTCGCCGATTACGCCGCATCGGCGACGCGTCATTTCGGAGACCGCGTTCCTTTCTGGATAACGACCAACGAGCCCTGGTCCTGCGCCTTTCTAGGTTATGCGCGGGGCTTGCATGCCCCGGGCATTCGGGACTATCACGCCGCCGGAGTCGTCGCGCACAACCTCAACCTGGCGCATGGACTGGCGGTGCCCGCCATTCGCTCCAACGTTCGCGAAGCCCAAGTTGGCGTCGTTCATTGCCTGCAGGTGATCGAGCCGTTTTCCAACTCTCCCGCAGACATCGAGGCGGCCATGGCCGTGGACGGCGAAGCCAACGGCCTCTTTCTCGAGCCCTTGCTGAAAGGTAGCTACCCGCCCCACATGTTTCAGTATCTGCCATGCCTTTGCGACGAGAAAACAGTCAAGGACGGCGATCTGGAATGCATCGCGGCCCCTATAGATTTTCTCGGTTTGAACTACTACGTGCACGAAGTCGCGCGATTTGATCGGACGATCCCGATAATCCATGCTCAGCGCATGGCTCCGCTCGGACCGCTAACTTCGATCGGCAGCGGCCTTAGTCCGGACGGACTCGAAGAAATACTTCTCAAGCCCGTCCGGGACTATGGAAGCTCCTTGCCGATTTACATCACGGAAATCGGCTATCTGTTCAACGACTACATCAACCCCGAAGGAACCGTAAACGACTCTGCGCGCATCAAATATTACGACGAGGCGTTCAGGGCTGCGCACCGAGCCATGAAACAGGGAGTCGACCTGCGCGGCATTTACGCGTGGACGCTACTTGACGACTTCGAATGGGATTCGGGGTATAGTTCTCGCTACGGCATCGTATTCGTGGAATACGGAACGCAGAATCGGATTCCCAAGGACAGCGCCTATTGGTTGCGCGATGTCGCGAGGCGGAACGGTCTCGCGCGCGGATAGTTTTACGCACATCCTGCGCGTGCTGCTAATTTCGGTGGCCGCGGGGCGTTTGGCTTCCTAGGCCGCCGGCGGGAAGCGGGGCGCCCCCGATCACCCGCCGGGAGGGCAGGAGGCCGCGAGCCTGGTCGCGAAGCGAATCGCCGATATGCGACAAGCGGCAACGGACGGAATCGCCAGGCGAAAGCCGCCCATATCGGAGGAGGGGCTTGCGAACGCAACTACGGATGCCGCCGCACTGGATTAACGCACCTGCCTAATACCCGAAGGCATGCGGTCGCGACCCTCTATGCGATGCCAAGCGCATCGCGGCGAAGCGCCTATATCCTGCGACTTCGTACTGCCATCAAAAGTCTCAAAAGACTGTGAAAACTCAGCTTTGAACGATTCAGCAGGATTGCCCTACCCTTTTGAACTCCAATCGTCAGCGCTTGTGGCGATGATGCCTTTCTGAAATTCGCTCGGCAATTCGCAGCCGTTCGCTCAACGGCAAGGATTCAATTCGATCAACCAGAATTCCATTTCCTGTCTCCAGCGCTTTCGAGAGCTGCTCGCTTCTCGAGACCAGCTTGGATTTCAACGCTTCGATATCCAGCGGGTCGGACTTCAAAATCTCGATCAGGCCTTCGACATCCTCCCTAGCCGTGGAACGCCTGAAATCCCGCCCGAATCCGCTTGCTTCGAAGGCGTCGCGGACAGCGGCCCTTTCATTTCTGTCCATGGCTCTGACGATCGCCGTCATTCCGGCCGAACCGCAATACGACCCGAAATCCGATTTCGGCACGCCGCCGCGCCACTTGAGAGCCGCCCCGATCACGCCCCCTACTACCAGCAAATTCAAGCACAGCGATCCTATCAAAAGAATGCGGAGCCAGGATTTAGGCTCCTTGCCGGCGCCGTTCGAATTCTCCATGTTTCAGACCTCCGCCAATAGCTCGTCGAGCGCCGCGAGAATTTCATCGCCGCCATCTACAGTTTCGGCTTGCGCCGCCGCGATTTCCGCAATTGCGTCAATTGTCCCGTATCCGAGCCCAATTCCTACCAAGACCGTGGCAGCCAGTACTGCAGCCGGAACCGGCCCGCCGAGGACGGAGAATAATCTCTCCCAAATTCTTGGCTTCGCAGCATCGTAATTTGGTATTGGCAGCTTACGGGCTGGAACATGGACGCGAGCATCCCTAGCTATTCCGTCGACCAGATTTTTTGATAGAACAGGCACTTCCCTTCTCAATGCCGCGAAATACTTTTCCAGTTCGAGCTCGTCACTGCAGTCTTCAGTCATTGGTCCCATCCCAGTTCCGCTTTCTCGCCGATTAAATTTCTTCGAAGCGTTTTCATTCCTCTAGCCGTAAGACTTTCGACCGCCTCCACGCTAAGGCCCATCGCGACGGCGATTTCCGGATTGGAAAACCCCTCCAGGTGCCGCATCGCGACGGCGGTTCGCTGCCGAATCGGCAGGTTCAAAAGTTCCCTTTTCAATGCTTTGGCGCGATCATGGTCCATGAGCCTGGCTTCGTTGGTCGGACGCCCGTCAGCCGGCTCGTCGATTTCATCAAGCGAGGCATTTTTTTTCTTGCGGTGCCAATCCGTGCAAAGGTTTGCCGTGACCTTCCATAGCCAGGTCGAAACCTTTGCTTGCCCGCGCTCCCAATTTGGAGCGATTTTCCACAGCCTTAAAAAGGCCTCCTGCGTAATGTCTTCGGCGTCGGCTTTGTCAGGCATCAAATTCGAGGCCAATCGCAGGACAGCGGGAGCTAGTCGAAGGGTCAACTGCTTCGCCGCTCTAGGATCGCCGCGAGCGTAAAGCGCCAGCAAGTCTTCATCGCTAGCGAACTCAAGCGGAACAAAAGCATTATTCATAGGATGTTGCGGCGAAACGCGATACGCGCGGGACCGCAGTCCCGCGCGATTAGCGGCGGCAACGTTCCTTCGCTCCCGCCGGGTGATCGATCATTGGCTGTCAGATCCTTTGTTCTTGCCATGGCCTTTCCCGCCGTGCCAAGAATCGCCTCTTTTTCCGTGCCGATCGCGATTCCAGCCCCTGCCGCGCTTGTTTTTCATCATTTCGAATTCTTCTTCGGAGATCATGCCGTCGTCGTCGGAATCTAGTCGTTCGAACATTCTTTCAAGCATGCTAGCCGGGGCGATTTCGTTCCTGCCGATCATGCCGTCTCCATCATCGTCAAGCCGGTCGAGCATGCGTTCGCTATGCTTCGCAATTCTGCTCGCCATAAGAGCCATCATAGCATTTTTCAGTTCCTCGGCGGACAGCATTCCGTCCCCGTCGGTATCCTGCTCGGCAAACTTGGCATCCAAAAATGCCTCGACCTCCTCGACGCTGACCGATCCGTCGCCATTCGCATCAAGTTCGCCGAAGCTCGGCATTAATTCGGAACCGTGCATTTTGCGACCTGAATCCGCTCCTGCAGGCAGCGCCGCGGCAATGGCTCCCGCCGCGAATATGCCAACAAGTACTCTTGATAGTGATGCGTTCATTTTGATTCACTCCTGGGTTTCTGCTTTGTTGGGCCGCTGATGCGCGCCTTCTATTGAATATACGATGCACGCGCGAAATTCCGTCTATGCATTGCCGAATTTTTTTTCGGCGATCGCGGAATATCTTGCGAAGCGTGTTCAAGCCGGAACAACTCCCGCTCGTGATCTCGAAGCGCAGAATTGCGTTTTCAGAAGAACACCCGCGGTCCCGCCGAGCAAGTCCCTAGACACCAGGACGTATCGGCGATTCTTCGAGTCAATTGAAATTTCTGGATTGAAATTCGCGATCATGCCTTTGCAATCAAAAACCAGCCTTGCCGAAATTCTTGATCTCCAAATTTTTCTATAGTTCCAGTCCCCGATCCGGGTTTGCCGTTAGGACGTGTCTATAGGCGGGCTTGTCGGCGCTAGATATCCGATTCCGACGTGTAGACGCGGAGCGAGCTGAGGTCGGCTTAACTTTGGCGCAGCCGTTCCGGCTTGCCAGGAGGATATCGTCGCTCCGGCGCTCGAAGCCCTGAAGGAATCAGCGGTTTGACCGTTGTTTTCGGTGAAAATTGCCGGCCAGCTCATGTGTACCTCAAAAGCCGGACGAGGGGCTGTTTTGCGGTGGAGCCAAAGCATGATTTTTCAAATGCCCGATGGCTTAGTTGACACGCCTTGCGATAAAAACGCCGACATTTGGGGTGCTGCGAAAGTGCTCTAACAGCCGCCGTTAAGCCGCCTTGAAGTTAGCGCCGGTTGTAAGAACATCGTCGATGATCACAATCTTTTCCGGTGCGGGATCGCAACATGCTTCGTCGATTTCATACAAGTTATAGTAAAATTCAGTATCCCGCGCTTCATCCGGCAAATGAGCAGCTTCCGTGATTTCCACTCGAATAATGAGTTCGCGACAATCAACGGGACTGTCTGAATTTATCTTCTGCAAAACCTACAACAACCGGTCGTCATGCATTTGAAGGGCTTTTGGCCTCCGAACCGACGTGCGCCGGGCACCTCAATCAACACGACGTCAAATGACCGGCGCAATAAGGACGGGTTTTCTGCCTGAAGCCGCGCTGTACCTCCACGCATTCCGAAGTCGCAACCGCGCGCCCGGGCCAGTAAGCAAGAATACGCAGACGCAGATCATCCTTCTTCAGCATCGAAAGAAGCCAGTTGACGCGCGCCCGGGTAGACTTCCGATGTCCACGATCACTTGCAGGAAACCGCGCCTGTCGTCGTTCAGTCTCGCATGATAGATATTTCTGCCTGATTCAGCCATTGCCCTTCGCCTCTCCGGTCCCGTCGCGCCCACGTCAGGCGTGACGGCGACACTCCGGTCGGGAGGCGCCATGCCCGCGCGGAACTGCGGCTTGCTGTTGATTTCTTTGGGACGGAATGGCGACCGATCCTCAGTCGGCAATGTGCGAGATCAGGATCATGGTCCGATCAATCGTTTTCACGGTGTCGAGGTGCCGGGGTCCTAGGAGGAGGCGCCGGATGGAAGGCGGTCCGGGGACCGCCTTCCACCAGTGTACGTCAATTAACCCACAAGGCCGCCGTCGTCGCGCCAGACCGCAATGATTGACGAGCGCGGCAGGCCCTCACCATCGGGGAAGGAGCCGCCCGGGTGCTGGATGCCGACGAACATTGTCTTGCGGTCTGTCGACCAGCACAGCCCCGTCACTTCGCTGCCGTTCGGACCAGTCAGGAAGCGACGGATTTCACCCGATACCGGGTCGCCCGCCAACATCTGGTTGTTGCCCTGACCTTCGAAGTCGCCTTCATTGCCGTCGTTTCCGTCAGTCTGGATCCAAACCAATCCAGCCGAGTCGAACATGAGCCCGTCCGGCGAGTTGAACATGTTGCCTTCGTTGACATTGGACGATCCCCTATAAGCCCCTTCCTGCGTTGCGGGGTTGCCCGCCATCACGAAGAGATCCCAGCGGAACGAGCTGGTCGCGTGGTCGTCGTTCGCCGGATACCAGCGAACCACTTGGCCAAAGTTGTTGGCCTCCCGCGGGTTGGGTCCGTTGACCGACGTATCGTCACCACCGGCGTTCGGCTTTATACCCCGGTTCTTGTTATTGGTGAGCGCTGCGTAGCCTTCTGCGGCAATCGGGTTCACCTGAACCCACTCGGGTCGATCCATGGTGGTCGCCCCAACGGCCGAAGCAGCCATACGAGTGTGGATCAGGATCTCGACTTCATCCATGCCGGTGCTTTCGGACGTCAGCGGAAGCCAGTCGCCGGTGCCATCCCAATGGAACTTTGCGGCAAAGAGCGTGCCGTCGTTGAGAAGGTTGTCGGTATCCTTCCCAGGTGCGTAAGTTCCGTTTGAAACGTACTTGTAAAGGTACTCGCCCCTTTCGTCGTCGCCCATGTAAACCACGATGTGACCCGAGGGTGCGATCGTCACGGCCGCGTTCTCGTGCTTGGCACGTCCAAGTCCGGTGCGCTTCTTCGGCGTCGAGTTGGGATCCGAAGGATCGATCTCGACAACCCAGCCCGCGCGGTTCGGCTCATTGGGGTTTTTCGAGATATCGAAGCGTTCGTCCCACTTGTGATAATCATAACCCCAACCTTCGATACCAACACCGTAGCGCTGCATCCCTGCAGTGCGCTGGACGTTTTCGTCGGTCGAGCCGAAGTAGCCGTTGAAGTTTTCTTCGCAGGTCAGGTATGTGCCCCAAGGCGTCGGTCCAGAGCCACAGTTGTTCATCGTCCCAAGTGACATCGTGCCGTTCGGATCGGTCGCTGTCTTCATCAGGTCATGGCCAGCCGCGGGGCCGGTAATTTCCATCGGCGTATTGTGATCAATCCGGCGGTTAAAGGGCGAATCCACAACAATTTTGTACTGGCCACTGTCACCCGCGGCCACCTCAAAGACCGTCACACCCTGGATGCCTTGAAACAGGCGCACATCGTCCAGACTCTGCGGCGTTCCGGCAGCGTCGCCATCGTAGGGTAGGTTGGTTCGGCGATTGGCATACTCATTGTTTACCGCGATCACTTCATGCCCGTCGATATTGTAGAGCCACATGCCATCGGTGTTCTCGCCAAAGACTTTCGAGGCGTTTGCGGCAGAATGGCCGTTCGTGGGGTCGAAGGCTTCGGCATCCGATGTCAGCGCGTCACCCCAGCGGGCGACAACAGACCAGCTATACCCTTCGGGCACGTGGATTGTGCTGTCCGTCGCGATCCCAATTGGTGAAAACGCGAACCGGCTGTGTCCCATGGCCTCGGCCGAAGTCGTGGACAGAAGCGTGCCTGTGCCCATGGCTGCTGCGCCCGAGCCGAAGGCCACGACGCCTCCAATGAACCCTCTGCGCGAAATCGCCTCCTCAACCACGCGATCAAAGTCGGACTCGGCGGGGCGTGGGTCGTTCAGTTCATCCCAGTCGTCCGCAGATATCTTAGCGAGGTCTAAGTCTTTCATTATTGGTCTCTCCTTTTTGTGCTTCCCTGCGTGCGAATGGAGTGCCGGGGAATGCCGCTTGCCACTACCCCCCCCCGCCAAAGTCAAGGCTCAGTTTAAAGAGTTTTCTGTGGCGGTACTGTGACAGATGCGGCCTTACGGTCAGCCTCAGGCCGCCACTGCAATGCCTATCGCCAATTGCTTCAAACCAAATAGGCGGTCGCAGAGGGAGACCGCCCGGAGGTCGCGATGCGGCCCAGCTTCTGGAGACGGTGCGTCCTCTGAGCCGACCCGGCGTCGCCGCGTCCCTGGCCGGTCGTCGCCGGCGAGCGGGAGCAGGCGGTGGCGTGGGCGCCTGTGCGCCCTGCGAAAGTCCGGGAAGGCCACCCGGATCGCGCAGGACAAGGCCCGGAGGAAGGCGAGAAGCAACGGACACGAGCTGAAGCCGTAAACTCTCGAATGCTCGAAATTCGTCATCCTCTTCATGACCTTTCCGAAAGACCACTTCCCTGCCGAGGCGGTCTTCAAATGGTTCTGTCTCGGATGGCGGGCGGAGCTCGTCTTCAATCGGTTCAAGTCGCAGGCAAGACTGGGTCACCTTCCCAAGCGCGACGGCAACGGCGCTAGGGCCTTGCTGTACGGGAAGCTGCTGACGGCGCTGATCGCCGAAAAGCTCGTCGCCCACGCGGCCACCGTTTCCCTCTAGGGGTACGAATTGGCACGGGCGAAGGGCGCGCAGCGCCTGGCGTCACTTTGAATTCATGCACACCCAGCCGATCCGTGTCGTCGAGCGGGCAATCGACCTTGCCGATGTCCTGAACGGCTTTGGCGACATCTCCAGGGCGCTGGCGAAAAAGCCGAGAAAGCACAGGTTGCAGCCGGAAAAGAATTTCGCGGCAAGCCATCAAATATGTTAGCGCTTATAACTCCTACCCCGCAGCTCGTGCTAGGCTTGCCACGCGACACCGACGACCACGTAACCTTGCATCAGACACAGATTTTTTCAGGGTGATGCCGCCGCCGCCCGAAGTGCCGACTACCTGGCTATGGGCCAATACCACCGTAACGCGCCACGCCATTGGACCCGAGGACAGTGCTCGACATCAAGCAGCACGCAAATCGACAAGCGATTGACTCCACCCAGTCGTATCGCCATGGTTGCGCATGTTCTCTCGGCTGCGAATTCCGCAACAAAACGCTTGGGCACATGCTAAACAGATGCATCGATACATCTCGGTCGGTTGAATCGGCGATGGGGTTTGCCGCAATTATTGCGAAGGCAAAACTGGCTAGAATGAAAAATCAGCGATGAGTTATATTAAAGTCATTTAATTGTCACATATCTAAACATAATCAAGCTCTTTAATTCGGAATGCTCCCCGCGGGTGTAGTATGCGTTCGGTCTAGCGGTGACGATCCGTGTTGTCCGACTGCCGCCGACGCCCCGGACGCTGTCGTGAGCGGTTGTCCGGAGCGCGTTGTAGGACACGCGGTCTTGCGCATGAGATCCATCGCCGAGATGCCCTGCTCGCCCTGCGTTATTAGAAAAATGGCCTAGAACCAGATCGCGGGCGGAAGCCTAGTGTGCTCGAAAAGCATTCCGGCGGTGATGGATATCTGTCGCCCTCACTCTGCGAATTGCCGCATGTCCCTGTTCTTGGGCCGGAAGTGCTACGCGCAGCGGCACGTAGGGCTTTTGAATCCCGAGGGCCAGCGCAGCTTTGCCATTGCTTCGGCGCATTTCTCCTCCGTGCCGAAGTCCTTCAGGAACATTGTGATGCTCATTCCTTTCTGGAACTGGACCAGGTATCTCTTCGCCATGGATTGTCCCGAAGAGCTTGTTCCGTGATCCTGCTCTTGCCGCCAATGTTTCTGATTGACTAAATTTGTTCATAAAAATTTCACTTACGCAGGGTTGTAATCAGGAACCAATTTAATCGTTACTGCGGAGAATGCGTATCATGCGCGTTTCCTCGCAAAGCTCCCGGGAGCGGCCTCGAGTTCTTGGCAGCCGGCATTATCGGTTTAAGCGCGTCTAGAGTAAAACGGGAACCGTCCCGACCGCTATCGCACAGCTAGGTCAGGCCGCCGTTTACGTGCAAGCACTGGCCTGTGACGTAATTGGATTCTTCGGAAAGAAAAAATTCTATTACAGCTGCGACTTCGTCAGGATAACCCGGTCGCCCGAGAGGAATTCGACTCGAAACTTCTATTAGCTCTTCTTCCGAGAGACCGTCGCGAGTCCCTTTCTCCTTCCAGATAAACCCCGGGACTACGCAATTTACCGTTATTCCGTCTTTGCACATGGCTAGGGCCACGCTGCGAACGGCGGTTTCAAGTCCGCCTTTGGAAGCGGCCGACATGGGGAAGGACCGAAGGTCCGTTCTGAAGACGTGAGCAGTAAAGCTGCCAAGAGCTATTAGTCGTCCGCTTTGCGCTTGCTTCAAGTACGGGTGGGCGCATTTAGCGAATTCGAAAAAGCTGAATAAATTTGCCCGAAACGCGTATTCGATATCGCTTGCTTCGCCTTCGCTGAAGGATTTCATCAACGGGAACCCGGCGTTCGCTACTAGCCCGTCGATGCGTCCGAACTTGTCTGCCGCCAGCTCGATAATCTTTTCGGCGCTGCCGCCGTCGGCCAAATCGCAAAGTATCGCCGCCGTCCTGGTTCCGGCTTTCTCGACATCGGCGGCAACCGAATCTAGACTTTCCCTGGCGCTTCGAGCATGCAGAACCATGCTTCCGACTTTGCCCGCCAGGCGCCTGGCAAGAGCCGCGCCGATTCCCGAAGACGACCCTGAAATGACGATGCACTTTTCTTTCATTCCTATCTCCAACATTGTTCGCTGCGCCGGTACGAGCCCGTGCCTGATTCCCATTCGCGGCGCCGCTGGAAGTCTGTTCCGAGCCGAGAGGACGTTTCAATCCCAACAATCGCAAAATCAAGGCACTCCGGCAAACTGCTTGATTGTGATCAAATAATCGCGCCTTCCAAGAATCGGGTTTCAGCCAGGATCCTTTCAAATCCCATATCAGTTAAATCGAGCGAACGATATTCTCCGTACGCGACGAGTTCCGAAATCGCTCTGCCCATCGCCGGACTTTGCTGTATTCCGTGTCCCGAAAACCCATTGACAAAATAGAAGTTTTCTATTTCCGGGTGCGGGCCAATGATTGCGTTCTGGTCGAATACGTTGAAGGCGTAGTGGCCGGCCCAAGAATTAACGACTTTGACCGCTTCAAAATTTTCGGACCTCCCGGCGAGCGAAGGCCATATCACTTCCTCGAACTCTTCATGCACGACGTCGAAATCGTCGAATTCGGTGTCGCATGCCGCAAGCGGCTCGCACCCGCAAATGAAAAATGAACCTTCCGGACGGCAGAAGACTCCGGTCACATCGATCATTAGAGGTAGGTCGCCTGCCGGCGGACGCTGGCAATCAATTACGAATACCGAACGCTTTTGCGGGACAACCGGGATGTCGATTTCCAGCATTGCCGTAATTTGCGCGCAGCGAGGACCAGACGCGTTGACGACCGCTCCGCAGGCTATATTGAGACCTGTAGCAGTTTGCAGACTCGCTACCCGTCCTCTGGCCGCCTTCAAGCCCACGATTTCATCTTCGATAGCATGTGCGCCGCGACTGCACGCTTTTCTGCGCAACCCGTCCATCAGACCGACATTGTCGAACCAGCCCTCGCCGGACCTCCCGTAACTGGCCGCCGCAATGTCGTTGGCCCGAAGATGCGGAAACAATTCCTCCAATTCTCGTGGCGCTAGCAACTCAATGTCCGCGCCTAGGGAATTCTGCTTGAGAACCTGGGTCTTCGCTCTTTCCAGGTCCTTCGGCGACCAAAGGAATAGGTAGCCGTTCTCCCGAAAGCTCAAATCGACGCCTTGTCCGCCGATTGCGGTCCTGTCGCTGAATTCGCGAATGAATTCGGTTCCGAATAATGAAATTTTCACGTTCAGCGGGTTCGTAAATTGGTGACGAAGCGAACTGAGCGAACGCGCAGTCGAGCTCAATGAATAGGTCGCGTCTCGCTCGACAATCAGCACCGAGCCGTCAAAATCCGGGTTTTCCATCAGGAAGTAAGCTGCCGAACTGCCCATGGCGGCTCCGCCAATAATCACGACATCGTAGAATTCTTTCAAGATCATAGTCATGGCTAAAGGAAATCCGGAATTGCCTTAGTGTTCACAATCTTGAGCGGCCAGGTCGTTGCCGCCAAACCGTCGCAACGTCATCGGCGGTTTAGGAACGTTCGAACTGCGAACCAAATCTCCCTTCCCTGATGCTTGCCTGAATTTCGTCTCAAGCTGCGCCGAAACTTGACATTGAAACGCAGCAGGATCCACGCTCGGCATCAACCGAATCCGAATGTCCTCAAGATACTTCAGTTAATACTCAAGCCGCTGAATCAATTCACGATTTTTCCAGGCCGTGTCGAATTCCATGAATTTCCACCTTCCAAAACAGGAATTTGAGGCGGCAGCAATACCTGTAAAGGCGAATGCGCGAGCAAAGCATCATTTCAGATTCTCCCGAGCAGGTAGAGTTCCTTGCAATTTCGAGAACACGCTAGCGCGACCGCCTAGCCGGATAATATTGTCGCTTCATACTTCAGTCACCGATTTCAAACTCCTTCATCCATTCTCAAGCGGCGATGTATCCAATAACGGCATGCTTGAGGATTGTCGGTGCGATTCAGACCTCCTGCATGCCTTGCAGGGGTTGGCGCTTGGAGGGATGGTAAGGCACCTGCCCGACTTCGAGCGCGCGATGCAAAAATGTCAGAAGTCTATTGAATTTTGGAAGCAATAGCGATTTCCCCCAATTTATACATGATTTATTCCTGATTATTTCACAGTGGCATCGCCCGGGTTGTTCCGCGTCTTCGGGTATTTGCAGGCTTGTCGTATTGTCCCAACCGCGGCGGTCAGAGCCGCCGAAACCGTTCGGACCAGACAATCCAAAAATTTGTTCCGGCTTCAATTCGCAAACGCCAGGCGACCCTCCCATTCACGGTCATCGCGAAAAAGTACGCTGGCCAGGATCGCAGGCATCCTTTTTGCCGCGCGACCGCAGCCTTGTTTATGCAGACTTCACTTTTCCGCAAGGCGAGCGTCGAGCTCCTTCGTCTCGGGATTTTGCGTCATCGCGGTACTAGCCGCGACCGGCCCGATGGCGGGATTGGATAACATACCAATGCTGGATAATTTCTAGACGCTCGAAAAATTTTGGACGCGCTGAAAGCCCCCCTGATGTTTCTCATGCCAATTCTCCCCGGCTTCGAGCCGAGCGCGCGGATCCGATCCGGGGACTTGGTGAAATCCGACTAGACGGCACCATCCTTCTCCTTGACGGCATCCGCGGTCTCGAAGACCTGGCTGGCGAAGCGGCGCGATTTCAGGAACTGGAATACGGTCTCAACCGGGTTCAGCTCCGGGCTGCAGGGAGGCAGGCGCAACAGCGTCACGCTGGCCGGGATTTCGAGCGCCTTGGAGCGATGCCAGCCGGCGCCGTCGAGAACCGCCAGCGCGTGGCGGCCTTCGGGAACCTATTAGCAACCACATTAAATGAAGCAATTGGCAGTTCCCTCGTTCACGGTTTTTAGGGAACCCCGGCACGATTGCGCAGTCCGCGCGGCGCGCTCCGGACAACCGTTCACGGCAGCGTCCAGGGCGTCGGCGGCAGTCGGTCAACACGGTTCGTCCCCGCTCGAGCGAACGCTTACAGTTCCGTCTAGATGCCGATGTTCACGAAAAAGGTCTTTTTTTGTTCGCGAGTCGGCAATTGCTTGCATTGGCGCCAGCCGGCTTCCCAGATCAAATCCCGGCGGTCAGGCGCACAAACTCGGGGTGCGCCCCGATGCCTCGGCAAATTGATTGCGGCGGGCATCGACTTATGCCGGCGTCGGAAAACCGTAGGCCCCGATCTTCGAAGTTCGCATATTCGCGGCCACGAGGGCTTCGACGAATGTCACGGCGCAGCTCAACCCGTCTATAACCGGAAGCCCGAATTCAAGAGACAGCTGATCCATCAGATCGGTCATTCCGGCGCAGCCGAGGACAATTGCATCTGATCGATCCTCATCGATCGCGACCTGGATTACGCGGCGAATCGTCTCCATGGTTTCCGGGGTCCTTTTTTCCAGTTGCAAAACCGGAATGTCGGTCGCCCTAACCCGAGCGCAACGGGATGCCAGTCCGTATTTTACCAAATTGGCCTCTAGAATCGGCACCGAGCGGGCAAGGGTGGTTACGACCGTGAATCTGTTGCCGAGGATTCCGGCCGCATAGTAGGCGGCCTCGCCGATGCCCACCACCGGCGCCCGCACCATGCACCTCACCGCATCAAGTCCGGTATCATCGAAACAGGCAATCACGATGCCGTCCGCCTCTTTGTGTAGCTCAACCTGCTCCAGAAGACCGGAAAGGCAGGCGGCGCCGTCATAGTAACCTTGAATGCTAGCTGGCCCGGACGAGGAACCCACCGCAACGATCCGGGTATCGTGCCGCGCGACTCGCCGCGCGGCACGGTCGATCTTCTCCGTCATCGAAACGGTGCTGTTAGGATTTATCGCAAGAAGTTCCATTTATCTCCTAAACCGATCCTCCCAGATAAGCGGCCTTTATGCGACTGTCGTTCAGCAAGTCGCGAGACTCCCCGGAAATCACCACGCTGCCGGTCGTGATGGCAAAGGCGCGATGGGAAATGCTCAATGCCATGCGCGAGTTCTGTTCCACCAATAGGACCGAAACACCGTCGTCGCGATTGATTCTAACGATTGAGCGGGCGATATCCTGAACTAGCTTCGGAGCAATGCCGAGCGACGGTTCGTCGAGAAGCAAAAGACGCGGCCGGGTCATCAGCGCCCGGCCTATCACGAGCATTTGCTGCTCGCCTCCGGAAAGAGTGCCGGCGGATTGCCTGTAGCGTTCCTTCAGCCTGGGGAACCGCTCCAGCACGCCGTCAAGCGTCCGCCGGATTTCCGCCTTCCCCTTGCGAGTGAACGCCCCCATCATCAAATTGTCCTTGACCGACATGAATGGGAAAACCCGTCGGCCCTCCGGAACCATTGCTATTCCCATGGCGACGATGCTTGCAGGCTCGAGGCCGTCAATGCGCTCGCCCTTGAAATAGATCGATCCCTGGTCGATCTTCGAAAGCCCGGTTATCGCCCGAAGAATAGATGACTTTCCGGCGCCGTTGGCGCCGATGAGGGCGACTGTTTCACCCTCGGTCACTTCAATCGTCACGCCACGCAGTGCGTAGACCCTATCGTAATAGAGTTCGACATCCTGGAACTGCAATATCCTCGACGCCACGATCAAACACCGATCTCGTCGTCGGCGCGGCCAAGATAGGCTTCGATGACCTTGTCGTCGTTCTGTATCCCCGCCGGCGTGCCTTCGGCTATTTTCTCACCAAAATTCAAGACGACGATCCGGTCTGAGATCTGCATCACGGCCGCCATGTCATGTTCGACAAGAAGGACCGTCACTCCCCGGTCCCGAACGGATTTGACGAGCGAGACCATGTTCATCGTTTCATCGTGATTCATCCCGGCAAAGGGCTCGTCCAGCAGCAGAACCACCGGATCCGTCGACAGGCCGATCGCGATGCCGAGAGCGCGCAGATGCCCTTGAGGCAGATTGCTCGCAACCTCATGGGCGATCTCCGACATCCCGAGAAAGGCAAGCACTTCGTCCGCCCTGCGGCCGAAGCTCTCCTCGTCCGTTCGCGCAGCGCGGGAGCCGAAGAAATATCCGGCCAACGAAGCCGATGACCGGAGATGCTGCGCCACCACGACACTTTCCTTGACCGTCATGTTCTTGAATATGCTGGTTTCCTGAAAGGTTCGTACGACGCCCTTCCGGGCTACGATATGGGGTTTCAGGTCGGATATCCTTTCGCCGCGGAAAAGCACCTCGCCAGAGGTAGTCGGCAGAAACGACGTGATCATTTTGAAAAGGGTGGATTTGCCCGCTCCGTTCGGACCGATAACGGACATGATCTCGTGCTCCTGCACATCGAACGAAACGGCGTTGGTCGCCGTCAAGCCTCCAAACTTCCGAGTAAGTTCACGGACTTGAAGAAGCGGGGTCATCGCGTCAGCCTTCGAATCCAGCCAAGCCTTATGCTAAGCAAACCGTTCGGCAGAACCAGTATCAGCAGGATCAACACAGATGAAAACACCAGAAGCTGATATTTTCCAAGTTCAAACATCAGATCCCAGCCGAAGTACAGCGTCAGCGTTCCGAGCATGGGCCCGAATACATACCCAAGGCCACCCAGGAAGCAGTTCAGCATAAAGTCGATGGAGTCCTTGACTACGAAACTCGACGGGTAAACCGATTGGGCGATAGCTCCGAACATGGCGCCGCCGAGTCCACCGAAGAACGAAGAAATCGCGAAGACGATCACGCGAAGATGCGCGACATTCACGCCGACTGAAGCCGCGAGCTCCTCGTTTTGCTGCATCGAGCGGCAAAGATGCCCGAGGCGCGAATTCACGATCCGGTACAATGACGCGAAGCAGACGACCATGAGCGCGCAAGCCGCGTAGTAGAACGCAAGCTTGGAGTTTTCCATGGTCGAGAAGTCCGGAATCATGGTGATGCCAAAGATTGACAATTCGCTTGGAAGCGGAATGGAAACGATACCCTTCGCACCATTGGTAATCGGTAGCGCAAGCGCGGCAAGGCGGACGACTTCCGTCAGCACGAGCGTGATCATCGCGAAATAAACGCCGCGAAGCCGCAATATCGGAAGGCCGATCAACACCGCAACCAAACCCGCGAAGAGGCCCGCGGCCGGAAGCGAAACCCAGAATGATATGCCGGCCTTGGTCACTAGGATGGCCGACACGTAGGCGCCTATCAGCGCGAATGCGCCCTGCCCGATATTGATGCGGCCGATATAGAACGTAAGCCAAACGCCGGCGCTAGCTACAGACAGCAGCGCAACGGATGTCAACGTGAAGTAAAAGTTCCAGCGCCCGGTGACGGAAATCAGAAATGGAACCAGCCAGAATATCGAAAAGAGAAAAACGACGAGAGCCAGCAGCCGGGTCATGTCTCGGCGACTCATAACGCTATCCCCATGGCTTGCCCATGAGACCATGCGGGCGAATTGCCAGAAAGATCATGAGTGCGATGAAAATTACGAGGTAGGTGATATCGCCGTACTGGGAAAGCACGGCGAGGCCGACGGCCTCAAGCATGCCGAGTATGAATCCGCCGGCTATTGCGCCGGAGATCACACCCGCGCCGCCGATCATGACCATCATGAACGCCTTGATTGACGTGGGACCGCCCATTCCTAGATTGACGCCGGTAATGGTAACCAGCAAACCGCCCACAAGGCCGGCCAGCATGGCGCCAAGGGCGAAACCGATCATGGAGTACCGATTTACGTTGACGCCCATCAATTGAGCCGCGGTTCGATCCTGGGCAAGAGCTCTGAGCGCGCGGCCAGTCCTGCTGAATTGCATAAACGCGATGAATGCCCCGATCGACAATATGGCAAGACCGCAAATCAGCATCCGGTCGTAGGGCATGATGATCCGGAAATCCCAGTTGAACACGCCATCGACGATTTTCGGGACGCCGCGCTGCTTTTCGCCGAAAACCAGCAAGATGACGGCATCGAGCAGAAATGCGATGCCCGCCGCGAGCAACATGGTGCTCTCCTCTCGGGCCGACCGCCTGATCACGGGGCCGAACAGGAATTTTTCGATCAGAGCTCCCAGAATCGCCAGCGTCGCGCACGACATCAGAAGCGCAAGTAAAAAAGGAACCTCGAACTGACCGTAGAACGTATAGGTCACAAACCCGCCTATGACGTACATTTGGCCATGCGCGAAATTCAGCACGTTCATAAGAGCGAAAATCAAGGTTAGCCCAAGTGCAATCATTGCGTATTGGGAACCGAGATAGACGCCGTTGGCGACGACTTGCTCCATGAGGCATACCTAAACTGCGGACGCTCCGGACTGGTTTCCCGATCCGGAGCCTGTTCCTGGAAATCAATTCCGCTTAGTCGACTTCAGCTACAAAGAGTGTTTCAAACTCGCCGTCCTGGAAGACATTCACGACCAGCGGCACCGCGACCTGGCGACGCTGTCCGAATGACGACATCCCAACGTAGCGCATCACGGCATCACCTTTCATATAGGGGTTGGGAACCTCGAAGGTGTCCATCGCCGTCTTGAACACTTCGACATCGTCGATTCCTGCAGGATCCGCCGCCAATGTCGCCAGAATGTATTCGAGCGCATAGACCTTGGTGTTCGACTCGTCGTTGTATTCGCCGAACATGTCCGTGTATCTGGCTACGAACTCCTTCATCATGTCGGACGCGATTTCCGGCGTGGATGCCCCGCCCACGGAAATGAACCCGTTCGCAAGATCGCCCGCGCCCTCGCGCAGCACTTGCGCATCCTGCGCGGTTTCAGTCGAGATGATTCCTCCATATCCCAATTCACGCGCGGAACGAATCAGTTGCGGCGCATTGGCCGGCGAAACACCGGAAAGCACCAGTAGATCGGGATTCGTTCGTATGACCGGAGTTAGAACCGGCGTGAAGTCCGTCGTGTCGACCTGGTAGGTCACGTTGGCCGACGTAATCTCCATCCCTAGCTCTTCCGCCGCGGCACGACCGCTGTCACGTTGGCTGAGAGGGTCGGACTCGTTGGCTGCTATGAATGCAGCCGTTTTCACACCCCGTTCCGCCATCAGATATTTGTAGATGGCGGGTCCCGACTGATAATTCGCGACCATGCCGAGCACGGCGTTGGATGCCGGGGCGGTATACAGCTCCTTGGGAAACGCGTAAGGGAAATACATGATCCCGTTCGCCTCGGCCACCGGACGAACAGCCGCCGCGCCGTTGTCCACATTCGGACCGACGACGTAGTGGATCCCTTCCTGGGCCATCCTTTCCATACCGGCAATTGCCCGTTTTGGATCCTTTTGATCATCGAATGACACAATCTCAATGTCGTATGTGACATCCCCGATCTTGTAGCCGCCTATCTCGTTGATCCATGCCGCGCGGGTTTCCATCGAACGCTGGTTCGATATGCCCCAAGCGGCGGCAGGCCCACTCGTTACACCGACGAACCCAATTTTAAGCACTGGATTTTCGGCAAGTGCGGCTGTTCCCTGAACGGCCGTCAATGCCAGCGCCGCGGTCATTCCCGCGAGGATATTCCTCCGTATCATAATGTCCTCCTTGGTTGATTCGGAATTTTGAACATGATGTGTCGAAATACTGGTTAGATTCCTAACACAATATCGGATTCATTGTCAACAATTTTTGTTAGCAATAGCGCACGGCAAATATTTGTTCGTCAGAAGTTGACGTTTCGGAGTTTGGTCCGGTGACCGCTCCGGCGGCGATTTGATCGGATCAGGCCGGCCGAACCGTTGTGAATCCTGGGTTTTTCCGGGATTTCGGGCGGGGACCCGGCTTGAATGGAACCTCCGGCCTCCTGCTGCGGACTTTCGGACACGTCCCGACGGCCCGCCGCCTTTGCGGCAGGCGCAAATGCCGGGAACCGGAGGGGATTGGAACTCAGGCGGGTGCGCGTTTCCGGTGGTTTCCGGTCAGGCGCAGGCAGTCGAGCGCCAGCCTCGGTTTTCGGGCCAGCCTGCGAAGCATCGGCGTGACGAAGTCGGCGTGCGCTCGGACCAGGCGCCCGTACTGGATGCGCAGGCCCCAGCCGATCCAATCGTCCCGGGCCGCGCATTTGAGCGCGGCGGCCGAGAAGGCGGCCAGGGCCACCCAGTCGCCGTCGCCGAAATCTCCGGCATGCCAGATGCTCTCGCCGATCTTGGGTCCGGCCCCCAGATAGTGGTGGCGGTCCATGAGCTCGTTGAAGCGGGGCTCCATCTCCCGCGCAACCGGCCCAACTCGCAACTCCGAAAGATCCACGGCATCCATGATTCGCAACTCCATCCGGCCACCAATCTACGCGGCGGATGGGAAGGAGTCCAGACTTTTCGTGAAGATCAAGCCGGGATTGAACCCAGCGTCGAAAAAAAATTGCCCTGAGCAATAGCGAATCGAATGTTGACAAATTTCACATAGGCGGCTTGAAGAACATCAATGGCAGTCGAAAAAAGAGTTGGCTGGATGAACAATTCTGCGCAATCGGCCCCGACGGGGAAAGCCACGGGCATCCTGCCTGAGCGGGTCGACGAGATGTTCATTGTCGAGCGAATCCACGATGCGGTAATGGATCAGCGGCTTGCACCTGCCACCAAATTGAACGAACTCAAGCTTTGCGACACCTTTGGCGTCGGACGCATGCGGGTGCAGCGCGCGCTACTGCTACTGTCCAACCGGGGTATTGTTGAACTGGAAACGAACAAGGGTGCGTTCGTGGCCAGCCCCAGTCCGTCGGAGGCGAACGAGGTATTCGAGGCCCGGTCGATTCTCGAGCCAGCGGTCGTCCGGCATGTCGTCGCGGATATCGGGCCCGGCGAGATGAAGATTCTGCTGCGGCACATTTCACTGGAAGGCGAGACACGCGACGGCGACAGAATTGCGGATCTGATTCGGCTCTCCGGCGAATTCCATGTGAAACTAGCCGCGGCAACCGGAAATTCCTTCCTTCTGCGCTCCGTACGTGAACTGGTAGCTAGATCCTCGCTCATATTCGGCCTCTTCGGGACCTCGGACACTATAATCTGTCCGGATAACGAACATAAGAACATACTTGACGCGGTCGAGAGAGGTGATCCGGAAGCGGCTGAAGCCATGATGTTTGAACATATCAACCGGATAAAGGCCGGACTCGATTTTTCGACCCCCAGACCGCAGGAGGGCGATCTAGCGGAAATACTGGGACTGAAGTAGCCGCCGACGATCCGGTGGTCGGTGTGGAATATCGAAAATGCGCCATCGGGATTTTGTCGGCAAATTGTTAATCTGATTCCGTTGCTTGAATTTACACACGATTCTCCACAAACTTTTCCACAGCCTCGCGCAGCTCTGCAATCGAGATTCGCCGAGTGGAACAATACCTTCTCAGGCGCATTCGAAGGCAAGCATTTTAAATTCGGAAGAAAAGGATTTTCGGCCTTCGAGTCGCCGATTCGACGACAGCTCGAATGCTCTCGATTGGAAATTGCCCTAAAGCGCTCGTATCGTAGCGGAAACGACTTCGGTCCAGGCAGACAATTCTCAAAAGCGGAAATCTCGAATCCTTCCCAGCCATATCGGTCTGCTCGATCATTTCGGCAAATATTTCGCCGATTAATACGACTGAGTTCTTAACGAATGCATTGGCTCAAGCGCTCGCGCCTGGAAGCCAATTGCGAAACGCATTCCCTAGGCAAGGCCGCGCATTCTACCAAACGAAAAAATATGCTTATGTCGAGAACTTCGACGCGCAACTTGACGACTCGATTGGCGGATTTAACTAAACGCTTTCCGTTTTGCTTCGCGCCTTAAGGTCTCAAGCCTGGCGCCGCTCCGCTCCCGGAGTAAAAATCAGTGATCGCATTTGTTCTTGCAAATCTCGGCGCATCGAACCAAACTCAAGTACATCCATACTGGCTGGATCGAGCATGATTTCAAGGTTTCCAATATTCGTGAACTAGGCGGCTTTCGCCGATTTCGGATAGGAAGCCGCAATCGAGAATTCCCAGATTCGCTCAATTTGGACCGCCGCGTCCAAGGAGAATTGTCCGGTTAGCGGGGCCAAGCCGACAGAGGAGCACTTTCAATGGCGAGCCTAGAGTTTCTTTCAGCGCTTTTCATTTTCTGCATCGGTGTGGCCGTCGCGGCTACTGCCATTCTATACGTCATCGACGTTTCGCAGACCAAGGACGCAGTGCGCCGCAACTACCCGGTTTTGGGACGATTCCGGTACCTGTTTTCGATGCTAGGCGAGTTTTTCCGCCAGTATTTCTTCGCGATGGACCGCGAAGAGATGCCGTTTAACAGGGCGGAAAGAGAATGGGTGGACCGCTCGGCGAAGAATTACGACAACACGATTGCCTTCGGCTCGACCAAGAATCTAACTCCGCCCGGCACAGCGATTTTCGTGAGCTGCCCGTTCCCGACGCTCGCGGAGCACGCCGTGGACATGGTGCCGATGCTGATCGGTCCCTATTGCCGGACTCCTTACAATGCACCGTCTTTCTTCAACATTTCGGGAATGAGCTACGGCGCTCTGTCGGCGCCCGCCGTGCGCGCGCTTTCGCGCGGCGCGGCTCTGGCCAATTGCTGGCTCAATACGGGCGAAGGAGGGTTGGCATCCCATCATTTGGAGGGAGACTGCGACCTCGTTTTCCAGGTCGGCACCGCGAAGTACGGCGTTCGCGATGAAAACGGGGACATGAGCGACGCGAGGCTCGCCGAAGTAGCATCCCATGAAAAAGTGCGAATGTTCGAAATCAAGCTAAGCCAGGGAGCGAAACCCGGGAAGGGCGGCATATTGCCCGGGATTAAGGTGACCGACGAAATCGCAGCCATTCGGGGAATTAAGGCCGGCGTCGATTCAATATCGCCAAACCGGCATGTCGAGGTCGGAAGCATCGAGGAGCTGCTAGACATTGTCGAGCACGTAAGGTCGGTGACCGGAAAACCGGTCGGGTTCAAGTCGGTGTTTGGAAGTTTCGAGTGGCTTGAACAACTATGCTTGGAAGTTCACCGACGCGGCATCGAATCAGCTCCGGACTTTCTCGTTGTCGATAGCGGCGACGGCGGAACCGGCGCCGCGCCGATGCCGCTAATGGACAATGTGGGACTTCCGATCAAGGAATCTCTTCCGCTCGCATCGGACGTGCTTCACAGATTCGCTTTGCGCGATCGAATCAGGCTGATAGCGTCCGGAAAGCTCATTACTCCGTCCGAAGTCGGCTGGGCGCTGGCATCAGGGGCCGATTTCGTATCTTCGGCGAGGGGATTTCTTTTTTCGCTGGGCTGCATACAGTCGCTGAAATGCAATAGAAATACATGCCCGACTGGCATCACGACGCATAATCCGCGTTTGCAGAAGGGATTAAACCCGGCCGACAAGGCGGTCAAGTGTGCGAATTACTGCACCCGGATCATCAAGGAAGTTCAGATCATTTCCCATTCGTGCGGCGTTGTTCGCCCGCGACTGATGGGCCGCGAGCATGTCCGCATTGTTCAGGTCAACGGAAAGTCTTTGCCGATGAGCGAGCTCTTTCCGCGACCGGCAGTGCTTCCCGAATACGCGGAAATTGCGATCGACCTCGCTCGCAAGGGCAAGAATCCGATACTTATGAACGAAAATGTCACGGAGCTCTACGACCGGTTGAGAACGCACGCCGCCGTAGTGCTCGAGCTCGTTAAACGAGGATACAGCCCGACGGAAATCGCTAGCGCTCTCGGCAAGAACGAAAAAACGGTTGCGAGCCTTCTTGCAGAAGCCACATAACTCCGGCGAGCCGCCTGCCCAATAATTGGCCTGGGCAATAGATTCGCTTTTGGACATGCCGAAGGCTCCAATTATTCGAAGCTGCAATTGCTTTCGGAATTTACCGACCGCTTCGAACGCAAGCATTCCTTTTAAACGCAATCCTTGCTGTTTTTAGGACCGGGCGGAGGGCGGATCGAATTTCATGCAGATGACTTGATGCCGTTTCGATGCCGCAGGCTGAACAACTGGATCCCGGACTTTACAGTAGTGAACGGCAACGTGATCCAAGATATGATCCGTACTCTCTTCACCTATTGTTTAACTCTCTTTGTCGCTGTCGGCAGTATTGGCGGCACTGTCTGTAAGGCGGCCGCCCTGGTTCATGCCGACGCGGACAACGGCCGTGGCCGAAACTACGCAAGGAAAGAGTGCGTGCAGACGCGCAAGAACATCTGGCTTAGTCCGTTGCGCAAGGATTGCAAGCGCGTCGCAAGAAACCGGACGCTTAGGAACTTCGCCCGAGAACAGCCTGTATGCGATCCAGTTTCTTCAAAATTTCCATCAGCTTGGCTTGAACGTCTTCGAGCTGAATGTTGCGGTGCTCAGCGTCCATGGCGAGGTAGTTTACGCAATCCTTCAACTGAAGAATCGAAAAGTAGGAAATATCATAATGGAAGTTAGCTTCATTTCCTGTTCGCTTTAGTTCGTCTAGCAACGTTTCGTTCTCGCGCTCGTGGCCGATCGGATGCGAAGGGAAATCCCCTGGATGTGTCAAAAGGTTCGAATCGCAACTCGGGTCCAGAAGTAGCGATTCATCGGCCGTCGACAAGTGAATCGGAAATGTTGCAAAAATCAAGGCGGACACCAAAACACCAAACGAAAGAGTTTTTCCAATCTGCATGATCATGATCCCCCCAGTTTTTTCAGCAATCAAGTTTACAAAGCAGATTATTTTCGATCTGGCTAATCAAAATTCGGTGACCTCGAGCGGGGTGCGGCTCAGATTTCTTGAAGACCTTGGCGCTCGGCATTTCCGATACCGATTGCCGATCAATTTCGAGATCAAGCCGCCTCTCGCTACTGCAAAAAGTTCGGAATTCGGTTGTTCAGCTTGTGGAATCGAACCGCAAATTCGTCGTCTACAAGAAATTTAATCCGCACTCACCGGGCTGTCGCCCCAAGCGTCGGAATCGGCGATCGACGCGGTTTCGGCAATAATTGAAGGCTATTGATCGTCGCGAGCGATCGAACCGCCCGGGCGAACGGGCTTAGCCGCGAATTCAAGTTATATTTCAGCGGCACTATATTTCGCCGCCGGCTTCGGCTCGCAGCTGGGAAATCGTTACTTTTGGCGCAATCAACTCCGAATCCAGCTTTAGCTCCAATAGCGCTCCGCTATTCGATTTCATGGCCCTTTTGAACGCATTGGCAAACTCTTCGGTGCGCTTGACGGTTTCAGCATAGAATCCGCATGATCGGGCCCAGCCTGCGAAATCCGGGTTTTCCAGATCGGTGCCATGTACTCGATCGGGGTAGAATCGCTCCTGGTGCATGCGAATCGTGCCGTAGGTGCCATTGTTTCCGACAAGGAAAATGGGGCGAGCTCCGTATTGCGCCGCGGTCGACAGCTCCTGACCGGTCATTTGAAAATCGCCGTCTCCCGAGAAGCACACGACGGTTCGCTCCGGCATCGCCAGCTTGGCTGCAATCGCCGCCGGCACGCCGTAGCCCATAGATCCGCTTTGCGGCCCAAGAAGTCGCGATTCGGGCCCGTGGACGAAAAACCGGCTGGGCCAGATTGCAAAATTTCCGGCGCCGCTGGTCAAAATCGCGTCTGGCGGGAGCTGCTTCATTAGCTCCCTCAGCGCCGCGCCCATATCGAAGCGCCCGGGCGTCGGCGGGCAATCGATATAATCGAGGTATTTGGCTCGGGATGCCTGCGTCCAGGCGCGCCAATTTTCCCTGCCGGCCAGAATGTTGCCTTCAAGAGCCGAAAACAAGGAATTGACGCCGGAATGCACGGCCATATCGGGTATGAATATCTTTCCCAATTCCAAATCGCTGGGATGCGCGTGGACAACCGACTGCTTCGGGCAGGGAATATCGAAAAGTCTATAGCCGTCCGTTGTAGGCTCGCTGAATCGCGTTCCGGCCGCCAGCACAACATCGGCGCTCGCTATGATGCCCTTGACGTACGAAGCCATGCCGACGCCCGCATCGCCCGCGTAGCAGGGGCTATTGTTGTCGAACAGGTCTTGTCCCCTGAATGTTACAACGACCGGCAGTTCGTTCTGCTCCGCGAATCGAATAAGAGCGTCGCAGCCTTCCTCGCGCCATCCGCAGCTTCCCGCCAGGATAAGAGGCCGCCGCGCGGAATTGAGCATGCCGAGGATTTTGTCAGCGGTCTTGGTCCCGCATTCCGGCTCGACAGGTTCGATCCGCGGCAGCTCGATCGAGCGAGTTCGCTCCGTCAGCATGTCTTCGGGCAAGGATATCGCAACCGGTCCGGGCCTGCCCGACATCGCAAGGTGAAACGCTCTGGCGACGATTTCCGCAACCCTGTCGGGATCTCGAATTTCGAAGGAATGCTTCGCGATGCCGCCCATGAACCTTCCGTAGTCGATCTCCTGAAATGCCTCGCGGCCCTCCGATTCTCGTTCAACCTGCCCGATGAACAAGATCATCGGCGTTGAATCCTGCATTGCGGAATGCACGCCGATGCAGGCGTTCGAAGCGCCGGGTCCCCGCGTTACAAAGCAAATTCCGGGCCTGCCCGTCAATCTTCCGTATGCGGCGGCCATAAAGGATGCTCCGCCTTCGTTCCGAGTCATAATCGTGCGAACTCTTCGGCGATGCTCGTACATGCCGTCCATTGCGGCCAAGTAGCTCTCGCCAGGCACGCCGAAAATGAGGTCTACTCCCTGGTCGGCAAGCAATTCGATCAAGACGGAGCCCGCGGGTCGAAGCGAATTCGGGCGTGAATCTGAATTTTCCATGCGCGGCTTATTGCTCAATTCAGCGGAATCTCCAAGAGCGCGGCATAGGCAATCGAATTGCCGGCGCAAACGGCAAGAGCGATTTACCTGCCGGCCGACCGGCCGGATGTTTCGAATCCTCTCCCGATCATATAGTGCATTGACTACTAGGTTCGAAAAGGCTTGGACTTCCAAGTGAACGAAATCGAAATTCGAGATGCTGCAAGCGTAGTACTGATCCGGGATCACCTGAACGATCCGAAAGTTCTCGTGGGCCAGCGAGGGCGCGATGCCGTCTTTATGCCTCGGAAGTTCGTTTTTCCGGGAGGCGCGATCGACGATTGCGATTGCGAAGTGATGCCGTCGGGGCCGATTTGCGAAGTTTCGCGCCGAAGGCTGCTGCTGGAAACGGATGCGGACAACGCCGAAGCGTTCTTTTCGGCCGCGATTCGGGAAGTCTGGGAAGAAACCGGCATTCGCCTAGCCGTGCCGATCAAATCGAAACCCGCAAGCGATTTCGCGGGCGGCGCGTGGCGCGGGTTCATGTCCGACGGCTTGCAGCCGAGCGCCAAGGGTCTCCATTTCTTTTTTCGAGCTATCACGCCTCCGGGCCGCATCCGAAGATTCGACGCCAGATTTTTTCTCGGCCGCGCGGAGGACTTGCCGATCGCGGGAACTACGGACGAATTAATCGCCAAAACGGATGAACTGGAGAATCTTCGCTGGGCTCGAATTTCCGAAACCCGGGAGCTTGATATGCCGTTTATTTCCTGTCTCGTGCTGAATGCCGCGGAAGCCGCGATCGAAAACGGCTTGCCGCCGGAAAAAATTCCATTCCACTATCAAGCCGAAGGCAGTCGCAGAATAAAATACCTCTCCTGATCCGGCCGCGGGATTTCGGACGCGTTCGCCCTCGACCGCGGCGGCGGACCGATTGCAGGCAGAATTCTTCAGGATACCGCGCCGTCCCTGATCAGGTCGTGCGCCCTGTTAATGGTCGCAAGGCGAACTTCCGCCATACGCCTCGCTTCCTCCGGCAATCCCGAACCCACGAATTTGTCGGGATGATTGGCCATTACCAGTTTACGCCATTTTTTCTTGATCGATTCGATGCTGTCGCCCCTATGCGCGCCCAGCACTTCATAGGGGTCGAATTCATCCGATAGCGCAAAGCGCGAGCGAATTTTCCGGAAGCAGGATTCGGGAAGACCGAAGATTTCGCTAACGCGCCTGAGGAAAGCGTCCTCGGCAGGGTCGTAGCCTCCGTCGGCAACCGCGATCTGGAAGAGAGCTTCCAGTAAATTCGATAGGATCGCGTTGTCCCGCCTGAACATTCTGGCGATTCGGCGCGCATAGAATTCGTAGCCGGCAACGTCCTCCCTCGCCAAATCGAAAAGCCTTGCGGCATTTTTTTCCGCATGCGCGGGGATTTTGAAGATCGCTCTGAATGCTCTCACTTCATCCCGCGTAACCCGTCCGTCGGCCTTTGCGAGCTTCGCGCCCAGGGCAATCACCGCGATCGTGAACGCAACGGTTCGCTCGGGCGGGTGGTGACTATTGAAGATTGCGCCGAGGCGCTCCCCTCGTCTCGCCATGCGCAGGAGGACCTCAGAAATTTTCGTCCAAAGTTCCATTGTGCTCGCGACCCAGTCTCCCGGACTATTCCTATAGAAATTTCTGAAGCAATACCAAATCATACCAATTGCCGAACTTAAATCCCACCTCGGGCAATTGGGCGATTTCCTTGTATCCGATCGACCGGTGGAATTCCACGCCGCTGGAATTCGCCGACGACACGCCTGCGATCAGGCTGTGGACGTTGCGGAGCCTGGCATTCCTTTCAAGGACAGCCATCAATTTTCGTCCTATCCCCCTTCCTCGGGCGCTCGGATCGACCATGATCGTATGCTCCATCGTGCGAGCGTATCCGATTCCGCCTCGGAACTGCCCGCACAGAGCGAATCCCGCGACTTCGGGCGCGCAGGCGACGATTACGGGCAGTCCGGATTCCTGCTTGCGGACAATTAATTCGCGCAGTTCGCCTTCCGATTTTTCCACGCTGTTGAACGTCGCTTCCGTAGCTCTGATGACCGGGTTCCAGATTTCGGCGATTGCGGCCGCGTCGCATTTTTCGGCAGCTCGAATTTTCATTGTCCAGGTTCCCGCGCGCTTAATTGAACGGCGGCCGCGATCGAAGCATTGCGGATGGCCGCGTCTCGTTTCGGGAGGTTCCTTTAACGACTTTGCCGAACGCTGCAAATTCCGCATTTCCGTTTCCGGGCGCCGCGGTTTATTTCTTTCGCCGCAGAAAGTACTGTTGCCGGGCTTTCGAATTCATAGGAGGGAACTTTCGATGAGCAAGACTTTGTATTTGGCGAATCCCTACGGCTTCTCGACTCAGCTGCGAGAAAAGCCGCTTCAGGAAATCAGCGACGCGCTTGCCGATTTGGGAATTGAAGTCTGGGAGCCGTTTCAAAGGAATAATCAGATTGACCGCGCCGTTGCCGGCTGGGCCTATAGCATCGGCCAAGCGGATTTGCGCGACGTGCGCAACTCGGACGGAATATTCGCGATCGTCAACGGCTGTCCCCCCGATGAAGGCGTTATGGTCGAACTCGGAATGGCGATAGCCTGGAACAAGCCGACATTTCTGTTTCGCGACGATTTCCGCCGCTGCACGGACAGCGAAATCTACCCGCTCAATCTCATGCTTTTCACCGGTCTTCCGGAATCCGACTGGGAATCCTATTACTATTCTTCCATCGAAGAAATTTCCGACCCTTCGAAAGCCCTGCGCCGATGGCTAGGCTCCGGCTAGGCTTGCCCGGGCAGGCGTGATCCTTGAAGATTGCGCTGCGCCGGCGCATCCGCCGCAAGCACGTAGTGATCCCCCCGCTTTTCGACATTCCATGTCTTTGGCGGCTCGCCGCGCGCCTTTAGCCGCGCCAGCTTCCAGGATGTCCGGCCGCCCCCGTGCTGCGGCGAAAATTGCCAGCGGCTTTCCACCCCCTGCGCGCCGCCCCCGCCGGGAACCAGCAACAGCGCGAAAGGCGCGGCGCCGTCGCGCCTGGCTCCGTTTTCAGCCGCCAGATGCAAGCGCCGCACCGGAGTTAGCCCCGGCGGAGCGTGCAAGTCCGCAACGACAACCGGCACCGCCCCGCTTCTCAGGACCTCCTCCGTCGACCAGAGTATATCTTCCGCCCTGGACGGCTCGACAAAAATCAATCTGCCTGGATCAATGAAGGCAAGAAGGCCGTCGGGATTCGGCCAGTCGGGCTGCCAGCTCGGTCGAATCCAAAAGACGGTGCCTTTCGTTCCGCGAATGGCCATGAGGGCCAGCGTCCGTCGCGCCCGCCCGCAAAATTCGTGCGCACGTCCCGTTGTCAGCGCAAGCCCGCTTAAAAATCGCGACGCCGGGCGATTCCGGAATCGCTCTCTGGCCAGAAGCCCGGCTTTAGCTTTCGAGAAATCATGTTCCATTTTTGTTCTTTTAAAGGGGAATCGGCCCATGTCAAGGAACATCCCGGCATTGGCCAAAAAAATTAGGCCGCGCTTCGAAAGACGCACTTCCCGACAGGACGCACCCGTCCAAGGAAAACCGATTGCCCGAAATCAGGCCGACAGTCCCGCTGCCGGCGGAATTAAATCCGGCTTGCCCGCCTGAAAAGAAAGGTAGCTTCCCGTGCAGTATCTCGAAAACAATCCTGAATGAACAAAAAGGATAGTACCCCGTCAATTCCGAGCCTATATTCTTTAGAATGAAGATACGCCGCATAGGTGGGGAGATGACAACCAAGGGTCAACATGTTGTCCCGCGGAATGAGAAGTGGGCCGTGCGCAGGACCGGATCGGACAGAGTTGCCAAGACCTTTAACACACAGAAAGAGGCTATATCGGAGGGTCGCAGGATCGCGCGAAAACACTGTACCGAACTCTATATGCATGGCGACGGCCGAATTCGAGATCGAGATTCTTATGCGAATGATCCACACCCGCCAAAGGGTTGAGTTTTGGCGGGCGTTTCAGATTTCGAAAACAGCGTCTTCGCCAACTGCCAATTTAATGATGATTATGAGCCAATCCTTCAAGCGATCCTGCCTTGTCTGATTCGGTTTGGGCTAAAACCCGGGATCGCCACGGAACGGAGCGATTTAGGCGAGGCCCGCCTCAAAATTATAAAGAACCGATCCTCAATTCCGAATACTCGATCCATGATCTGTCTCGGTGTCAGTCTTCCGAAGCCGGCGTGTACTGCCGGATGAATATGCCATTTGAACTCGGCCTGGATTTCGCATGCAGATTCTTTGGAGGCATCCCTCTTAACCAAAAAAAGAATTTGATACTGAAAGAGCAACAATATCGATACCGAACCTCTCTCTCCGACCTTGTCGGAAATGATATCGAGGCGCATGGGGCAAACATGGCCAAGCGGTGCGCAAAGTGAGCAACTGGATCGCTTCGCTCGGCGGATTTGAACTGGCGGGACCGTCGCAGTTCCCGAGCGAATACGAAGACTTCCTGCAATGGCACTATGAAAGGCAGTTAACGGCAGGGTTCTCGCAGGACGATATTGAGGACTACCCAGCCGGAAAATTGATTGAAGCAATGACCGAGCGGGTGCGCATCGGTCATCATAGGGGCTAATTGGAGTTGTTCCGGAGGAACGGGCAAAATCACTAAGCTGTGGACCTGCCAATATTGAGTTGCTTTACAGCACGGCAATGGCCTTTGAAGTTTCCCGTTCCTCTTTCCCGAAAATTTTGCATTGCAACCGAAAAAATCAAGAAAGCGGCAGCAGCGAGGGCAGGCATTTCCCATTCTAGCCGAATTCAAATATCTTCGATACCGCCGGTTTCGGAATTATCTTTCTAGCAAGGGGAGACCGCCTTAAACCGTGCCATTCAGCAGAGGTATTGCAGCCAATGACTTGCCGCGCGGAGCACTTGCGATAATTGTCGGCGCAATCCGGTCGACGAGGAACAGCATGCGGGTTGCTATGCCCGCCTCGAACAGCCGATTGATGAAGGCTGCCGCCGTGCGGCTCTTGCCAGCCTCCTTGTCGACGGCTGCGCCGAAGCTCGGGATTTTGGCAATTCCCCGCGCTTCATCACTACGTTCGAGACTGGACATGCGACGAGGACTGCTGCCGGGCGCATGTGCGCCACGCGCCGCGCAACCTCGCCTGCCGGAGCAACGCGGCGATCTCCATCGTTCGCTTCGATGGCCGGTTTCAAGACATGCCCCGGCCAATCGCTACTACGCGGCCAGAGCGCAGGACGCGATCGACGCCATTGTAAAGCCCCTGAAGCGCTCCTGGGCGGGTTGGAAGCAGAGCCCGTTGAGCCGCAGTGCCGGCTCGAAGGATTGCTGCGCCCTCAGCCGGCAATTCGCCGGAAAACTTCCGCAAACTCTCATCCGAGCCCCTTCGGTCAGCTCCGATAACCGCAGCGATGCTCGCGCCCGTTCCGGAATCCGCAAAAACTAGACTTTTGCGCAGGCCTGGATTGTTCCGCCCTGTCATCTGGTAGTACTCGTCGAAATACAGAAACTTGGATGCCCGCGGCCATAACAGCGAATCGACGATGTAGCGCGCCAACCCATGCTCGGTTATTTTTCCGACCACTTCCTTGCATGCTTCGACGGCGTCGTTTGGCTCGGAGTCGCCAAGCAGAATTGCAAAGTCTTCCCAATTGGAGGCGGCTTTCAAGGAGTCCTGCAATAGAGTCGGAAAGCCGGAATTGCTGGCGAGATGCTCGCGCGCCGCTTGATCGTTGACGACGAGTTGAAAATCGCTCGGTCGCTTAACATAGTAAGTCAGTTGGCGGAGTTCATTGTTCTTTAGAGTATTTTCGCCGAAAGTATCGGCAACGACGGCTTTGTCTTCCGCTTCCAGTTCGTAAACGCAATCGACAACAACCGCTTCCTGGCGATCTCCTTTCTCGACGGCGAAGCGATAGTCTTCCACTTCGCGTTTCGGATAGTCGTAGGTCAAGTTGAAACAGCCGTCCTCGGGAATGATAGGATTGGTCCGGTAGAGCGCCGTGAGCAATGCGGTCTTGCCGGATTCATTCTTGCCGACCAGGCAGGTGACGGAATCATCGACCTCGATTGGGCCGGAACCCCAGATGCTTTTGAATTCCTTGACAGTAAATTTCCTGAGCTTCACTGTTCGACCCTCTCGTAGGGTCCAAGAAATCGCTCGCCGTTGAAGTGGATGAGATGGGTCGGCGCATCGGCGCACCGCACTTCCGTCTCCCAGGAAATATCTCCAAGGAACTTTCCCATGGTGGCGCGGTTCGGAAATGCGGTCACATATACGAGGCCCGGCACGGCGCCGTCGAACAATTTAGCCAGTTCGTTGTGCCGCTTGGCGTTTACCGGTCCGTGGCTTGTGACGGATTCGACGAGAAGCAGCCAGTCCTTGCGGCGGAAATAAAGCACAACGTCGGGCATCTTGCCGTGCCTGTCGACATTCACTCCGAGGTCGGCAAGGCGCTGTTGTTCAAAATATCCGACTTTGTCTCCCGTATCTCCAACATAGATTACCTCGGCTCCCGGGACGAAGCGAGCCGCAAACTCGTCAATGAAATGTTTGATAAGTTCGCTGTGGGCACCGGGGGTAAGCGCAATTCTCTTGCCCGGCGCCAGCGTAACCGGAACCATCTGCATATGGCGAGGCTTGGCCCATTTGGCCACGATTGTCTTCTGACTCTTCAAGAAGGTATCGAGCGCTCGTTGCCAGGGTTCGGTGCCGAAGGTCTGGATCACGCCGAAGGCTTCGTCGCTGATCCGGTAGCAGGCTTTCGGACTATTGACGGGTCGG
>MPMP01000047.1 GCA_002238565.1 Albidovulum sp. bin36
TGCGGGTCAGGCAGGCGTCCTCGCCGAAGACGCAGTCTCTCTGGCGATGATTCAGGTTTTCCACTGTCCAATGGCCGCGATTCAGCCGAAGCAGATCCTCCGGCGACGCGGCCTTGGCATCGAGAGAAGTGATGAGATACGCGGTCTCGATGTAGTCCTTCCCGTCCTCTGCGCCGGCATCCTTCTTCAACGGCTCCCGGTAGCGGATGACGCGGGCGACCTGACTGACGCCGGGGTAGTTGACGGCGCCCTTGAGCGGGGTCATGACGCGGATTGACCGCTGCTCCAGGCGCCCGTGGGCCTTTTCGACATCCTCCTCGAAGCGGTCGGGGGCGTCCCTCTCCCAGTCGATGCTGTCGAGGATGTCGAAGGTCTCCGGAGAGTTGCCCTTGACGGCGAAGACGTAGTCCGCGCGTTCCGTGATCAGCTTCGCGGTCTTGCGCGTCGTGTGCAGCGCGTCGACGGTGATCACCTTTCCGCGGATGTCGCTGCGCTCCAGGAGGTCGTGCGTGGCCGCCAGTTCGCCTCCCTCCTCGCCGAAGTTCAGGAGCGCGAAGGGTGCGCCGGAGGCATGGTCGACAAGCGCCACGGTCTCGTGATGGTCCTCGCCGTTGCGGTTGGCGCCGCGGATGCGCTTGCCGTCGGGGGCGAGCGCCCGGGCAAGGTGGAGCCGGGGCCGGGACCAGCGGGCGATCACATCCTCCAGAGCCTCGGGGTCGACCGACTGCACGACCCGGTGGATGGTGGACTTGGAGACCGGCTCGCGAAGCCCCGTCTTCGGGTTCGTCCATGCGCCGACGGCCTCCAGCTCCGCCTGGGACAGCGACCGCGCGAACTGCGCGGCGGCGAGGCAGCCCTTCATGTTGGCGAGTTCGGCGAGGACATGCATGGCGAGCACGCAGGCCACCGTATGCTTCCGTCCCTGCGCCCGGCGGAAGTCCGGAACCGCCGCCAGCTCTGCATGCAGGGAGAGCATCGCCCCAGGATCCCGGGGCGCCAGTTCAGGACCGGCGGGCGGCACCACGTCGGGCGGCAGCGGCATCGGGTTCGAAAGCAGCTCACGGGCGTCGGGCCTCAGCGGCGTGACGAAGATCTCCTTCGGCTTGCCGTGGGGGTCGGTGTACCGCCCGTTGGAACGGGCGAACCCCCTGGTCTTGCCCAGCCCCGTCCAGCCCGCCGCCCTGTACATGGTGCCCGGAAAGAACTCCGGATCGCAGAACGTCTCGGCCAGGAGAACCCCGTGGCCGTGCGCTTCCAGCCAGTCGTCGGCGAGCCGGCGGGTCATCCCCGCAAGGAAGCGGGAGGCGAGGTTCGGGAACACGCCGGGCTCCGAGAGCACCAGGAACCGAGTGTTGTTTGCGATCATCGCAAGCCGCCCGAACTGCTGTTCCGGCTTCCAGCCGCACCAGCGGTCGCGCGGCCTGCACTTGAAGGCGCCGTTCTGCCACGCGGCAAGGCCCAGCCACCGGTCCCCGAAGGTCGCGACGTAGCGCAGGCCGCGGCCCGCAAGCCGGCGAAAGCCGAGATAGTGGTGTTGGTCCATCAGGGCGTCCCAGAGCGGGCGCTCCTCCGGCTTCGCCAGGCGGACCTCGACCTCGGACAGCGCGAACCCTTCGGGAGGCGCCCTGTGAACCGGGCACGCCTGCATGCGTTTGCGAATCGACATGCCGCGAGCATCGCACATGTTGGGCGGGAACGCCAGAGAAAACCGCCGACGATCCCGCGAACGGGCTCGCGCGCGCACGCGGGCGCGCTTGCAACGCGGGGATGCCCGATGTCAAGAAAAATTAAACGGATTCAGCGTGGGATCGCCCTGAGAACGTGACTAGTTACAGAAAATTAGCAGCAATTGGATCACCGCCTCAACAGTCGTGCCCGTTAGGACGATGCAAAATCGTATGTTAACGGCGGCGGAATAATGCTCCACAGGAAGCACCCGGTCGGTCCGGCTGCCGTGGTGCAAGATTGCATTACCTGTAGTCCGCTGTCGGGATCGGCATGGGGCGAGAGATGTATGGCGTGGAGCTTTATGCAGCGGTTCGGCTTGCGGTTGTCGAGGAGGGTCTGAGCCATTCCGAGGGCGCCGGTTCGGGGTCGACCGGCGGACGGTGAAGAAGATGCTGAACCATTCGGCAGCGCCGGGCCTTTCATCCGTACACAGTTAACTCTGATCATGCCGTAATCTCGCCAAGCTCTGAAATCTTCGACGAACAATGATAGCAGCATGTAGCCCTCCCAGAGTTTTTTGGTTCACGGTAGCGGCTGCCTCTTCCTGGGGATGAATCCGGCGAGGCGGACCGTGTTGACCGCGAAGCTCGCGATCGTCTGGTTCGGGTCGGGCGGGCCGCGCTGCCTCCGGTGGTTCGGCTTGGGCATGTGAACGGCCGGAACCTCGATCTTGTCCATGTGGACGACCGTGCGCGCGGGCGCGTCCGGCATCGAGCGTGCAGGCGGGATGCGCCGCCGCTGCAGGCCAACTTCCAAAACGCCCTCTGGGAGATCGGCCGGCAGGTCGAGACCATGTTCCTGATGCAGCGGAACTTCCTGGTCGCGGGCCTGGCGCACATGGTCGCCGGAATATCCCGGAGCATGCGGCGCGAGCGGCCGGGACGCTCGCGCCCGCGCAAATCCATGAAGCCGAGATCGAAATGAACGAATGGATCACGCGCCTAAACCGGCGCCCCCAAAACCAGCCCCTGGCTCCGGCTCTCAACCCGGAACAGGGGCTTTTCTTATCCGAATAGCTTGATTCCTTAACCGAAGGCCATTGGCGCGCAGTCCTGTGAAAACTGGAAATTGGCTTGTCACATGGGATGCGGCGGCTGGGTATTCGGGCTACGGGTCAGCGGCGATTATTCGTTTAAACGACATTTACGCTTATAGCGCCGAGCCCCTCGATTTCGGCTTTCAATCGATCGCCTCGCTTGACTTCGGAAACTCCGGCGGGCGTTCCGGATAGGATGACGTCTCCCGCGCCTAGTTTAAAATATTCCGACAAGTACGCGATGATTTCGGGCACTTTCCAAATCATTTGATTGAGATTGCCGTCCTGCCGAAGATCGCCGTTCACTTTCAAACTAATGCGGCCCTCGGGCAAATGCCCTACCCTCGTTGCCGGGTGCACCGGGCCTACCGGAGCCGAGCGTTCGAATGCCTTGCCGATTTCCCAGGGCCTGCCGAGTTTTTTTTGCTCGGCCTGCAGATCGCGCCTAGTCATGTCCAATGAAATCGCATAGCCGAAGACATGGTCGAGCGCCTGCTCGATGGATATGTTCGACCCGCCCGACTTCAGCATGACTGCCAATTCAGCCTCGTGGTGGACTTCGGAGGAATGCGGCGGATAGGGGAATTCCCCGCTAGGATCCAAATTGTCGGGATTTTTCTGAAAAAAGAACGGCTGCTCCCGATTCGGGTCGTGCCCCATTTCAATAGCATGCGCCGCATAGTTTCTGCCGATGCAGTAGACTCTGCGCACTGGATACGGAGCCTCGGATCCATCCACGGGAATCGCGACAACGGGGGGCTGTTCAATTGCAAACCTATTCATGCAAGCGTACCTTCCAATTCGCATCTTATCTGGTTCAAGCTGCAGGGTCGATTTTGGGGTCCTGCCGAAAACTCGAATATTTCAAAACCAACCTTGCCAAACCGGTTGACTACCGATATGATAGACCAATGAGGCATATTGGTCAACCAATACAGGATTCAAGAAATGCTTGAATCGCTCGAAACGCCGGAAGAGGTCGACGCGCTGGCAGCCCTGGAGGCGCACATCGTCGCAGGCAGATACAGCCCGGGGGATCGACTGCCGCCTGAACGAGAGTTGACTTCAAGCCTCGGAATTACGCGCAGCAAGCTAAGGCGCGCTCTCGATGAACTTGAGCGCGAAGGCAAGATTTGGCGGCATGTAGGCAAAGGCACCTTTCTTGCAATGGACGGAGTCGATGGCTTGGCAAAGCTTTGCAATCGAGTGTCTCCGGCGCAAATGATGAGAGCGCGGCTAGCGCTGGAACCTGCGCTAGCGAGAGAAGCCTCCATAAATTCCTCGATGTCGGCCCTTTCGGAAATTCAGATGTACAAGCGCCGGGCGGAACAGGCCGGATCATGGGAAGAATACGAAGCCTGCGACGACCTTTTCCATCGGTCTGTCGCCGAAGCAACCGGAAACGATCTTTTGCTTTCGCTTTTCGACAGGCTCAATCAGGTCCGCCGGGCGATCGCATGGAGCGCTGTGGTTCGGAGCACGCGCGAGCCCCCGGCCGACCACGCCAGCTTCTCGGAGCACGACAGAATCGTTGCGGCGATCGTGGCGCGAACTCCCGATTCGGCCTTTCTGGCGATGAGGGATCATTTGAGCTCGGTCTCGAACCGCTTGTTCGGCGAAGCGTGATGCCGACGCGAATCGCCGGGCGACAGGTCGATTGAAAGTACAGCCGAATTTATTGCCTAATTTCGAACCAGGAAAAGGAGAAACCAAGAATGGTTAAACTAGTCAAAAGAATTATAGCGATGGCCGCCGCTTTGCCGCTCGCCGTCGGCCTGTCCGCGGCAGTCGCGCAGGCGGATACAATTCGCATTGCGCTCGCTGAAACCCCGTCGGACGAGCTAGCGGCGTTTTTCGTGGCTCTTGACAGGGCCAAGGCAAACGGGCTGGACTATGAATGGACGGCTTTCTCGGATGAGGAACTGGCTATTCAGGCCGTTCTAAGCGGTCAAATGGATATCGGCTTCGGAACGCCGTATGCGGCCATGCAAAGGTCCAAGGCTCCGGTTCGGATTATTTTCCAGCTGTCGAAGCTGAAATTCTTCCCGGTTACAACCAAGAAGTACAGCAAGCTCGAGGACTTGGACGGCGAGCCGATCCTGCTCCATTCGCGCGGAGGCGGAACGGATTCGATCGCAAACGTAATCGAGGACAAGGCCGGCATCACGTTCGGCGAACGCTCGTACGTGCCCGGCTCGGCCAATCGCGTCGTCGCGCTCGTCGCGGGTCAAGCCGACGCGACGATTATCGACCTGTCCAACAAGAACAAGGTCATGCGCCAGCATGCGGACAAATTCAACGTCCTTCCTATGTTTGACGTCGAGGCATCCGACGAAGCGCTGTTCGCCAATCTCGACTGGATCAAGGCGAACGAGGAGCAAGTGCAGATATTCGTCAATGCGCTTCTCAGCGTCTGGCAGGAAATGAACGCCGATCCGATGGCTATCAAGCGCGAAACCAACCCGGACGGGCCAATCGGCCAGCTGCCCAAGGAAATTCTTGACAGTCTCGACAATTTCTATGCCGAAGCGGTCGAAGGCGGGCTTTACGACGCGAACGGCGGCGGCCGCAAGGCTGCCATGGCCGACTTGGAATGGTACAGCAACGCCGGCCAGCTCCAAGGCGACATGTCGACGCTAAAGGTTGAAGACTTCTGGTACATGGCGCCGCTCGACGCCGCGATGAACTAGGACATTCCTGGCGGCGCCCTTCGGGGCGCCGCCATGTTCGATCGAGCTGAGAAATGAACAGATCGCTGCTCCTAATGAATAGATCGCTGCTCCTGAAGCTGCTGTCCGCCGCAGTCGTATTCGGCGCTTGGGAAATCGCCGGACGAATCCCCGTTAGCTTTGGATTCCCGACCTTTTTCGAATCCATGCTTGCGCTTGCGAACATGGTGGGCGACGGCTCGCTCTTCGAGGCCTACTCGGACACGCTGCGACCGCTTGTGATCGGATTGATTATTTCCGCGTTTCTAGGAATCGGCATAGGATTGTGGATCGGCCTGAGTTCCTGGTTCGACTGGCTGGTGCTGCCGATATTCATCGTCATGCAGGCCGCGCCTCTCGCCGCCCTGATTCCGCTTTTGGTCATGGTATACGGAATCGGGCTGACATCGAAAATATTCGTGGTGTGCATCATGGCCATGCCTGTAATAGTCCTGAATACGGCGGGGGGCGTGCGCAACGCGCCAACGAATCTCAAGGAGATGGGGCGTTCGTTTCTGGGAAACGAAAGGGACATTGTTCTCAAGGTAATCATTCCATCAGCTTCGCCGATCATTTTTTCCGGCCTTAGGCTGGGAACCTCCGCCGGGTTCATAGGCGCGATCCTGTCGGAGTTGAAGATTACGCCGACCGGGGTCGGCGACATCATCACCTATAGCCGTTCAATCGCCGATTATCCGAGCATGTACGCCGCCATATTCTCGATCATCGTACTAGCGGTTCTTTTCTTGAACCTCCTGGAAAGGATCGAGCGCTGGCTCTTTGAAGGAAACGTACGTGGATATGCATCGGACTGAAGCCGGCGGCGTGCCGGAGCCGGCCGTGTCGGCCCGAAGGATTTCGAAGACGTACGGCCATGTCGAAGCGCTTAGAAACCTGACTCTCGAATTTCCGAGGGGCCAGCTGACATCGCTTCTGGGACCATCGGGCTGCGGAAAGACAACGCTCCTGAAAATTATCGCGGGGCTGCTGGAGCCGACTTCCGGCGAAGTGCAGGTAAATGGAGCTCCCGTCACCGGTCCGGGACCGGACCGCGCCTTCGTATTCCAGGACTTCGCCCTCCTTCCATGGGCAAGCGTGCTTCGCAACGTGGCGTTCGGACTCGAGCTTCGAGGGGTCGGAAGAACTGAACGGGAAGGAATCGCCGAGAAGTACATTCGGAATGTCGGCCTCGCGGGATTCGAAAACAACTTTCCCCACGAATTGTCCGGAGGCATGCGGCAGCGAGTCGGGCTTGCCCGGGCGCTTGCGGTGGACAGCCAGGTTCTCCTGATGGACGAGCCGTTTTCGGCGGTTGACGAGCAGACTCGCCGAAAGTTTCAGGAAGATCTGCTCGGACTTGTCGCGGAGGAGAACAAGACTTTCCTGTTCGTAACCCATTCCATCGAGGAAGCGGTCTACGTGTCGGACCAGATCGCGATTTTATTGCCTCGGCCAAGCCGCGTTTCCGATGTCATCCGGCCTAGCGGCCTTCGCGCCAAGGATGTCGCGGACATCCGCCGCGACCCCGAATACCTGGATATCGTGGACCAGATATGGGCGTCGCTAAGAAACTACGTGGAGTAGGCGATGAACGTTTTGGGAATACGCCTTCCGGGAATGTCGTCCCTTATTTTGTGGGGGCTTCTTTGGGAAGCGGTCGGCCAATTCGGGATTTCGTTTTTTCTACCGCCGCTTTCGGCGGTTGTTGCAACCCTTTACGAAATCATCGGAACGCCGGCCTTTCTGAAAGCGCTGTCCGAAACCGCGCGCGCGTTCCTCGCCGGCGTATTCTTCGCGATCGCGATCGGCATTCCCGTCGGCATCCTCATGGGCAAGAACCGGCTCATCGACGAATTGCTGCTGCCATGGGTGAATATTTTTCTGAGCGCGCCGCTAACGGCCCTGGTGCCGGTGCTAATGGTGCTATTCGGCTTCGGATTGAAGTCGATAATCATTACTACTTCTCTCTTCGCGATCTGGATCATTATTCTGAACGCGCGCGCCGGGGTAATGCAAATCAACCGCTCGCTGATTGAAATGGCCTTGAGCTTCGGCGCCTCGCCCTGGGCGGCATTTACCAAAATTTATTTCTGGGCGGCGCTGCCCGAAATTCTCGGCGGCGTAAGGATCGGCGTTATCCGGGCCGTCAAGGGCGTAATCATTGGCCAGCTTCTGATCTCTATCGTGGGATTCGGCGCATTGTTCGAACTATATTCGGCGAATTTTCTAATGTCGCACTTCTGGGCGGTCCTGCTGGTATTGTTTGCTCTCGCCTTTTCGATATCGGAATTCCTTGCATATCTGGAGCGGCGCGTCGACTACTACGCCGCGAAGCGCTAGGCCCGCTGTTCCGACAGGAACCAGGGCCATGGCATCCGGAAGGCCCGTTCCGGTCCCCGGCGCATGCTGAAGCCCCCGGCGCGCCGGATTTTCAGCAAAGAACATTCCCCGTTTTCGCGTCGAAGATATGTATGGCTTCGCGCCGCGCGCTCAGCTTGACGCGCTCGCCGACTTCAGGCGGAGTCCTCCCGTCGGCCTTGGCGATGACCTCGCCATGCTCGGTGCCGACATGAACCAGCGTTTCCGGGCCGAGCGGCTCGCGCACGGTGACTTCCCCCTCGACGAGCGTCTCCGCTCCTCCGTCCGGGCGCAAATCGTCGGGCCTTACGCCGACCTTCACCGGCCGCCCGTCCTCGATAGCGACGCCGAGCTCGATTCCGCCGCCGGCGCCAATCCGGACCGCCCCGCCATCCGCGGTTCCCGAAAGCAGATTCATGGAAGGCGCCCCGATGAACTGCGCCACGAAGATGTTCGCGGGCTCGTGATAGACTTCGGACGGCGTGCCGACCTGCTGGATGCGGCCGTCTTTCATAATGACGATCCGGTCCGCCATGGTCATGGCTTCGATCTGATCGTGCGTTACGAAAATTATCGTGTTGCCGACGCGCTGATGAAGCTTTTTGATCTCAAGCCTCATCTGCGTGCGCAGCTGCGCATCGAGGTTCGACAGCGGCTCGTCGAAGAGGAACACCGCCGGATCGCGCACCATCGCCCGTCCGATGGCGACCCTCTGGCGCTGCCCGCCCGAAAGCTGCGACGGCTTTCGGTCGAGAAGGTCGTTCATATCCAGGATGCCGGAGACTTCCAGCAGCCGAGCTTCCTTCTCCGCTCTGGACAACTTCGAGGTGCGCAATCCAAATCCGATGTTCTTCCGAACCGACATGTGCGGGTAGATCGCGTAGTTCTGGAACACCATCGCGATGTTGCGATCTTTCGGCTCGAGGTTGTTAACGACCCTGCCTTCGATTTCAATCTCGCCGGCCGTCAACTCCTCCAGCCCGGCAATGAGGCGAAGGGTCGTCGACTTGCCGCAGCCCGACGGTCCTACAAGAACCACGAATTCGCCGTCCTTCACATCGAGACTGATCCCGTGAAGGACCTCCGTCCTGTCGAAGGATTTCACAAGATTTCGAAGAGCGAGACTAGCCATGCGCTATCCTTCCAGCAGGGCTTCGAAGGCGGCTTCCAGCGAAGCCGACGCTTTTCGACGAGTCGCGGCGCGCATCGCGTGCCCGCGGCGAAATCCCCTAACGCCCCGTTCATACTCCGCAATCGCGCTGTCCAGAGCCGGTCGCGCCGGCCCGCCCAACCGATCGCGCCGCGAAATGAAGGCCTCGGGCCCGATAGCCTCCGCGAATTCGCGTTCCGCGAGTCTCGTCCGCCTTCCCGTTCGCGCCTCGAAAGCTTCGCGAAAGCCATTGAACCCGTTCCGCAGCCTCTCGCCGTTTTCAATAACCCCGCGCGCCGTCTCGGAAGCGATTTCGTGCGCTTGGCGGAAGTAAAGCCCCTCCTCGCGCACGAGGGTGTCGGCAAGTTCAGTGATCGTTATGCAGGCGGCGTCTCCGTTTGCCGCGACCCTTTCGGAATCGATCGAACACGCCGACACGCACGCCGACAACAGCGAAAGCGCGCGTCCGCCGCATTCGAAAGCCTTGTAGCCGGTTAGCTGAACTTCGGTTTCGCTATCGTTCATGTCGGCGAAGGGCGTGTTGTGCATTGCGTTCACGGTCGTGTCGCAATAGCCGATCGCTAGGCTGGACAGCAGTCGCATGTGCTCGATCGAAACCGGATTCCTCTTCTGGGGCATGATCGAAGAGATCTGCACGAGGCTGTCGGGGATGCGGAGCTGCCCGACCTCGAAAGCGGACCATTGGGCCAGATCCTGAATCACCCGGCCGAGGTGCAGAAACACAAGCTTGATCGCCGAATAGAGGCCCGTGATGTAGTCGACCGACGCAATGCATCCGTAGGAATTCAAAACCGGTTCCGGAAAGCCCAGCAATTGCGAGGTCCTTCGCCTGTCGATCGGAAAACCCGAAGTCGTGATAGCCGCCGCGCCCATGGGGCATTTGTCCAGTATGGCGATAGCGGATTCAATGCGCTCCGCATCGCGGAGAATTGTTTCGACGGCGGCCGAAAGATAGTGACCGAACGTCGTCGGCTGCGCGGGCTGCCCGTGCGTATAGGCGACGATGACCGTGTCGCGCTCGCCGCGGGCCTTTGCGACGAACTCGGCGGCCAGATCGATCAGCTGCGCCATCAGCCGTTCCGCCCGTTCGCGCAGCGCCAGCCGAAACATGGTGTGGTCCATGTCGTTTCGCGAGCGCGCAATGTGAAGCATTCCGCCGAGATCGCCCAGCCGCTGCACGAGTTCGGATTCGAACTGGAAGAAAAAATCCTCGAATTCGCCCGTGTAGGCTAGCGAACCGGCGTCGAATTCGCGATCGAGGTCCCGCAGGGCCCCGGCAATTTTCCGCCCCCGGTCTTGTGAAAGTATGCCGGTTTCGCACAGCATCACCAGGTGCGCCTTGTTTATCGCTCCGAAGTGCTCGGCGTAGTGCGTCTTCGCGGCTTCGAAGAGCGGAGCGAGCACGGTTTCCCGATAGGTCGGATCCGGAAACGCCGAGGCGCCGCTCATCCCTTGAGGCCCGCCATGACGACGCCGCGGATAATGAATCGCTGAAAGATCAGGAACACGACCAGGGTCGGAATGGTGGAGATCGCCGCGCCGGTCATAATCAGTTCCCATTGCACGTCGGCTTCGTCTCCGAAGCTCGACAGCCCCACGGGCAGCGTATACATCTCAACCGAATTGGTCACGATCAATGGCCAGATGAAGGCCGTCCAGTTGCCTAGAAACACGAAGATGGCCAATGCGGCGAGAGCCGGCCTTACCAGCGGCATCGCCACGGTCCACCAGATCTGCAATTCGTTCAGCCCGTCTATTCGCGCCGCCTCGATAAAATCGTCGGGAACGGTTTCGAAGAACTGCTTCATGAGAAACGTTCCAAAGGCCGTCATAAGCCCGGGAAACATGATGCCCCAATAGCTGTCGAGCCAGCCTAGGGACTGGGACATCAGGTACCATGGAATGACTAGCATTTCGGTAGGGATCATCAGGGTGGAGAGAATCGCGATAAAGACGATGTAGCGTCCCGGAAATCGGAACTTGCACAGCGTGTAGCCGACCAGGCTGTCGAAAATAACGTTGCTGACGGTTGTAATCGTCGCGATGATTATCGAGTTGATGAACCAGCCGTAGAACCTGCCGTCCTCAAGCACGTAAACGTAGTTCTCCAGGTGCGGCTCATCCGGAATCAGAGCGAGATCGTAGATCTCGTGCGGCCATTTGAGAGATGTCGAGATCATGTAGGCGATTGGCGCGACCATCAGGATCCCGCCCGCGAATAGCAATAGCCAGCGCGCGATCTGTCCCGCGTTCGCCTTCCTGCGCGGCGCCCGCGGGGCCAGCAGAGTTTCGGACGCGGCCCGGAATTCGGTGTCGGCGACGGCCATCGCGCTACCTGTCCCGAAGGATGCGCAGCTGAACCAGGCTGACGATAAGAAGAATTAGGAACAGAACCACCGTTTGCGCCGCCGCGTAGCCCATGCTGTAGTCCGTAAACGCGGTTTGGTAGATCATCAGGACGAGCGGCTTCGTCGAGTTTAGCGGCCCGCCCGGATCGCCGGTGGTCATGTTGAACACATGGTCGAATATCCGCAGGAACCCGATGGAGGAGAAGACCACGATGAAGACGATAGTCGGCTTTAGAAGCGGAATCGTAATCTCCCAGAGAATGGTCCATGCCGACACGCCGTCGATTCGCGCGGCCTCGTAGTAGCTGCCGGGTATGGCGCGCAAGCCGGCCATGAAGATAATGACTTGAAATCCGAGCCCCGCCCAGACCGCCGGCGCGAGAATGGACGGCAGGGCGAGCGTGGTTGAGCGCAGAAACTCCACCTGCGGAATGCCCAGCGTGGACAGAAAGTTGTTGATGAGGCCTATGGGCACCGGCTGGTAGAACCATCGCCAGACCCAGGCCATCGCCACCGCCGACGTCATGAACGGGAGGAAGTACAGCATCCTCAGGAATCCATGCATAAATCGCAGCTTGTCGAGGTGGTAGGCGATGGCGAACGCTACAACCAGACTGACCGGCGTTCCGATCAGAAGGTAGACGAACGTGTTCCTGAACACCTTCCAGAATACCGGGTCGCTCCAAAGCTTTTCGTAGTTCTTCCAGCCCGTCCAGGTCCTGTCCCCGAGCAGGTTCCAGTCCTGAAAGGAGATCAGCATCGCGTTTGCCGTGGGATAGAACCGGATTACGACGTAGAAGGCGACCGGGATCGCCAGAAACGCCCAGGCCCAAACGATATGCTTATGGCGAACCGAGAGGCTGCGATACATTTTTTTCGCGTCGCGCGGTTCCGGACCGGCTGCCGGCCGCGCGAATTCGGAGGCGGAGCCCCGAAACCGGTTCGGGGCTCCCCGCTAATTAATTGTAGTACTCGTCGAGAAGCGTCTGCTCGGCTTCCGCGGCGACGGCGATACTGTCGGCGGCCGACTGGCCTTCAAGATCAATGCGCTGGACCATGTCGATGAGAATCTGGCGCTGCGCGCTCTCATTGGCGAACTTGGTCGTATTCGCGTATGCGAGACCGCGGATGAACGGTCCGAACACCGCGTCGTTCGAATTCGCCTCGGTTAGGCCGACGGACGGCTTGGCCGGCAGTTCGCCTACGACGTCGAGCCAGATTTGCATTGCTTCGTCGGACGTTACGTATTGCATGAACTTGACCGCGGCATCGTATTTTTCGCCCTCGGCCTTGGTTGTGATCGCATTCACCCAGTATGACGAATAATTGGACTTCATACCTTCCGAATTCGCTGGAAGCTCCGCTACGCCCCATTTCAGCCCGCGGGTCTTGTTCAGCGCGCCTATGCGGAACGAGCCGTCAATGTGCATGCCCGCTCGCCCGGCCTTGAACGCGGCCTGAGGCTCGTCCATGAACCCGAATGCGGTTACCTTGTGCACGTTCGCCAGACCCGTGTAGAACTCGGCCGCCATAACTCCGGCTTCGGAATTGTAGTTAACGGTCTGGTAGTCGTCGAGATACGGATCGCCGCCGAACTGGCGCACTAGAACCTCGCGGAACCAGTGATGATCCTGCGCAGTCATTCCGGCCGTGATGCCGACTTGGGTTATATTGCCCGCATCGTCGGTCATTGTCAGCTTCTTGGCGATCTCGACCATTTCGTCCAGCGTTTCCGGCGGCCCTTCGATTCCGGCCTCGTCAAACAGTCGTTCATTGTAGAAGAGAGCCAGCGAACGAACCGCCGTGGGCAGAGCCCAGTAGTTGTCGCCCTCTCTCATGGCGGCAACCATCGGGAAGAACTCTTCCTCGATCATCGACGGGGAGAACGGATCGCTAGGCAGCGGCTGAATCAATTTGGCCGCGACATAGTCGTTTAGCCATCCGTAGAACAACTGCACGACATCCGGGCCTTCGCCCGCCGGTATAGCCGCAGCGACCTTCGTTCGGTAGTCGGCATACGGGAAGGTCGTCATGTTTACCTTGATATCCGGATTGGCGGCTTCGAAATTCAGGATAAGCTGATCCATCGCGTTGACGCGAGCTTCGAAGAAATACTGCCAGTATTCGATTTCCACTTCAGCGGTTGCGGCTCCCGCCGAAAGAGCGATTGCAGCGGCGGCGCCCAATGCTGCAGATTTGAACTGGTTTCCAAGCGTAACGGGCATTGTCGGATTCTCCTTTCGTGAAACGAAAACTTTCGTTGAGCGGAACCAGGCGACGTCGAGGTTCGCGCTTCGACCCTATGCCAACCAAGTTGCAATATCAAGCTAATGAGTCTAACCCCAACCGGACGCTGAGACTGCGCATTCAAGGAAGCCCGCACTTGAAGTCGCGCGGCGGTCGAAGCGCGTTTGCGCGTCGATTCAAACCTCGACCTTTGCAAACGCTTGCGCATGCGGAATAGCCGAGCCGACCCGCTGCAGGTTCGACCGGGCTGAAATCCAAGGGGCGAGGACAAGCATTGCCGACCGACGATCAAATTCGCATTGCCGAAGACAAGGCGCGGCCGCGCGTCATGGAGCTGTGGCGGGCCCTGCGCCCGCTAAGGAGCGTCATTCGTTTCATGAACACCGGCGCGCATCCGGACGACGAGACAACATCGATGCTTGCCGCTCTCCGCATGCGGGAAGGCTTCAGCGTATCTTTCGCCTGCGCCACGCGCGGCGACGGCGGACAGAATGAAGTCGGAACCGAACTAACCACCCAACTCGCCGCTCTGCGAACAGTCGAAATGGAACGGGCGAGCGATGCGCTAGGCATGCGCCTGTACTGGCTGTCGGAATCGCCCGGCGACTCGATAGCCGACTTCGGATTCTCCAAGAACGGAGCCGATACGCTCTCGAGATGGGGTCGCGAACGGACATTGGCCCGGCTTGTGGAGATCGTCAGAACAGAGCGCCCGGACATAATTTGCCCGACGTTTCTCGACGTTCCCGGACAGCACGGCCATCATCGGGCAATGACGGAAATGGCTCAGCAGGCTTTTTCGGCTGCGGCTTCGAACGAATTTCCGAGCGAACTTCCGCCATGGGAGCCAAGGAAGCTCTATCTTCCCGCATGGTCCGGCGCGGGACGATCCTACGACGACGACGAGCCGCCTCCCGCGACGACGCTCCTAGTTTCGGGCAGGGGCTCCGATCCGGTCAGCGGATGGAGCTGGCAGCGAATCGGCCAGCAGTCGAGAGCCTTTCATCGCAGCCAGGGCATGGGCCGCTGGGTTCCGGCGGGCGAGGAGCGGGACTGGCCGCTTCACCTCGTCGAAAGCCGCGTCGACGGACCGGACCGGACCCTTGCGTCCGGCCTCTCGGACACTGTCGCCGACCTGGGAGACATCCCGGGAGCCGAATCAATCGGAGAGGAATTGCGCGCCGCGGGCGCCGCGATCGAATCCGCTATATCCGCCTATCCGGATTTCAGAACCGTAGCGCGAACCGCGATTCGCGCTCTCGGCCACGTTCGAGCTGCGCGAGCCGCCTGCCCGGAAGCCGTACGAGGCGAGATCGACCACCGCCTCGGCGAAAAGGAAATCCAGCTAGGCCATGCCATCCGCATCGCGCTGGGAGTCGAGGTGAGAGGCAGGGTCGACCGAACCTGGCTGCGCCCGGGGGAGTCGGCGAATTTGGAATTGGAGATCTTCAAAGGAGATGCCGACGGCGTAGATCTAAAGTTCGACTTTCCCTACGGCGTCGAGGCAAAGGCGAACCGGCTGCTCGTTGATCGAGCCGCCCCGCCAACCAATCCCTGGCGATCGAGTTTTGATTCTCTGCTGCCCCGCCCGCCTGCGCTTTCAGTACGGATTAAAGCCGACGGAACCAACGTTCATAGCCGCCTCGCACTCGACGGCTCGCCGTTGATCCTGCCCGCAATCGGCGCATCGATCAATCCGGATTCAGCCATCGCCAACCTCGCGCGGACTCGCCGGGAGTTCGAAGTCGCGCTGTCTGAACTAAATCCGGCTGCGGCGCAGCCGTCGCTCGACTTGCCGGACGGCTGGTCGGCCCGTCGGATCGATCAAGGATATTCCATTGCGTTGCCGGAAGGCGTTGGCTGCGGACTCTACTCTATTCCGCTGCTGCTGAACGGGAAGCCCGCCTGGTCGTCGCGGCGAATAGCCTATCCCCACATCGGCGCGACGGCTACATTCCGGCCAGCGGAAATCAAGGTGCGCGTATTGGCGGCGGAAGTGCCCGATACGCGCGTCGGGTACATCGGCGGCGGCAACGACAATGTTCGGCACTGGCTCGACGCGCTTGGCGCGAATGTTGCCGAGGTCACGGACGCCGAACTCAACTCCGACGCGTCGCTGGATGCCTACGACGCGCTTGTCGTCGGCATATTCGCGATGAGATTTCGAGAGGGGCTGATCGAGGCGGTGCCGCGCGTGAAACGCTGGACGGAAGCCGGCGGAACGCTTTTGACGCTATATCATCGGCCCTGGGACAATTGGGATCCGGATTCCGTTCCCCCGAGAATGCTGGAGATCGGCCAACCTTCGTTTCGCTGGCGCGTTGCGGACCCGTCCGCCCGCGTAACCCAGCTGGTAGCGGACCATCCGGTCTTGAACACTCCGAATGTCATCGGGCCCGAGGATTGGGAGGGGTGGCGCAAGGAGCGAGGGCTGTATTTCGCAAAAGCATGGGACAAGGCGTATACGCCGCTCGTGGAAATGTCGGATAAAGGCGAAGAGCCGCTGCGCGGCGCGCTGCTGGCGGCCGACATCGGCCGAGGCCGGCACGTTCATACGTCCTTAGTGCTGCACCATCAAATGGACCAGCTCGTTCCAGGCGCGTTTCGTCTAATGGCGAATTTAATTGCGCGCCGGGAATAGCGAAAACCGCAGAGTTTAGGCAATCGATCGATTCTCGATCCGAGCGAACTGCATGGCCTTCTCCGAGCTTGCCGGGAATGAAGCGGAATTCCGAGGCCGTTCGGCCTATTCATCGACCAGCGTCATCAGATAGGCGACCACGTCCTCGACATCCTGGGCGCTGTAAATAGGACGGCCCTTGTATTCGGGAGCAACTTTGCGCAGTCCTTCGACCCTGAAGTAGGACGGCATGACCGTATCGGGATTCAGAGCTTTCGGGTCGACCAGCCGAAGCCGGAGCTCGCCGGCGGAGTATCTGCCTCCGATCCCCTCCAGCGGCGGCCCGATATCGCCCGGGTCGGGTTCTCCGGCTATTGGAAGCGAATGGCAGATCAGGCAGGTCGCGTTGTCCGCGTCCCTCACGATTCGCTCGCCGCGTTCCGGATTGCCTGCCTGGCCGGTCAAGGACGTCTCGATCGCGTAGTCTTCAATGATAATCGGCGTCGATTCTTGCGCAATGGCGGCCGAAGACGGGATCAATGCAATAATGTGAATCCCGCCGAAAACCAATGACGGGATCCGAATTCGGCGAACCGGGTCAGCCGAACATTTCCGCAGTGATGTTCGCAAACCAGCCGCGCGCGTACTCCGCCTCCGCCTGCCGATACTCTGCGGGAGCATCCGGCGGACTCGAGCCGCCGGCGCCCGGAACGGAAGCGATTTCGCCATTTTCATCCGGCCTGTACACCCCCGCGACGGATATTCCGTAATCTTCGGAAAGCAAGCTGTAGCACGTATTGATATATGCCGGTTCGCGGGGGGATTCGCCTGCGAGAAGAGAGGCGATCGCGCGAGCGCAGGCTTTTGCCTGGCTATTCGCGCTATGCCCGGATTTCGGCATCGCTCCCGCGACGCAGGCATCGCCGAGCACATGTATATTCGGCGCCGCCGCGGACTCGAAAGTCCGCGGATCGACTCGGCACCAGTCGCCGCCTTCGGCGAGTCCGGCCGTATCCAGAAGGCGGGCGGCCCTCTGCGGCGGCACGATATTGGCGACATCGGGGCGAAACTCCTCGAAATCCGTTCGAACGACCATGCTCCGCGCATCGACTTCGATGACATTGCCGCCGTCCGAAAAACCGATCCATTCGATCATCCCCGGGTAGAGACGCTCCCATCCCTCCCTGAAAAGCCCCTGTTTGGAAAATCCGTCCTTGCTGTCCAGAATAAGCACCTTGGACCGCGGCTTCCGCTCGCTCAGGTAATTCGCAACGAGGCTCGCTCGCTCGTAAGGTCCCGGAGGGCAGCGAAACGGGGTAACCGGAGCCGCAATGACCACGAGGCCTCCGTCTTCCATCGCCTCGAGCTGGCGGCGGAGCAATGCAGTCTGCGATCCCGCCTTCCAGGCATGCGGCATGCGTTCCGCCGCGGCTTCGTCGTAGCCTTCGATAGCGTCCCATTTGAAATCGATGCCGGGGGATACGACGAGACGATCATAGGAAATGCCTTCGCCTCCGGAAAGCCTAATCGAATTGCCTCCGGCGTCGATCTCGACGACGTTTCCGATCAGAACTTCGACTCCGTCGGCACGAAGGCCTTCGTAGCCGAATGTCACAAATTCCAATTCGTTAAATCCGCCAATGACCGTGTTGCTAAAGGGGCAAGTCGAGAACTTCTCGTTTCGCTCGACAAGAACGATATCTAGCTCCGCCGAATGGAGCTTAAGATAGCGAGCCACGGCGGCACCGCCGAATCCGCCGCCGACTACGACGACTTTTCCTCGGACTCCAGCAACCGCCCGCTCGCCGGCTACGCCCGCGAATGCAGACGCTCCGGCAAGCTTCAATAGCCCGCGTCTTGAAGTTTCAGCGCCTCGAATACCCATTCCGCAACTTGCCTCGCCGACGCCCTATTCTTCCAGCTCGCCGAAATATTCGGCCAAGGAGGCAATCTCGGCATCGGTTAGTCCCCGAGCGATCCGATTCATTATGGTTCCCTCGATCTCTCCGCTTCGATACGCTTCCAGAAGCAACCGCACGGATTCTTCGTCCAAAGGCGCAAGAGACGGCATTGAACCGGAGCTTGCGCCGTCCCGACCGTGGCAACTCGCGCACATTTCGGGCATGCCGGAAAATCCGATGTCGTCCGAATTCGCGGCGGCCGCCAAAAAAAGTGCGGGAATTGATAGAAGCGCTGCTTTCATAAATTGCGCGTGCCTTGCCAAGATTCCGCGGACGACAATTTACAAACGCCAATTGGCGCAAATGCTAGTTTGCCGGCTGCCGCGTGTCAAAATACTTTTTCCCGCGCGCCAGCGGCGTCGGCGGCGACGGCTACTTTCGATTGGCATCGCATTTTCACCGCGAATTGCCTCCGCCGGCCAAGTCCGCGCCGGACAAGCGAATGTCGCTCATCCGCGAGCGGCACGTCCGCAGCGGCTACCGCAGTCGCCCTTTCATTGGAAGCTCCGCGCTGCCGCTCAACCTGATCGCGTTGCGCGCCCGGACCGGGCGGCGGAGCAAGGATATTCATGGAAAGCGGCGCGGCGAGAGGCCGGGTCGAATACGCTCTCCCGGCCTCGCTCCGCGCCGTGAATTACTACCGTCCAGTCGCCAATCAGCCCGTTAAATCGTGGTTTCGGATCGGAAGCCTGCGAATTCGCTTGCCTGTCGCCGCGAATATCGCATTGGTGACTGCCGGAGCAACGGGCGGAACGGCCGGTTCGCCCACGCCGCCCCATTTGTCGCCTCCCGAAAGCGCGAAATGAGTCCGTACTTCAGGCATCTCATTAATGCGAAGCATCTGGTACTGGTCGAAGTTATCGTCTACGACAACGCCGTTCCTGATATGAATCTCGCCGTACAGCGCTGCGGTCAGTCCGAATACGACCGAACTTTCCATCTGCATTTCGACAAGTTTCGGATGGATGACATTTCCGCAGTCGACCGCAACATCAATTGTTTCGACGCGCAATTGCCCTCTTCGACTAACGGTAACGTACGCAACTTGCGCCGAGATGGTACCGAAGGCTTCGGCCAGGCCGATGCCCATTCCCTCGCCTCTTCGAAGGTCGGCGGTCCAGCCGGCCTCCTTCGCGGCCACTTCCAGCGGGCGACGGAATTCCGAATCCTCCGGCATGAGGCTCAATCTAAATTCTAGCGGATCCGCTCCCGCGGCATGCGCGAGCTCGTCGATGAAGCTCTCAATGGCGAATGCGTTTTGCGAGGCTCCCACCGATCGCCACCAGTGAACGGGAAGATGAGAATCGCGGATTGCATAGTCGACCTGCTTGTTCGGAAAATGGTACGGAAGCCGCTCGTCCAGACCTTCAACCGCCTGCCCGTCGATTCCCTCCTGAAGGTACTGGGGAAGCTGATGATTGAAAATCGAATGCGAAACGATCCGGTTCCAGTAAGCTTCGGGCTTTCCGTCCGCATCGATCGACGCCGCGAAGTGATATGTCGAGTACGGTCGGAACTTTCCTTGCCGGGTTGTTTCCTCGCGCGTCCAAATTACTTTGACCGGCTCTCCGTGCGCTTTGGCTATCGCCGCAGCCTGCCGAACCTCGTCCTGGCGCAGGCGACGGCCGAACCCGGTTCCGAGGAAGGCGTTGTGCACGTAGACCTTTTCTTCGGGCAGCCCAGCTTCCTCCGCGGCGACCGAAAGCGCTCTCGGCGGATTTTGGGTTCCGACCCAGATATCGGCTCTATCCGGCGTAACGTGAGCCGTGCAATTCATTGGCTCCATGCAGGCGTGTTCCAGATAGGGCGTAACGTAAGTCGCTTCAAGAACGCTGGAGGCATCGGCGATCACGCCGCGAGCATCTCCAACGGAATCCGCAGGATTGAATGTCGAGTCATCCGGGTTGGCAAGCACCTCCAGCGCGGAATCGATAATGCTGGAATCGCTCACATTCCCGTGCTCTCCCGCATCCCATTGCTTCGGCATCAGCTGCAGGGCGGTAAGCGCGCGGTAGTAGGAATCGGCGATTACGGCGACTCCGCTCTGGATACCCGTTACACGGTTGGCAACTTCGTCCAGATTGTAGTTTAGCGAGCCGATTCCGCCTTCGCCCAAGCGATAGGCGGCAATTATGCCGGGTCGATCCTTTACGGCGTCGAAATCATAGCTCGCAAGTCGGCCGCCGGGAACCGGCGAAACCTCGACGGCCGCGTAGACCATGCCCGGAACCTGCGTATCGATGCCGTAGACTGCGGCGCCGTTGACCTTCAACGGAGTATCGAGGCGGGCAACCGACTTGCCGAGAAGCGTATACTGATCCGGCGTTTTGATCGCAGGCTCGGATTCAAGGCTTATCGCCGCTGCCGCGCCGGCAAACTCGCCGAATGTGCTCGAATTGCTTCCGGAACTGAGCATTCCGTTCTCGGCCGAAACCGCGGAACGTTCAACTCCCCACGCATTTGCGGCCGCCTGCTTCAAACGCTCTCGCGCGCTCGCTCCCGCTTGCGAGAGATACAATCTGGAACGCCGCACGGCGCCTGAACCGCCCGTCGACATTCTCTGATATACGCCGTCCGTTTCCTTGGCGGCGCCGGCGGCAACCATGTACGGCTCCGCAGTCTGGCGAGCGTTTCTATTCGCTTCCGCGTAAACCGCCTTTACGCTCGACCAGTCGCACTGCAGCTCTTCGGCCACGAGCATCGGCATTCCCGTAAATACGCCTTCGCCCATCTCGGACTGGCCGACCCTGATCGTCACCGAATTGTCGGGATCGATTACGAGCCAGGCATTGACCTCCTGGCCTCCCTCGCCGGCCATCCAGGGCTCGTCCATGATCGCGGCGGCGTTCGCGGCTGCCGGTATATGGAAGCCAAGCATCATGCCTCCTGCGGCGGATGTTGCGGTTGAGATGAATTTCCGCCTGTCCATTTCAAAATTTGTCATGTTCGTCATCCTTGCGCGATATCGGCGGCCCTGTGGATCGCCTTGCGTATGCGTGAGTAAGTACCGCAGCGACAGATGTTGTCGGACATCGCCGTATCGATATTGAGATCCGACGGATTCGGATTCTGCTCCAGCAGCGCTGCCGCAGCCATTATTTGCCCCGATTGGCAGTATCCGCATTGCGGCACGTCTTCTTCTATCCAGGCGATTTGAAGCGGGTGAGAGTTGTCCTCGGAGAGGCCCTCAATCGTCGTGATTTCCTTACCGACCGCCGCCGAAACCTTGGTAGTGCAAGAAAACGTCTTCTTGCCGTCAATATGCACCGTGCAGGCGCCGCATTTGGCGATTCCGCAACCGTACTTGGTGCCCGTTAAGCCGATACTGTCCCTAATAACCCACAGGAGCGGAGTTTCCGGTTCCGCGTCCACGGTGTAGGACGCTCCGTTTACATTGAGATCGAACGCCATTATTTTACTCCCCTAGTCCAATCTTTCGTTCCATCGAGCGAAAGCCTGCGTGCATGCGGCGCATACGCCGCGAATTGCGAACGCGCATGGAACGCGGTATCAGACTATTATATTCGTTTCGAAGGCGCAAACAAAATTTGATGTTTGCAAATCGCCTGCGCGGCGGCGGCAAATCCATTTCAATCCGGTTCTTGCTCAATCGCCGCACGGTAACGCGCTGCTGTCCTCACGCCAATTCCGCAGGACTTTCAGCGGACCTCGCAGGGCTGCGCCAGCGAATTCGGAACTGCCGCGCCACTTGGAAGTATCAACCGCTTGCTCTGCCTTTAATCATTGACAAGCTCGAACGCCTACCATGAAGCCCGCTTCGCGGCGACATGTTCGGCGACGCCCTCCCAAGGCGGCAAATCCGTAAAGTGCCAGCGCAAGTACTTCAGCAGATCAACGATGTCGCCATCCGCGAGCGAAGCGCCCTGACCGGGCATCGAACGCTGCATGGCTCCCCGGGTCGGCCTAATGCCGTCGAACACGATGTGAATGACGTTTCGAGGATCCGGAGCGTTTACGGTCGAGGTCAATGCAAGCGATACCGGCAATTGCTCGCCGCCGCGCTTGTGGCAATTAGCGCATTGATCGCGAAAAACCTCCATACCATTCATGGTCGACGCATCGCCCGGTATTCTATCTGGCAGGTAGCCCGGCGCCGATTCCCAGTCCAGGGATCTGGCCCGGTCGACCACGGATTGCTTTTCGATTTCAGTCAGCGAATCTCGCTGCCAAGATTCGAAATACGCGCCCAGCGCGAAAATATCGTCCTCGGACTGATCGTACAAATGGTTGGAAACGGGAGCCATCGGCCCCGCCGCTATTCCATGCTCCGCGTCCCATCCGTCAAACAAATAGTTGACGAGCTGAAATTGATCCCAGGGTATCGGCGCCGGCGAATTCGCGTTGAGCGCGGGAGCATGCCAGTCCTCGGCGTCCCCGCCGTCGTAGGAATTCCGGCGGGAAACCGCGCCGAGAATATTGCGAGGCGAATGGCATGCCCCGCAGTGGCCCAATCCTTCGGCGAGATACGCGCCTCGGTTCCATTCCTCGCTCCGCCCTGGATCGGGTTCGAACTCGCCGGATTCGAAAAACAGCAGCTTCCAGCCGGCGAGAAGCATGCGCACGTTGAACGGGAACCGCAATTCGTTGTCCGGGGCCGTGAAGCTTACCGGCTCGCGAGACATCAGAAATGCGTAAATCGCTTGAATATCCTCGTCGGAGACTTTGGTAAAATGGTCGTAGGGAAAAGCCGGGAATAAATGCCGCCCCTGCCGGTCGACGCCCTGGCGCATCGCTCGCCGGAACGCGCTTTCCGACCAGCCGCCGATTCCCGTCCGCTCGTCGGGAGTGATGTTTGTCGAGTAGACGACGCCGAAAGGCGTCGGAAGCGCGCGCCCCCCTGCGAAAGGAGCGCCGCCCAGCGAGGTATGGCAGACTTCGCATGCCCCGATTCCGGACAACGATTCGCCAAGGTCAACCAAATCGCTATCGAATTGGGAAGCTTCCGCCGGAACGGCGGAAGGGATTTCAGGGTGGCGGTTCGCCCAGGCGGCGGCAAGAACCAATAGCGCAGCGGGCAGCGCAGCCAAAGTCCAAATCCTACGCGAGCGGCTCATTCAATCTCCAATTCGCTTTCCCGCGCGGCACAGCGCGGACCAAGGCACTTCAAGCTCGGCAGGAATTAAATCCAGCGGCGCGCGGCTCGTCAAGACCCGGGCGAGCGCATTCGAACGCAGCCCTCTCCATATCGGCGATTTTCAATTGACCTGCCAATTCAACCTGAGGCTTGGCCAAGGCCTCCCCGCAGTCGCCCGAAGGCGGAGGCAAGCGCAAAGGGAAACTCTTTCGAGGCGGTCGCATGCTCGAAGGCTCTCGAACAGCAGGGCTTGCCGACGCCATTCGCGCGCGGTTCCGCAACACCGGGCATTCCTCGGGAAGCTCGCCGGCAGAAGGGAACCGTCATGGGCGAACGGAAGGCGCTTCGATAGGAAGCCCGCCACCTCTCCATGCCAAATAAAGTTCCAGGCTTAGGTATTCCGGAGAACCCAGCTCGTGCGTTTCAGCGCGAACCGCCCAATTGCACCAGCGAAACATGCGGTGCCTGGATCCCATGGTGCCCCATTGAACCCTGTAGAACGGGAATCCGTTGACGTGGCCCTGGCTAATCGTATCGCCGCGCAGCCGCCGCCCGGCTAGTTCGTCATGACATTGGCTGCAGGACAGGTCAAGCTGCCCTCGCCTAGTAAAATAGAACTCCTTGCCCCTGTCCCAAAATCGTTTTGCCTCGCCGGATATTTCGACTTGCATGGGCATGCCGCGCGACTGGAAAGCGACGTAGGCCGCCAGCGACAGCATTTCGTCGGTCTCCAGAGGAAATTCCGAAGCGTCCATATACGTCGCGCGCATCTCGTTGATGCGGCTTTCCAGGTTGACTAGATTCGCGGAATTCTCGTCGTATTGCGGATATCGGGCAGCGACTCCTTTCATTGAATCGGCCGCGTCGCCGTGGCAGGATTGGCAGGAAAGTCCCTTGTCGCCCTCGACCGCCGACCAGATCTCTTCTCCTCGCTCGACCGCGAAAATGCCGGGATTCAAGAAATCGTCGTCCTGCAGCGCCTGAATTTGACCTCCCATGTAGTGATAGCCGGAAACGGGGCGGTCGCTTGCGCCTGCTGCGGGCGCCATTTCGAGAGATTGCGCGGTTGGCGACTCCGCGCCCGGCACCATCAAAATCAGGCCGCAAAGCCCAAATAATCGCAGGTGCGGCCAGCCTCTCAAACGACTTTCAATTCGGCCGAGTCGGCATAGACGGACCCGTCGTCGTCGTACCAATAGAATTCGAAGCGCCCCGATTCTTCGGCCAGCGCGTAGAAGGAAATGAAGGGGTTCGGAGCTATCGCTTCATGCCAGTCCGCCACGAAAACAGCCTTGCCGTTGAAAAGCGCCTCGAACCGATTGATGATGCGCCTTGGAATTCTTTCGCCGTCCCGAGAATACATGTACCCGTTGTCCATAGGGTGCTTAATCAGGGTCTTGACTTCGATCAGCTCCCCCTTTGCCGCCTTGGAAGGAACCGAAATCCTAATTCTTGCCTTAGACATCTGTTCGAGATTCCGCCAAAGTCGCTCGGCGCTCCGTATTCGGAACTATCCGGAACCTATCGTCCAAAATTATCACTTTCGGCTCGCCTGCCGCGCATCGGGCAGAAAAATTTCTACGGCGCATGCGCCGAGCGCGACCGACACGTGCTTCGACGACAACCAAGCCGAACCGTCGCTCATTTTCGCGAATCCGAGAACGAGCTGGCTTTTGGCAAGCCTCATTCTCTGCGAAACCCTGGCGAGTCCGGAACTCGGCGTAAAAAAGTAATCGGCGACATTTGGTTGCGGGTTGCCGGTCGTCACAACGTGAAGACTTGCGACAAAATCCGCATCCGACATCGGCGAATCCGGAACGGAAATCGTCAATGGAACGGAAAGTCCGGTATCCGCTCTGTCGGGCAGAGCCAAGTCAACGCGGCCTTCCTGGAATTCCCTCGTTCCCAATCGCTCGAAAACCAGTTCGCGCAGCCCTTCAGGCAATTCCGGCAAGGCGGCGGCGGTTGGAACAGTAACTGCCGATAGGGCGGCGACTGCGCAGCCGAGCGCCTGGAGAGTTCTTCTTCGGTCAAACCGACCGTGTCCGTCGCAAAAGCGCGATGCTTCCGCGAGATCGGAATCTATTCGCATGGATCAAATGCTTTTTGCATCCGGTAGTACAATACTTATGCATTTAGCGAAGGAGAAATGCAAATCGCGATGCCGGCAGTCGCCCCGGTCCTCCCGCCCCAAGGCCGATTGCCCTGGATCGCGTAGTGCAATATAGGCTCGCAAGTGCACCGGGCGAACTCGGTCGGCGAAGAAAATGCAGAATTCGTACAGTCGCCAATTTCCAAATTCCGACGAACTCGGGCGAATCCGAGAACGGTTCATGTCGATCAAGCGGTGGTCCAGGCAGGGAACGCGGGCCCCTCACAAGCCGCTTTTGGTATTGCTGGCAATTGCCAAGTGCCTGAAGGGCATTGACCGACTTGTCGCCTTTGAAGATGTAAAGCGCGAGCTAATTCCCCTTTTGCAGGAATTTGGGCCCTTCGATCCCAACCCGAGACCGGAATATCCTTTCTGGAGATTGAGGAACGACGGGATATGGGAGGTGCCCGACCACGCGCTGGTCAAAACGACGTGTAAGGGAGACGCCAGCGCGAAATATATGCTGGAAAACCGCATTTGCGGCGGTTTTACGAAAGGGGTGTTCGAAACCCTAAAGGCAAATCCTGAATTCGCATTCGCCTTGGCGCAAGAGATGGTCAACGCGCACTTCCCCGAGACCCTGCACGAAGGAATTTTCGAATTGATCGGCATGGATAAAGCAGCCGATCTGGCGCAAATCCAGCACAACAGGATCTGGGTGCAAAAGTCCTTGCGCGATCCAAGGTTTCGCGAACGGGTGCTGGCAGCTTACGGCTATCGCTGCGCCGTCTGCAGCTACTCGGTGCGAGTACGCGATAATCTCGTTGGATTGGAGGCCGCTCACATAAGGTGGCACCAGCAGAACGGACCCGCCATTGTGAAAAACGGGATCGCGATGTGCGCCAATCACCATAAGCTATTCGACCGCGGCGCGTTTACTGTTGAACCCGACCGGACGATAATCGTATCCGAGTTCACATCGGGCAAAGGCCAACCGGAGTGGCTGGAGCGGTACAATGGCGCAAGTCTCCAGGCCCCGTCCGAAAAATCGAATTTACCCGCTAAAGAATATTTGATGTGGCACCGGAGCGACGTGTTCAAAGGCCCGCATTAAGCGACGCGGATTCAATTGCCTTCGCGACCTTGAATTCGGTGCAGTCCAATGGAATCAAGGCCTGCGCTATCGCGCATTTCGGCAAGTCGGGCCATTTGCCGCCGGCCCGGTACGTTTCGGTTTTATCGGCCTTCTCCCGTCGAAGAGTTGCGTACTCGATTTTCTTCGGCGCCTGCAAATAGCCCGCATCCCCCGTAGAGCCGCCCGTCAGCCGATTCGCAAGGCAGTGAATCGCGGCGGCGCTCAGCCGTCCATGGGCCGCATGCCGAAATTGTCTATAATCGGGCAGTCGGGCCTGTGGTCGCCTTTGCATGCGTCAACCAAGTGCGAAAGCTCGTCATGCAAAGATCGGAGTTCTTGCTGCTTTCTTGCGATTTCCGCCAGTCGTTTCGTTGCGATGCGCTTGACATCGGCGCTGGAACGGCGCTGGTCCTCGTAAAGCCCGAGCAATTCTCCGCACTCGTCGATCGAGAAGCCGAATTGCCGCGCCCTTCGAACGAACACGAGCTTTCGGACGGCAACGTCATCGTAGATTCTATAGCCTGAATCCGACCGGAACGGCGCGGCTACCAAGCCAATGTCGGAGTAGTAGCGAATAGTCTTCACCGGAAGTCCGGATTTTCTCGACGCGGCGGCAATATTCATGGTTTCATACCTTGACTCTCCAGTAGCTGGAAAGATTATCATGTGTTTGCAGTTCTATCCAGGAGAAATATTTTGAACACTTTCGTCGGCAGCCTCGCAATAGATTGGCGATGCAACCCTACTTGGCGCCGAGCATCCAAGAACACGGCATGGTGCCTGCTGGGATGTGCGATCGGCGATTTCGGCACGATAGCGTTTTTCCAGGTGACTGCGATTCCATGGCCTACGCTGGCGATCATGACTCTGGCGATAATCAACGGCTTGCTTACGTCGATCGCGTTGGAAACCTGCATTCTAGTTCGGCAGATGGACTTGAAAACCGCATTCAGGACCGCGATCGGCATGTCGTTTATTTCGATGATTTCGATGGAGGCCATGATGAACGCGGTGGATGTCGCCCTGACGGGTGGGGCCAAGCTGACATGGTGGGTTGTTCCGATCATGCTGGCCACGGGCTTCGTTACGCCGCTGCCGTACAACTACTGGCGCCTTAAGGCGCTCGGTAAAAGCTGCCACTAATGCCCCGTCAGGTTGTCCCGGCGCAGGCATCCGCTCGATCCCGAGTTCGGAAAGGATGAAATGTTCGCCTGCCGCGCGATGCGGGGCGGCGGCTTTCGGGACAGCAAATCGAAGGTTGGCAAATCGCAATTCGGCAGCTCGAAAGCCGTTTATCGAATTGCCGGAAGGAGCTGCGAAGCCGAGATGGCAAATGCCCTTGACGGCAGGAATGAATCCGATAACCTGCAGTAGCGAGGGCGTGAATTTCCGCAGCGGCGCGCGCAGTCCCGCCGCTTTTAGCCGAACCGCCGGAATCTGCATAAATTCGATGCCGGCGATAGCCGAATAGCCCCGCGGAAGTTCGGCGGCGGAGACAATTCGCTGGAGGTTCGAAAATGAAGCTGATTCCATTGGCGGCGGCCATTTTTCTCGCGGCCGCTTCGGCAAACGCGCATTCGGTGGTCGTCGCGACCCAGCCGACCAGCGGGGCCGTCCTGTCGGCGATGCCCCAAAATTTGGAAATTGAATTCGCCAAGCCGATTCGCCTTACAAGGGTTAAGATTACTCGAGGGGACGATTCCTGGGCAGACCTGGATTTAGGCGACGAGAATTCCTTCCAGACATTGTTCGAGTTGCCGCTGCCGAACCCGGGCGCGGGCCTCTATCGAATTGAATGGCGCGGGCTGTCGAGCGACGGGCACGCCATGAAGGGCGCCTTCACATTCCAGGTCCAGTAGAATTGCTCGATTTCTGGGATATTGCACTGATCCTTGCGAAATTTTCGCTCTATCTCGGGTTGCTCGCAAGTATCGGAATTGCATTAGTACGCCTAATATTCCCCCAAGAGACGCGAGGCATGCACGATGCGATAGCTAGGCAGGCGACTGCGTTCGCCGGCCTGGGCCTATCGGCTCTAGTGATCGAATTCGCGCTCAAAAGCGCAACTTTGACGGGCGAAGCTTCTAGCATGCTGGATACGGACATGCTGGGCATGCTTTGGCAAACGCCGGTTGGGACGGCGTTCGCCTATCGCTTTTCGGGTCTCGCCATGATCCTGATCGGGATGCGGATCTCGCGCTTCGGATTGCCGATAGCCGCCGCGGGCTGCCTTGTCGCGCTGTGGTCCTTTACCGCAACCGGACACGTCGCGGACGAACAGCCGTACTGGCTGACCGGCATTTTGATACTTCATCTCGCATGCGCGGCCTTCTGGATCGGCATTCTATCGCCTCTGCGCGCGATTTCGGAACAACGGGAAAGTCTTCGCGAGGCGGCAAGCCTGGGCTTCAGGTTTGGAAAAGTCGCGTCATTCGCTGTTCCCGGCTTGATCGCAGCCGGTATTGTCATGGCTTGGCTTCTCGTGGGCGAATTGGCCTTGCTGACGACAACCGCTTACGGGCTTGCCCTGGTCATGAAGGTCGCGGCGGTGGGAGTCCTGCTATCGGCCGCGGCGGTCAACAAGCTTCGGTTCATTCCCGCAATGAGACTCGGCGACCGGAACGCGGCGCTTCGACTTCGACGATCAATCGCGGTGGAATGGGTTGCTTTTTGCTTCATCATCATGGCGACAGCGGTATTGACTTCGCTTCCGACTCCCATGCCACAAGGCGTTTCATGATAAGGCGGCGCCGGCGGACGGAACGGCTCGGCGCACTTCGCCAAGCCCGGCCGCCGGGTCCTGGAAATTTTCCATTTGCAAATTTCTTGCCGGCGCATCCGTCTTGAATTCGGTCGATGGCGGAAATCGCGCGTAGCAAGCCAAGTCGATCGGCGCGCGATGCCGACGCAAGGATTAATCGAGATCGCTTTGCAATCTTTACGCTTAGCGAGCGGAATCACTGCAAATGCGGCAAATCCCGCGGCACTAAGCGGGCGAAACTCCCCTAAGTCGTTCCGAACGCCGCCTCAGCAATTCTACGGTCGTAAGCAGCAAAATCGAAATTATGACCAGGATTGTCGCGACCGCGAGGATTGTCGGGCTGATTTGCTCCCGAAGCCCGGAAAACATTTGACGCGGAATCGTGCGCTGCCGGACATCGGCCAGCTGCAGTACCACGACCACCTCGTCGAAAGACGTAATGAAGGCGAATAGGCCGCCCGATATGACGCCGGGAAGAATCAGGGGCATCTGGACCTTGAAAAAGGTGAGGACGGGACCGGCTCCGAGATTGGCGGAAGCTCGCGCAAGGCTCTTGTCGAAACCTACCAGCGTCGCCGTAACGGTTATGATGACAAACGGCGTGCCGAGAGCGGCGTGCGCCAGAATTAGCCCGGCATAGGTCTTGGCCAAGCTGACCTGGCTGAAGAAAAAGAACAGGCCGGATGCCGTGATGACCAGCGGCACGATCATTGGAGAAATCAGCAATGCCATGACCGGCCTGCGCCACGGCATTTCGCTGCGGCTAAGGCCGATAGCGGCCAGAGTTCCAAGCGCCGTCGCGAGAAGCGTGGCGAAGATTCCGACGATGAAGCTGTTCTTGATGGAGCGAACCCACTGCGCGTTCTGCCACATGTCCCTCCACCAGCCTTCGACTGCCTCTGGCGCGGCCATCCCGTTTTTCAGGATGTCCCAGTACCAGCGAAGCGAATATGCGTCCGCATCGAGCGCGAGCATGCCGGGCGTAAAGCTGAAATACGGCTCCTGATTGAACGAAAGAGGTATCAGAATGATGATTGGCGTGATCAGAAAAAGGAAAATCGCGCCGCAAATCGCGCGAAATCCGTAAAACCAAAGAACTTGGGCCCGATTCGCGTAGGGCGGAATCGGAAGGCGGTAGTCGCCCGAAGAAAGCCAAATCGACAGCCCGCCGACGATAATGCCGACGATGCCAAGGCATACGCCTTGCGCGAATCCGAAGAACGCATGCCCGATGGCGTATAGAACCGCTAGGCAAATAGCGCGCGCAAGGAGGGCCGATCGAAGAAAGCGCGCGCAAGCTCCGGCCAGCGCGGCAAATATGGCGGCAAATACCAGGAGGTAGGCGATCATCAGAGAACGGTCGCCCACCGCCATTAAAAGTCCAACGATGCCGCCAAGGCCGGAGCACCACGCCGGCGCGAACCATATCGGCGGCCGTGGCGGAACGTACCGATAGCTGCCGCCGTTGTCGCTCATTCCGCTATCCGAGCTTGATGTTGTCGATGCCGACAACGCGGTCATAGACCCAGAAGAGCAGCAGCACGATAACCAGAAGAACCAGGCCGATCGCGGCGGCTAGATTCCAATTTAGAGATTTCCGCATATGGAAGTCTATTATGTTGGAAATCATCTGCCCGTCCTGCCCTCCTACGAGAGCGGGCGTGATATAGTACCCTATCGCGAGTATGAACACGAGAAGGACTCCGGCGCCGATTCCCGCGACCGACTGGGGAAAGTAAACCCTCCAGAACGCCGTCCAGTCGCTAGCTCCCATGGATTTCGCGGCCCTGACATAGCTAGGCGGAATTGCCTTCATTACCGAAAAGAGCGGAAGGATCATGAACGGCAATAGAATATGCGTCATCGCGATTAGCGAACCAGTCTTGTTGTAGATCAGGCTGAACCGATCATCGTCGCTCGTAACGCCGAATGCGACAAACAGGTCATTCATGATCCCCTGCGACTGGAGCATTGCTATCCAGGCAGTCGTCCTAACAAGCAGCGAAGTCCAGAATGGCAATAGAACCAAGACAAGGAGCAAATTCGAAGTCCTGAGCGGAAGCGACGCGAGCAGATACGCGATAGGATAGCCGAGCAGCAGACATGCGATCGTAACGACCATGGAAATTTCAAGCGTTCTGAGGAATAGCTTGACGTGAATTCGCCTATTCTCGTCCTGACGAACAATCGATCCGTCCGCATTTAGTTTAAAATCGAGGGATGCAAGCAGGTAGCCCGGCGTGTACACGCGGGAGGCGATCTTCATGGCCTGCCAGGTTTCAAGCTCGCCCCAAGTTTTCTGGACGGCGATTAGCGCGTCCTTGTACGGCGCCTCAAGTTCGGCAGCCTTTCGAGCCGTCGAAGTAAACAGCGATCTCATGCCGGAGAGTTCGCGATTGACGCGCGTCGCGACCCTTCCGATGGTTTTCTCTTTTCGAGCTACGACCAGATCGGCGACTAGGGCCGAATACATTTCCTCGGTCGGCTCCGATACGCCACTCCAATCGGAAAGCGCCGCCGAGGTGTTTGGCATCAACACCGCAAACCTCTTGTCGTAGACGCCTTGCCAAAGCAGAGCTATGATCGGCACGATAAAGGACACGACGACGAAAGCCAGGAGAGGCACGACCAAGCCGAACGCGCTCAACCTGCTTCGGAAAAGCGCCTGTCCCAGCTTTTTCTTTAGCGGCGTGCCGTCCGCCGCGAGGATTGGTTCGGCCATATCCGGCATTTCGGCTCTAGTTCGGCGGGCTTCAAGAATGAAACCGGATCGGCGGAAGAATTCCTCCTTCCGCCGAAACTTAGCCTAGGAACTCTAACTGGCCAGCCAGGCGTTGAATCGCTCGTTAAGCTCATCCTGGTTGTCGGCCCAGAACACGTAATCGTTCTCGATAGCCGTGGCGAAGTTTTCCTCGGTCGTCGGCAAATGCTCTAGCACCTCGAGGTCGGGGTTCGTATAGTATGTGCCTACCAGAGGCAGCGAGGATTTGCGGACCGGACCGTAAGAGATGTAGGATGCCTGCGCGGCCAGCTGCTCGGTCAATGTCGAGAAGACCAAAAAGTCGATCGCGAGGTCCCGATTCGGAGCGCCGACCGGTATCGCCCATAGATCGGTATCAAAAATCTGAGCATCCCAAACGATCGTGAACGGCTTTCCTTCGCCTGCGATCGCGTTGAAAAAACGACCGTTATAAGCGGTCGTCATTGCGACTTCGCCGTCGGCCAGCAACTGCGGCGGCTGGGCGCCTGCTTCCCACCAAATAACCTGGTCCTTGATGGTATCCAGCTTGGCGAAGGCGCGGTCGACGCCTTCCGGCGTGCTCAGCACTTCATATACTTGATCTGGCGCAACTCCGTCGGCGGCGAGGGCTAGTTCCAATGTTGCCTTCGGGTTCTTTCGCATCCCGCGCTTTCCAGGAAACTTCTCAAGATCAAAGAAATCACCTATTGTAGTCGGACCATCTTGAATCTTCGAATGATCGTAGGCGAAAATCGTCGACCAGACGATAACGCCTATGGCACACTCTGTAATCGAACCGTCCATAAAGTCATCCATTGCCGGCGTGCCGTCGGCGCCGGCGGGAAGTATGCTGGTGTCAATCGGCTCAAACAAACCTTCGTCGCATCCGCGGATCGCGTCGGATTTCTCGACGTCAACGATATCCCATGTGACATTGCCGGCTTCAACTTGGGCTTTCACCTCCGCCAAGCCGCCGTTGTAGTCTTCGGAAACTACGACATGCCCTGTCGCTTCGGTCCACGGCTTGTGGAAAGCTTCGACTTGCGAGAATGTATAGGCGCCGCCCCAGGAAACCGCCGTAATCGAGCCCGACTGGGCGGCCCCGGCAACCAGAACGGTTGCGGCAACTCCAAGAATTAGTGAATCGCGTTTCATAGTTATCTCCTTTTCGCGCTTGCCCATTTCCATCACTTCCAGCCGCACAGGGCGAATGCGGCTAGCTTTGTCGGGCTTGGCTAAATGTCCAATGCCCGGCAATCGTCGATATTCCAGCTAATTTTGGCAGTTTCTCCGACTGTCAATTTAGCGTGTTCCGAAGTATTCGGCAACCTCAGGACGAAGTCGGGGTTGCCGTGAACCTTCATTCTGTACCGAATATGATCGCCGAGATAGGTTAATTCCAAAACCTCGCCAAGCGTCGTATTAGATTCATTCTCCCAGCCCAGCACTACCCGCTCAGGGCGGATGGACAGGACCGTCCGACTTCCTTGGCCCCCGCAATTGACCGCTAATGCCTTGCTTTTGCTCCCGTCGTCCAATGCGATGCTGACGATCTTGCCGTTGCGCTGCTCAACTGTGCCGGTTAGGCGATTGTTCTCGCCGATAAACTGGGCGACAAATGCGTTTTCCGGGCGCTCGTAAAGATCGTCGGGATTAGACAGCTGCTGAATGACGCCGTCGTTGAATACTGCGATCCTGTCCGACATCGTAAGCGCCTCCGACTGGTCGTGGGTTACATATACAACCGTAATGCCGAGTCGTTCATGCAGGTGCTTGATTTCGAACTGCATATGTTCGCGAAGCTGCTTGTCCAAGGCCCCCAGAGGCTCGTCCATCAAAACAAGATCAGGCTCGAACACTAATGCGCGGGCTAGCGCGACGCGCTGCTGCTGACCGCCCGACAATTGAGAGGGGCGGCGCTTTTCGAATCCATCCATTTTGACCATGTCCAGGGCAGTTCTTACTTTTTCCTCGCGCTCGGCTTTGCCTAGCTTTCGAACTTCCAATGGAAAGGATAGATTTTCCCCGACAGTCATATGCGGAAACAGAGCGTAGTTCTGAAAGACCATGCCGATTCCGCGCTTGTGCGGAGGGATGTTGTTTATTGGCCGCCCGGCTAGAAAGATGTCTCCGTGCGTAGCGGTTTCGAACCCCGCCAGCATCATCAGGCAAGTCGTTTTACCCGAGCCGGAAGGCCCCAGAAGCGTAAGGAACTCGCCGCGCCCTATGGCAAGGTTTAGATCTTTAACGACAAGAGACTTGCCGTCATAGCTCTTTTGCACCCGGTCATAGACTACAAATTGGCTCTTGTCGCTGGCGTTTGGCAGTGAGGAGCTCCGTTAAAAAGTTAAGTTCCGACCGAATCTAAATTGGCTTTTTAGTCAAAACGAACATGATGTCAACTTGTCATTTCAATTTTTCAATTTCTCAATTTCTCGGCGAAATCCAGAATGTGAAATTCGCTGGCGCAATTCGTATCGACGCGCGGATCTTGATGCCGAATTCGCTTCGCTAGGATTTGATTCACTACTCGATGCGTTTGGCGGCGCAACCAACCCTTTTACCGGCATCCATAGCTTGCCGGTTCATTCGAGGTCGCCGAAATTGAGCTGCCAGGATACGCCGAAGCAATCTTTTACCCAGCCGAATTTTTCGCTGAAGCCGTAATCGTCCAGCGGCATAAGTATTTCTCCCTTTTCAGCAAGCGCGCCAAACGCTTCTCGAAGTTCGTGTTCAGTGCTGAACTCGACAAACAAGGAGATCGACGGCGTGAAATCGAAATCATGAGCAGCGGCGCTGTCGATGATAATCAAGGAATGGCCGTGCAATTCCGCTTTGGCGTATTTTATCAATCCGGCGAGCCCGGAGTCGCTTTGCCCGTATTTTTCAAGCTTCAAAATTCGGAATCCGCAAAATACATCCGAGTAGAATTCAATGGCGGAACCGGCTTCGCCTTGAAACATGAGATGTGTCGCAGCGCTCGGCATAATTCGCAACCTGCCGTAAACTTCCTGCTTCGGCAAGCCTTAATGGGCGCGGATTGAATTCTTCCATTAAGCCCGAACCGCCTGCATTGCGCAGCTTCATAATCTTGTTTGCGCGAAATTTCTCGATTATGGTCCCGCTGCTCGGCAACAGGCCCACCATATTGCGGAGGGAGAACATCTTGGTGAAGATTCCAGTCTTCGCTCTTGCCCGAGAGTGCTGGTCCGATTTGATATCCCAAAAGGCTTTAGCCGCGTTTACGGTTGGATCGACGACTGGACTCGCGCTGCTTACAACGCATATCGCCTTCGCAACCGTCATTTATTCGGGAGATCTTGCCGCGTACGCTTCGCAGGGCGTGGGACTTGTTCTGTTTGGATGCTTCGCCGCATGTTTAGTCACCGGCCTCGCAAGCGGCTATAGAGGGACGATTGCCGGCCTTTCTCCATCGTTGGTTATCGGGATGGCCGTTATCGCATCAACCATGGCCGCTAGCGACGAGACCTTGTTTCCTAGCGTCGTCGCGGCACTAATTCTATGCGCCGTGCTGACCGGGATCTGCTGTCTCGTAGTGGGACGGTTCCGACTAGCGAACCTCGTGCGTTTCATTCCCTATCCGGTTGCTTCAGGCTTTGTTGCCGGAATCGGCGGGGCCGTGTGCCTAGCGGCCCTTTCTGTGATGGGTGCCGACCCGGACTGGCGGTCGGTTTCGGCCTTTCTGGAATCCGTGGCTCCCCACCGATGGGCACCTGGCGTGGCTTATGGAATAGTCCTTTATTGGGCAATGAAGCGATGGCGCAACCCGCTGATATTGCCGATCAGCGTCGCGCTCGCCATAGGAGTATGTCATTTAGCGCTAGCGTTGCTCGATATTTCTAACTCTGAAGCGCGCGAGGCGGGCTTGCTATCGGCCGGCACGGGAGGCGGCAGCCTCTGGCCTGCGCTAAGTCCGTCAGACCTGATGAGTGCGGATTGGGCTGCAATCGCTAATCAGATCCCAAACATGCTGGTGTTGATCGCGGTCGCCTTGATCGCCGTCGTATTGAACATCGCCGGTTTGGAAATGGCGGCGAAACAGGAGCTGGACTGGGACCGGGAGTTCGCAGCAAGCGGTATCGCGAGCATAGCCTCAGGTCTCGGCGGTGGCACGGTGGCCACCATCGCCGTGCCTCCTTCGCTGCGAAGCAAGCTGCTCGGCGCGACCACTAGGCTAACCGGAATTATCTCGGCGCTGATCGTAGCGAGCGCATTGTTTATGGGCGACAGCTTGCTAAACGTCGTTCCTACCGGACTTATCGGAGGAATTTTGGTATTTGCGGGAGTCGGCATGCTCGACGAGAGCCTAGTCAAGGCATATGGACGGCTTCCGCGGGCGGATTTCGGAATCATAGCGCTGATTTTCATCGCCATCGTCGGATTCGGACTGCTCGAAGGCATGGGTGCCGGAATGCTGGCAACGCTCGTGTTTTTCGCTGTTCGCCTTAGTCGCGTCGATCCCATCGAGTCTCGCTACAATATTCGGGACAATCGTAGCAGCAAGTCTCGCTCAGTACCGGATCGCGCCATCCTGATGGAGGAGGGGGATAGGGCGCTGGGCTACCGGCTGCGGGGCTACATCTTCTTCGGAAGCGTATCCCCGCTGGCAATTCAATTAAGGGAGTCCGTCCATAGCTCGGTCCGCCCGGTTTGCCTGATTCTGGACTTCTCCGCCGTCTCCGGCATCGATTACTCTGCGGCCAACGTGCTGTGCCGGTTTGTTGAGACAGCTCATTCCGCACGCGTGCAAATGGTAGCATGCTCATTGCCGGGCTACCTGATGCGCGTGTTCAAACGCAACCTGCCCTCCGCGGTATTCGACAAGCTAGCCGTTGAGCCAAACGAGGACCGTGCCATTGAGCGCTGCGAGGAAATTGTAATCGCCTCTTGGAAGGAGAAAAAAGGACTATCCGATGAACAGCGCGCCCAGTTGCTGGAGCACGCTGCCGACCACCTTGAAAGGCACCTTGATCGTCAGATCAAGTTTGAGGAGTTGCTAGAGGAATTGGATGACTGGCTCGATTCCCGGGACCATGCCGACGGCGAGATTCTCGACGATGCCTTGGCTCCGCGCGAAGGGCTGCAGCTGCTGGTTTCGGGCCGAGCATCCGCTCACGACGTGGACGGCGCGCGCCTTTACCAATGCGGACCCGGCGATCCGGTCCGCTCGTGGGCGCCCATGGCGGAAAAAGTGGCATTGGTGCGGGCGGATGAACCTAGTCGCACGGTGACCATGACGCCGAAGGCCCGGCGCTGGCTCGAGTCGCACCGTCAGGATCTTGCCCTGAAACTGTACGGATTCCTTCTCGCCAACCAGCTCCAGCCGGAGCGGGGCATCGAATCAAAGTGAAACCGAGGCTTCTTGCCGCAACCGAATATAGTGAACGAGATGCGCATGCGTATATCGTTATGGCTTCCTTGCATCGGTTTCTAAACTGGATGGAAGCGCGAGCACTCTTACCGCGTACGCAAATTCATATAAATGCAAAGAGAATAGGCAATTAAATTTCGAGTTGAGGGATGTCATTGTTTTGCAGCTCCGGAACTATTTTTCCACAGCTTTTCACCGACTTCTCCACAGTGGCCGGTCGAGGCACTTCGCTCTTTCGGTCGACATGCAGCGACGCACCAGCAGAAACGCAGAAACCGCTAGCCGGAACTTCAGGGGGATCTGAAGAAGGATTCCATGACCAACCTGCTGGTTTTTAAGGGTTTTCTGGCCATGCGGCCGCCGTTCAACCTGTCAGTCTTTTGGGAACGTTCCGGTCGGGATCCACTCCGAGAAGCTGGAACGCCCGTTTCTGGACCGGGGTCGGCTTGGTGACGACGGACAGCAGGCTTTCGCCATGGCCCGGCAGGCGCATCTGGTTCAGCGCCATCCCCGAGAGATCGTCGAGCAGCGTGCGGAAGCTGTGGGCCGGCAGGTCGTCTGCGGTGCGCTTTGTAGCGGCCTTGAGCCGGGCGGATTCCGACGGCCGGGCCGTCTCCACCGGCGAGTTGCGCTGCGCCCGGGCGCCCGCGCGGTCGTCATCCTCGAACAGGAGCGGCGCGAGGCGCCGGCGCATGTGCCATTCCACGTGCAGTGCCAGCATGCAAAGAAACACGTGCGCGCGGACATGGTCGGGGGAGTAGACGTA
>MPMP01000048.1 GCA_002238565.1 Albidovulum sp. bin36
TAAATGCCCGCGCAGGACCCGGAGCGGGCCACGCCGTCGTCGAAACGCTTCCTGCCGGAACCCTCGTCGCGGAGATCGATCGGGAAGGAAATTGGAGCCGGATCAGAACGCCGGGCGGCAGCATCGCATTCGCGCACAACGGATTTCTGGTTCCAGCCGAGCCGGCCGAAGCGGTCCCTGCCAAACCCGAATTAATCGCGAATGGCGATTGGCGCGTTCGGGACGGCTACAACCTAAATGCCCGCGCAGGACCCGGAGCGGGCCACGCCGTCGTCGAAACGCTTCCTGCCGGAACCCTCGTCGCGGAGATCGATCGGGAAGGAAATTGGAGCCGGATCAGAACGCCGGGCGGCAGCATCGCCTTCGCGCACAACGGATTTCTGGTCCCAGCCGAGCCGACGGAAACGGCACCTGCGAAACACGACGAAAACCGGTCGAGCTCCGGGAGCGTCCCCGGCGGCCGCGACCTAAATGTTCGCGCCAAGCCTAGTCCTGAGCGCGCCGTCGTCGAGAAACCTGGCCGCGCCGAATTGTCGAGCAGAATTAGAGTTACTGGCGGTCGCGTCGCATCCGCTCCCAGCGAAAGCCAACTTCCGTTCGAACCTGTCGAAGAAACCTCTTCGGTCCAGCGCTCTTCGCCAATCTGGCACCCCTTGCTGCAGCTAGGGCATGCGGGCGAAATCTCAAGCGTCGCTTTTAGCCCCGACGGAGGCATCGTCGCTACGGGTGGAAGTAGCGATGGCACGGCGCGGCTCTGGGATGCCGCTACCAGTCGCGAACTGCGCAGGCTCGAAGGACATATTGGTGGCGTACAGAGCGTAGCTTTCAGTCCCGACGGCACCATCGTCGCTACAGGCGGGAGTAACGACGGCAGAGCGCGGCTCTGGGATGCCGCTACCGGTCGCGAATTGCGCAGTTTAAACACAGCTGGCAGCGCGGTTTTAAGCATAGACTTTAGCCCCGACGGCAGCATCGTTGCCACCGGGTCGGGAAGTCTCACGCAATACTCGGCAATCGGCAAGGCGCAGCTCTGGGATATCGCAAGCGGCAGCAATCTGCGCAATCTCGGCGCTCAGGCGGACAACGGAAGCGTAAATAGCGTGGCGTTCAGCCCTGAGGGCACCAGGGTCGTTACCGGGCATTGGAACGGCGCAGTGCGGCTCTGGGATACAGCCAGCGGACGCGAGTTGCACAGATTTGTTGGGCACGATTACTGGGTATCAAGCATTGCGTTCAGAAACGACGGCAATGCCGTTGCAACGGGATCCTGGGACGGAACGGTAAGGATTTGGGACTTCGTTGGCAATCGCGAGCAAAATAATCTCAAGCGCCATGGCGACGGAGTATCGAGCGTAGCGTTCAATCCGGACGGACGCACCGTTGCAATTGGACTATTCGACGGCACGGCACAGCTCTGGGACCTAGCCGGCGAACGAACTTTGCGCGAGCTCAAGGGGCACAAGAATTCAGTTTCTAGCATCGCGTACAATCCCAATGGCAGCTACGTAGTAACGGGATCAAACGACGGCACGGCGAGATTGTGGGATGCCGAGGACGGGAACGAGCTTCTTAGGTTCGAAAGCCATGCAGTCAATGTAGCCGGCATCGCGTTCAGCCCCGACGGCCGCATCATCGCAACAGGATCGGACCATGGCACGACGCGGCTCTGGGATCTCGTCGGCGGGCGGGCGCTTCGCGATCTAGAGGGGCACAATGGTCGGGTATCAAGCATAGCGTTCAGCCCGGACGGTCGCTCCATCTCTACCGGATCCAGCGACAACACTGTGCGATTATGGGACTTTTCGAGCGGGCGCGTGCTGCATCAGCTCTCGGTTCATGAAGGCGAAGTTCACAGCGTTGCATTCAGCCCCGACGGCAAGACTTTAGCTACGGGAGCTAAAGACGGCACGGTGCGCATTTGGGACGCTTCAAGCGGGCGCGAGATTCGCAAATTCGAGATGCAAGAGTACGAAGTTTATAGCGTTGCGTTCAGCCCCGACGGACGCATTGTCGCTACGGGTACGCACGAGGTACGGCTTTGGGATGTCGCGAGCGGACGCATGCTGCGCAAGCTCGAGGCGAATCAGGATTTTCCGATTGCAAGCCTGAATTTCAGTCCGGACGGCAGCACCGTCGCGGCCGGCACCAGCTTTACCGCTTCGTCGATTTCGACAATGGGCGCAGTATTGCTTTTTGACGCAGCTAGCGGGCGCGTGTTGAACACGCTTAAATTGGATAGCACCGCCAATAATCTGTTCTTTAGCGCCGAGTTCAGCCCTGATGGTCGAATAATTGCGACAGGATCGCAGATAGGGCGGCTTTGGGACATTTCCAACATCTCTAACGGGCGCGCGCTGTACAAGCTTGAGGGGCATGCCGGCGGCGTGGGAAGCGTCGCATTCAGCCCCGACGGCCTGCTTATCGCGACAGGAGGACGAATTGACGGAACTTTGCGTCTTTGGAACGCGGCTACAGGCCACGAACTCGCGCAAATTGCAGCCTTTACAGACAAGTCGTGGGCTATACTGACTAAAGAGGGATTTTTTAACGCATCGGAAGGCGGGGAGCGGCATGTCAATTTAGCGCGGGGATTCGAAGCCCTTTCCGGCGACCAAGTCTATGAAACCCTGGCTAGGCCGGATCTCGTGCGCGAAGCGCTTGCCGGCGACCCGGACGGCAAAGTGGCCGCTGCCGCCGAAAGCCTGGATTTAGAGAAAGTGCTCGCCGCCGGATTGCCGCCGCCCGCACTCGCGCCGGATACCCTGGAAGGCAGCGCAGCGGACGACGGCATCGGCGCAATGCAAGCGAAAGTGAGGACTGCGGTGGAATCGGGCAAATCCAATGGCGAATGAATTGCATCCCACAGGGCATCTAATACCAATGCAAGTAATTGCTGACTCGCGAACATTATAAGAGCTTTTTTGTGGACATCGACATCTAGACGTGGCGGCGACATACGGGGTGCAGTCTATGCCGTCTTCCCGTATGTTGCGGATTGAAAATTTAACAACATGGAGGAAGCCATGCCGAACAGCGTCGCAATCACGAACACCGACCACACGGCGGAGGGCCTAAAGGCACTGGCCGCCAGATGCAAGGACAAGAACCAGTCCCGGCGCCTGCGGGCGATCGCCAGGGTGATAGAGGGCGAGCACACCCGCGCGGAAATCGCGCGGCAGGCCTGCGTCGACCGTCAGACGCTATGCGACTGGGTAAACAGATACAACGCCCGGGGCGCGGACGGCCTGAAGGACATTCAGCGCAGCGGGCGGCCGCCAAAGCTGAACGCCGCGCAGCGCGCCGAGGTCCGGCGCTGGCTGGAGGAGGGTCCGGCGGCGGGGGTGCCGTCCTGGACCATCGTCCTGGTCCGGGAGCGGATCGCGGAGGTTTTCAAGGTAACGCTGTCGATGGAAGCGGTCCGCACCCTGATGCACTCGCGGGGCTTTTGGAAGCTTTAGCCGCGACCGGTCCATCCCAATGCCGATCCGCAGAAGCAGGAGAAATTTCGTTAGGACTTCAAGACCCTGGTGGCATCGGCCCTGCCGGAGGGCATCGATCTGGCCAGCGTCTGCTTGTGCTTCCAGGACGAGGCGAGAAGAATCGGGTAGAAGGGCATGCCGGCACGGGTCCGAGCGCTGCGCGGCACCCGCCCGCGGGTCCCGCTGGACCACAGGTACGGGTACTGCCACCTGGTCTCCGCCATATTTCCGGAGGCCGGCGTAGCGGTCGGCCACATCTGCGACCGGGCCAACACCGACGAGATGAACCGGCACCTGCTGAACATCGCGGCGTCGGTTCCCGCTGGCCGAGCAGGGGCATCCCCCGCGCCCAGTTCAACCTGAGGCTTATGTATGAACAGGGTAAAGGAGTGATCGAGGATTTCGTGACCGCCTATGCCTAGTTTAATCTCGCAGTGGCACAAAGCAATAAAAATGCAAGAGAAGGCCGAGAGGCAATTCGAGGTCTAATGACACGCAACAAGATCGCCGAGGCACAGAAGCTCAGCAGCGATTTGGACGCACAAATTAGGGGACACTGAAAGATCTTTCATGGAGAATTGCGCATGTCTGGTGTGCCGAAAAACACGGGACAAGTGATTATCATGGCACTCGGAGATATCAGACGAGCCGATGTGGAGGAAGTCATGAAGGTTTTCGACGCATACCCGCTTGAGGATTTGTTGAAGACGGCGTTATCGCACTGAAGACATAGAAGACCAGCTCGCCTGCGGCCGATGTCGTGTCGATTTGCTCTTCAAGACTGACCAGGTGAATGCCCCCAACTCTTGCGATCCTAGACGACCTCGATCAATTCCTTCAAGGACCGGCCAAGGTGCTCCAGGCGGGTGACGCACAGGCTGTCGCCAGGCCGGGTGAAGTTTCGTGGTTAGCCTTGGACATGACGTGCCACGAGGAGACCGGCTAGAAAAGCATCTGCCTGGGGCGTCCTGCGAATGGAATTCCAGTCAACAAGCGCCTTGGCAGCGAGTCCATGGTAATCGAGCACTTCCTGCCGCTGAAAGAGACGGTATGCATTGTAGTCGGCTTGATGCCGCGCTTCCTGAAGTTCAACAAATGCTGTTGCGATTCCGATGAGAAAGGGATCAAGCGGAGTATCCTCGAATGCAAGAGCAAGTTTGCGAGGAGGCTTTTCACTGGCCAAGGATTTGCAAACTTCCCGCATATCGGAGTGACGAAAGGCCCTGGAGACGCATTGGCGAAGGGCGTTTCTATTTCCCCGGGAAATCAACATGCACGTGGCTTCGTCGACCAAGAGGTGAAAAAGTGCATAGTAGGACGCTGATATAGCGCGGCGCAGGCTGGCTTGGGCAGGTCGCTTCGGTTCCTTGGTAGCGAGGAGATGAGCCTGCTTGAGGAGGTCTGCGTGGAGGCTCAACGCTGCTTGCCCATTTCAGCTTCGGTTTTGAAGCTGACGTAAACCCAGATCGGGATATCACTGCGTTTACGGATATAGTTAAAAACTACATTTCTGATACTTATGCGGGTATCGAGATCAGTTGTCTCGTCGGGGAGGACGGCCCATACCCAGACAGCGGGTTCGTCCGTAGAGTCGACACCGGTTTGGACAATCCAGTTGGAAACGTCGGCCGGTAGCGGCGGCAATTCAGCAAGGATAGAACGGATTTTGGTCTCGTCAGATTGCATGGCAGTGTTGTCCGGAATTAGTGTGCGTCTTTGTAGAGGCTTGGTCCCGCCACCCACTCGTTGGCCTTGTGTGGATGCACCGGAAAATGAGCTACTATAGTTCTTCTTGAGCTCTCCCCCACTGCCGCTGGATGCAGAGGCTGATGGAAACTCCCTAATTTCTTTGCGCCTAGCCGATGGCATATCAGCTCTCCTGCTGTCCGTTGTTGTCCTGTGAAACACCATGGTCTGCCAAGAGGTGATCGATCAGTTCTCTCAACTCGACAAGGTCTGATGTGTGCATGGCAATTAGCGTGTGAAACAAAATCTCACCGTCTTTCAAGATCTGGTCCCCGAAGTATATCCGAGACATTGATGGGCCAACGAACATGTGAAACCTATTCGAAAAATGGGGGGCCAAGTTCCCGAAATCGCTATGATCCAGTATCTTCGTCTCTTCTGTCTCTTGCTCGTGATTCATTGGTGCCGCCGCTGGTTCGAGTGTCTCCGTATCCTTTCACACTCAGCATCCAAGCGCCAACTTGCTTTGCGGCCTCGGGTTTTACGCATGAGTTAAACGGTAAGGGGTCGGAAGGGATGTAACTGGCCGGATGTGTGTTGACATAAACCTTGGCTGTCCTGTTCCGGCCACATTTCTATAGGCGTTTTATGTCACTTTCCGAGCAATTCACCTCATACCAATGCAAGTAATTGCCGACTCGCGAACATTATAAGAGCTTTTTTTGTGAACATCGACATCTAGACGAGGCGGCGACATGCGGGGAGCAGTCGGCGCCGCCTTCCCGTATGTTGCGGATTGAGAAATTAACAACATGGAGGAAGCCATGCCGAACAGCGTCGCAATCACGAACACCGACCACACGGCGGAGGGCCTAAAGGCACTGGCCGGCAGATGCAAGGACAAGAACCAGCCCCGGCGCCTGCGGGCGATCGCCAGGGTGATGGAGGGCGAGCACGCCCGCACGGAGATCGCTCGGCAGGCCTGCGTCTGCTTGTGTTTCCAGGACGAGGCGAGAATCGGGCAGAAGGGCATGCTGGCACGGGTCTGGGCCTTTCATCCGTACACAGCTAACTCAGATCATGCCGTAGTTACGCCAAGCTCTGAAATCTTCGACGAACAAAAATAGCAGCATGTGGCCGTCCCAGAGTTTTTTGGTTCCCGGTGTCGGCTGCCGCTTTCTGGGGATGAATCCGGCGAGGCGGGCCGTGTTGACCGCGAATCTCGCCATCATCTGGTTCGGGTCGGGCGGGCCGCGCTACCTCTGGCGGTTCGGCTTGGACATGTGAACGGCCGGATCCTTGATCTCGTCCATATTGACTCTTGTCTTCGCAGGATCGTCCACCTGGCCGTCATTGGCCTGGCTAGTCAGGGATCGCCGTCAGTGCAGGCATGGCGCCTTTCCGGCGCATGGATCGGATGATACAACGTGATTGTTCCCGCCGTAACCCATGGCTCCTGACGCTGTCCCGGCAACATCGCGTACGGCCTTCGGTGGCGAGGGTAAAGCCGCACGCAAATTCCATCATAAACCGTGAACGCTACTCCTTTAAATAGCGTGAATGTGCATAACAGGCCGTGATCGTGCGGATGATTCCAGACCAATCTTGAGCCGACCTTGGATACCTGGCTGGAGTGTCTCCACCCCTCGCGGGTCAACGCAGTCCACAGGCGATTACTTCCCCGACTGCCAGGTCCTGCCTCGATGCGATCGTCAACGAGGCCCAGTCGCCGGGCGGATGTCCCCGCGCGAGCATCCCGGCGAAGTCCGTGTTCGGATCGGTCCTGGTCCCGGAGGAACGCAGCGTGGATCGGTCGTTGACCCACGCGTAGACGATTGCCTTCGCCCTGGCATCGTTCCAGAAGAACAATCGGAACCGTCTGCCGATTCTGGCGCGCCGCCAATGGCGGTAGCGCGGGCCGAGCGTGCCGCCCTGGCGGTACTCGTCCCGGGATGGATCCTGCGGAATGACTTCCAGCATCAGCCGGCTCAGCGCGCGGAACAGCTTGACGTTCGCATTCGATGAGAACCCCGCCGGATCGCTTCGTTGTGCGCGTTGGACCGCGTCGTGGAGCTTGCGCTGCTGGTCGATCAGGCAATCGTGAAACAGCAGCGTCCATCCGTGGCGCCGCATCAGAGATCGACGTCGCCGTCAATGTCCTCGTCCGGTCCTGCTTCACGCCGCGCATATTCTAGCATGTCGTGTGCCAGATCGTCCGGGATCGCCCGAACATGCCGACCCGCCTGGATATCGCCGGCGAGCAGGTCGAGAAACGCAGCGATGGCCGGATCTTCATGCTCGGTGTCGGCTCGGCTGACGACGATCTGTCCGTCCTCGCGGAACTCGAATGCCACCTTGGAGCCGACTTCGACCCCGAGCGCCTGACGTACAGTCCTAGGCAGGGTGAACTGGCCCTTCGACGTCATCGTGGCAACTTCCTGGATGATCGACATGATCGGCGCTCCTTCTGTGCCGCGCCTAAAGGCAAGGAATGTTCCTTACCTTGTAAAGGCCATCTGGAGAATGCGAGCTCGACACACGCGCCGCGCCTGTGTCGTGGACTCCGGTGAGCTGGTGTTTGAACAGCTGGCTCCCAAACTGCCTTTGGAGCCGAGTGACAGTCCGGTACAATGCCGATTCCGTTCGATGTAGGCACCCGGGATGCCGTCCAGAAATCGGTCGCGGGGCTCCAAAGGCACGGGTGTGGCATACATTAGCACCAAGACTATTTTCACGGCGGGAGCCGGCCGCAACTCATTCCCATTCCTGTCGGCATCCCTGCCCTTTCATCCCGACGCAGTTAACTCGCTTCGCCGGAAGGCGTAAGTCATGCCTCATGAGAATAGGAACACGACAATTTCACTCCGACGCGACGTGCCCGGGCGGGCGGATTCGCTACTGGATCGCCTCCGAGGGCTACGGCCCGCTCCGCGGCCTTGTGTTCGGCGCCGCCTCGTGGCATCAAAAGGTGCGGGACCGGCATATCGGCTGGTCGCGGGCGATCGGCCGGGCGCCGGGCTTCGGCGACGAGGAGGAACGGGAATATGGACGCAGAAGATGCAGCGATTCCCGCTTGCGGGCGCGGATGGTGGCGATGGGCCGGGCCTGGGCGGAGCGGCCCGGCGCCGCGCTTCCGGCGATTGTCCGGGGCGAAGCCGAGCAGAAGGCGGCGTACCGGTTCCTGTCGAATCCACACGTGACCATGGACCACGTTCTGGAGCCTTACCGCGAGACCCTGGCGGAGCGCTGCCGCCCGCATCCGCTGGTGCTGGCGGTGCAGGACACGACCATGCTGAACTACACCGGCCTGGAGGCGACGGAGGAGCTGGTCGACATCGGCGGCGGCGGCGGCTCCGGCAGCGTCGGGGTCACGGCGCATATCGGGGTCGCGTTCAGCGAGGGCGGCTGCGCTCTGGGGGTGTTCCATCTCGACGCGGACTTCCGGGAGACGGTCGAGGCGAAGGCTAAGCGCAAGGCGAAGTCGGCGCCCAGAACGGGCAAGGCGGGCAAATCCTCCGCGTCGGAGACAGAGAGCCGGCGCTGGCGGGACGGGCTAGACAAGACCCTGGAGCTGGCCGCGGCTTGCCCCGACGCCCGGGTCGTGGCGATCTGCGACCGGGAGGGGGACAGCTGGGACCTGATGGAGAAGGCGCTCGCGCGCGAAGCCGACGCGCTGTTCCGCGCCAGCCGCTCGACGCAGCTCAGGGCCTTCGACGCGGCGGGCGAAAAGCGGGATCTGTGGGTCCATGCGGCCGCGCTGCCGCTCGTCGCCGAGAAGACCGTCGACATCGAAGCCCGCGGCGGCCCGCGCGCCCGCGAGAAGCGCACCGGCGTGCGCCTGGAGGTTCGCGCCGGCTTCGTCGACCTCGTCCCGCCGGCGGACAAGCCGCGCGGCGCGGCGCCGCTTCGCATACTGGCGGTTGGGGCCCGCGCCCCCGCCCCGCCGAGCGAAAGCGAGCCTCTCGACTGGCTGCTGCTCGCCACATTCGGCGACGCAACGCCGGACCACGCCCTCCAGGTCGTGTCCTGGTACGAGAAGCGGTGGCTGATCAAGGAGTATTCCGGGGCCCTCAAGGTCGGCACCCGGATCAAGGATCTGAGGCTCAATTTGGCCGACGACCTGCGCAAGCGCCTGGCCTTCGAGGCGGTGACCGCCTGCACGGTGATGTCTATCGAGCGCCTCGCGCGCTCGATGCCGGAAACGCCGGCGCGCACGGTCGTCCACATGGACGAGATCAAGGTTCTGGCCATTCACATGTCCATGCCGAACCACGGGAGGCACCGAGGCCCGCCCGACCCGAACCAGACGATCTCGAGCTTCGCGGTCAACACGGCCCGCCTCGCCGGATTCATCCCCAAGAAGAGGCAGCCGCTGCCGGGAACCAAAAAACTCTGGGATGGCTACATGATGCTAACATTGTTCGTCGAAAATTTCAAAGCTTGGCGAGACTTCGGCATGATCTGAGTAAACTGCGCACGGATGCAAAGATCCGAGGCGGCGGAAACGAAAATCCTGAACTCTAAGTACCGCTTCAAATTTATAGACGCCCATTTATTTCCAAGACAACAAGCTCGGTCGCGACATTCAACTGGATTTGCCTAGTCGATTCCAATACCGCGGTTCGGAATGTCGGAAGGTTGACCGGTTTTCGAAAATCGCTGAAATTGCTTATGTCGGCGAATCTGGAATAGACTGGCAGGGACTGAATGCGCAGCATTTGAAGGTTGTCGGCAACGCTAACGACGAAAAAGCGGCGGACGTTTTAAATTCTCGGCGATTTGCGATTTTCCGGCAATTCTATCCGATTTCATTTTGGCGGCACTCGCGACAAACCAAACGCCAAGGGAGAGAAACCCATGCCCGCCATTCCCGTCTCATTCGCGCTGAACCACATGTCCGCGCCCAATTCCAATTTTCGCGAATTAATAGACCTTGCGGCAAGCCTCGGATGCGTCGGCGTGGAGTTTCGCAACGACCTGCCCGGCAAAACACTGTTTGACGGCGAACCGGCGCGCAATGTTCGAGACGCCTCGATAAACGCCGGCGTGCGCATTCTTGCCTTGGCCGAGGTCAAGCGCTTTAACGACGGGAGCTTGAATCGCGCCGCGCAAGCCGACGAACTCATAGAATTGGCGGTCGAATGCGGAGCCGAGGCCGTAAGCCTAATTCCTGTCAACGACGCGAGCTATCGCCCGGGGAGCCGCGATGGAACGCAGCGGCTGAGGGACTTTCTTGCCGAGTCGGCGCCGAAGATCCGATCTGCCGGCCTTTTGGGGTATGTCGAGCCGCTTGGCTTTTCGATTTCGTCTCTCCGAACCAAGAAGGAAGCCCTCTCCGCGATCAACGAGGCCGACGCTTCCGACGTATTTCGCCTGATACACGACACGTTTCATCACGCTATCGCGGGCGAGCCGGACTTGTACCCGTCCAGAACCGGACTTGTACACATCTCCGGAGTCAACGACTCGAGCTTGGATGTTTCGGACATGGAGGACGGCCACCGCGAGCTTGTTACCGCCGACGACCGGATCGGCAACATCGGCCAGATCGAGGAATTGCGTTCAACCGGATACGCCGGCCCGTTCTCGTTCGAGCCATTCGCCAAAAGCGTTCACGAAGATCGCGCGCTCGCCGATTCGCTGACCGCGAGCATGAGGCATATTCGCGACGCGATCGCTTCCGGAAATGAAGAGCCGGGGTAAGCGCATTCAGCTGCTATCGGCGCGCGCAGCGGTTCAAGGACCCGCTGTCCCTTCAGAGGCTTCGCCGCCGCCTCTACCTATTGCCGAGCAGGCGCCTGGCGATGACATGGGCCTGAATTTCGGCTGCGCCCTCGAAGATGCTGAGAATCCTTGAATCGCAAAGAATGCGGCTAATCGGAAACTCGACCGCAAATCCGTTTCCGCCGTGAATTTGAACCGCATTGTCCGCGGCCGACCACGCCACCCGCGCCGCCAGCAGCTTGGCCATGCCCGCTTCCAGGTCGCATCTTCGCTGGCTGTCCTTCTCGCGAGCGGCGAAGTAGGCTAGCTGCCTGGCAACCATGATTTCGACGGCCATGATCGCAAGCTTGGACGCCACCCTGGGAAACTCGATCAGCGGCTTCCCGAATTGCTTCCGATTCAGCGCGTATTCCAGTCCCTGATCGAGAGCCGACTGCGCGACGCCGATAGCACGAGCGGCCGTCTGAATCCTGGCGGACTCGAATGTTTGCATGAGCTGGCGAAACCCCCTGCCCTCGACGCAGCCCAGAAGGCAATCCGCCTTTAGCCGAAATCCGCTGAATCCGATTTCGTACTCCTTCATTCCGCGGTAGCCGAGCACCTCGATTTCGGTGCCGTCGATGCCGTCGTCGGGAAACGGATATTCCTCGGTGCCGGGCGTCTTTTCGACTATGAACATCGACAATCCCCGGTAGTCGCTGGATTCCGGGTCGGTTCTCGCCAAAAGCGTCATGACATTCGCGCGCGATCCGTGGGTAATCCAGGTTTTCGATCCAGTAACGGAATACATGCCGTTATCGAGCGCCGCCTTCGTGCGAAGGGAACCTAGATCCGAACCGGTGTTCGGTTCGGTAAAAACGGCTGTCGGCATTATTTCGCCCGACGCGATGCGCGGCAGCCATTCTCGCTTCTGCCAGTCCGTGCCGCCGCAAAGAATCAATTCCGCCGCGATTTCAGTTCGCGTAGCCAGCGACCCAACGCCGATATAGCCGCGCGACAGTTCTTCGGACACGACGCACATCGCCGTTTTCGACATCGCCAAGCCGTCGTACTCTTCAGGAATGGTAAGCCCGAACACGCCCATCTCGGCAAGTTCGGAAATCAGCTCCATGGGTATGAGCCGATCTTCCATGTGCCATTCCTGGGCATTCGGAAACACCTTGTCGTCGGCAAAGCGCCTGATTTGACTGCGAATAATCTCCAGTTCCTGATCGAGCCCCAGGTCGCCGAACGACGACGATCCGCGGCGTTCCGCCATCAGCTTCGCAAGGCGCATTCGCGCGTTCTGGCTATTGCCGCGCGCGGATAGCAGCCTAGCGGCCCGGGACTCAATGAATTCCCGGCCATCCAGCGAGTCCGACACTTCCTCGAGGCGAGCGATCTCTCCCTGGCTCATGGCGATGCCGCCGCGAATCTGGTTGACGTATTCGCCGAAAGCAATTTGCAGGATCAGCTGCTCGACTTCGCCGAACTTCTCGTTGGCATCCAGTCCGGAAGCCCATTGGTGCATTTGACGCAGGCATTCGCCGTAAGTTGCGAACCACGCAAGTGAATGCGCCGCGCTCTGACGTTCGTCCAGCGCCCGTTCTGGCGGGACGCCCGCAGCGGCGAATTCTCTCCGCATGGCGGAAGCGGCTTCGCGGGCGAGACCGCTCGCCCCCTCGGCCGCCATCGATGTCAATTCAAGCAATTCGGGAAGAATCGCTTCCTCGCGGCGGCGCGACGGATCGCTTCCGCTGTCGGATTCTCTAATAGCCATGAGCTTTTGCCATCGAAAATTCAGCCGCTTGTTTCATTGCGCTCCGGATGCGGGAGAGCCTATTGCATCAGGCGCCGGTAGTTCTCCTCGAACATGGATTCGAGGCGAGCCGCCGCGCGGTCGTATGCTGCGCGGTCGCTCCATCCAAGCCTGGGATTCAGGATCGACGCGTCGATTGATTCCATGCGTTCCGGAACCAGCATGCCGAAATTCGGGTCCGCTTTCATCGGCGCGCCTTCCAAAGAGTTATTAAGGACCGCCTTCAGCAGCAGCCGCGTTACGTTCAAGGGCATCCGCCGCCCCGTCCCGTAGCCTCCGCCCGTCCAGCCGGTATTCAGAAGCCAGCATTTCGCGCCGCTCGAAACGAGCCGTTCGCGCAGCAGCTCGCCGTACACCCCGGGATGCCGCGGAATGAAGGGCTGTCCGAAGCACGCCGAAAAGGTCGGCTGCGGCTGCTTGATCCCGCGTTCGGTTCCACCGACTTTAGACGTAAAGCCCGACAAGAAATGGTAGACCGCCTGTTCGGTCGTCAGGCGCGACAGCGCCGGAAGAACTCCGAACGCGTCGCAGGTCAGCATAACGACATGCTGCGGAATCCCGGCGGTTCCCGACCGAGAAGCCGTCGGCATGCCATCGAGCGGATAGGCGCAGCGCGCATTTTCCGTGATGGACGAGTCCAGAAAATCCAGTTCGCCGGTATCCGGATCCGCGACTGCGTTTTCGATAACGGATCCGAATCTCGAAGTCGTTGCGAATATCTCGGGTTCGGCATCCTCGCTCAAATTCTGCGTCTTCGCGTAGCAGCCGCCTTCAAAATTGAACAGTCCGCTCGACGACCAGCCATGCTCGTCGTCGCCGACAAGTATTCGTTCCGGATCGGAAGACAGCGTCGTCTTTCCCGTGCCCGACAGGCCGAAGAATATCGCGGAATCGCCCGGATCGCCGATCGCGTGGTTTGCGGAGCAATGCATCGGCAGGACGTTTTCGAACGGCAACGTGTAATTGAGAAGCGAAAAAATCGCTTTCTTCATTTCCCCGGCATAGCCGGTGCCGCAAATGACGACGATCTTTCGCTCGATGTCCATTGCGATCGCCGTTCCGGACCGGCAGCCGTGGATTGCCGGCGTCGCTTTGAAGCCGGGGCAGTCGACGACAAGGCATCCCGGACGGAATCCCTGCAGTTCCGCTCGGTCCGGGCGCAGCAGCAAATGCCGGATGAAGAGGCTGTGCCAGGCATATTCAGTTACTAGGCGAACATTGATCCGGTAATTCTCGTCCGCTCCCGCCTGCAGGTCCTGAACAAAGAATCCGCCTCCCGAAACATGATCGAGAACATCGCTCAAGAGACGATCGAAGCACGTTCTGCTCATTCGATTGCAGTTGTCCCACCAAACGGATTCGGCAACGCCGGGCCCATCCACGATGAACTTGTCGTTCGGCGAGCGTCCCGTAAATCTACCGGTCGAAACAAGCAGCGCGCCGCCCTTGCAAAGTACGCCTTCGTTTCTTGAGACCGCCTGCTGCACAAGCGCATGCACGCCGGCATTGCGGACGAACAAGCCGGAATCGTCAAAAAGGGACATCGAATCGGGGCAAGCGTGGCCGTTCGAGATTCTGGTCAAGTTTCGCGCTCCTGTGCCGCCGCGCCGCGGCGTAGGTGTCAATGTCGCCAAGGCCAAGCCGCCTTGGACCCAAGCGACCGAGGCCATGTTCCGGTCGCGCTCAGCTACAATCGGAAAAGTAATCGAGACCAGAAAATCAACCTGTCCTAATACTGCCTTACAGCCGAGTTCGCTCGCATCAAGCGCCCGCTTACGACCTTGAAGGGCGCAAGTGCGACAAGCGCAATCGAGAATTTCACGCAAAAATCCGCAATCGCCAGGCCGACCCAAAGCGGCGCCGCGATTCCTGTTCCGAACAGCGGCACGATTTCGCCGGCCCACTCCGCGCCGCCGCCCGGCTCGAGAAAGGAAAGCTGCGCGGAAAACGCTATCCCGAAAAACAGAAATGTATCGACTACGGATCCTGCGAAGCTCGAAACCAGGGGCGCGCGCCACCAGGCCTGCCGGCGAAGCCTGTCGAAAATCGCCACGTCGAGCAATTGAGCGGCAAGAAACGCCGTGCCGGAAGCCAGCGCAATTCGAAATGTCACCAGCGCGCTCCCGTCGATCTCGATCATCGCGCCGGCAAGCGAGCAAGCTATTCCGACGACGAATCCCGCCGCGACCACGCGTCGCGCGTCCGCGGCGCCGAATACGCGATTCATGACATCCGTTACCAGAAAAGCGAACGGATAGACGAATGCGCCCCAGGTCAGCCAATCGCCGACCAGAAACTGAACAAGAATATTGGAGGCGACCACGATGGCGGCCATCGCAGCAACGCCGAGAATCACGTTGTTTCTCATAAGATTTCCGAAGCTCCCGGAAGCGGCGGCGGCGGCCGGCCGCCGGATGGAACAGTGCTAGGGCGCGGGAATCCGCATCAGACTCCCGCGTCTGCGATCGCCCGAGCAACGATCGGAACCGACTTTTCGCTTAGGCCTGCGACATTGATTCGACTGTCCGAAACCATGTAGATTCCATACTTGTCGCGCATGGCCTCGACCTGTTCGGTCGTTGCGCCCAGCAGTGAGAACATTCCCCGGTGCGCGCCGATGAATGCAAACCTGTCGGATCCGGTAATGTCCCGAAGGGCCGTCGAAAGGCTGACGCGAAGATTGCGCATGCTTTCGCGCATAGCCTTAAGCTCCTCCATCCATTCGGTCTTAAGGGACGGATCGCCGAGTATCATTGAAACAAGCCTCGCGCCGTGGTCGGGCGGGAAGGAATAGTTTTGCCGGTTGAGAAAAACAAGGGTGCCTTGCGCCAGAGCCTTGGTCGCGGAGTCCGGCGCGACCGCAATCAATAGGCCGGTTCTTTCCCTGTAGATGCCGAAATTCTTCGAGCAGCTCGCCGCGACAAGCATTTCCGGAATTTTCGAAGCCATCAGCCGAACCGGCGCCGCATCCTCGTCCAAGCCTTCGCCGAATCCCTGGTATGCGATGTCGACTATCGGGATAAGTCCCTTCTTCAAGACCAGATCGGACAATTCGCCCCACTGCGCCAGATCTAGATTGGCGCCGGTCGGGTTGTGGCAGCACCCGTGCAGAACGACGGCATCGCCCGCTTCGGCATCGGCAAGGCTCGCCATCATGCCGTGAAAATCCACGCCTCTCGTTTCATAGTCGAAATAACGGTATTCCTTCGCGGGCATGCCTAGATAGGTTACGATGGAGCGGTGGTTCGGCCAGGACGGCGCCGAAATCCATACCGACGCGTTTCGTTCCGCCAGCCGCACGAGTTCCAGAGACTGGCGAACCGCGCCGGTGCCGCCCGGCGTGTGCGCGGCGGCCACGCGGTCATTTCCAATTGAATTTCCTAGAACAAGGCTCGTCATGGCCTCCAGGTAGGCGGGTTCGCCCGCCATGCCCGTATAGGACTTGGTGCTTTCCGATTCCCAAAGCATCCTTTCGGCGGTTTTCACGGCTTTCATGACCGGCGTAACGCCGTCCGCGTTTCGGTACATCCCGACCCCAAGATCAATTTTATTCTCGCGCGGGTCGTCCTTGTACATCTGGATCAGCTGGATGATCTTGTCCGCCTTCTGCGGCTGCAAATTCGACAGCATTCTTCTTCGTCTCCATTATGGCTTTACAGCGGGGTTCGGCGGGCGCCGCGGCTCGCGCTTGCCCGCGACCCTGCGAACTTCGGAAAAGCCGCCGGCTTGATGCAACTCAAGCTCTATTGAGCAGTCCAGCGCGCAAGCGCCGACGGTTAACTTTTCCGCATCTTTCATCGACCATTCCGCGGACGCGGCGATCTTGAGCGGCTACGCTCCCAGCCCCATTCCGATCCAATTCCCTGCACGAGGAAAGAATCCGCAGGATCAGGGTTTCTGTCGAGCCCAAGCTCGGCTTCGCGCCTTTCGGCGGCGGCTGTTCGACCCACTTTCCAAGCTTCCTCGTTTCCAAGCAGCTTACGGCGCAGACGGCCATGCCGCCAGCCGAAAACGTCATCCAGTTTCTATGTCGCTGTTCGGGTCCGCGCCCCATTCCGACCAGGAGCCGTCGTAGACGGCATGTCGCCCGTGGCCAAGCAATTCCAGAGCCAGGTCAATGATCGCCGCGGTTACGCCGGACCCGCAGGTCGAAATGACGGGCCGGCCCAGCGACACCCCGGCTTCGGCGAATGCGCTTTTCAGTTCCGGCCTCGAGCGAAGAGTACCGTCGCCGTTAAGCAGGGATCCGAAAAAAAGGTTCAAAGAGCCTGGAATGTGGCCCGCCCTAAGTCCGGGCCTCGGCTCGGGCTCTTCGCCGCGAAAGCGAGCAGGAGATCTTGCATCAACGATCTGAGCGGAGCCTTCGAGCAGCGCCGTTCGAACCTGCGCCGCGGTTTTGACCAGGTGTTCCTGCCTCCGCACGGTAACGTGTCGAGCTTTCGCGACCGGCGGCAGATCTTCGACCGGTCGCCCTTCCGCCCGCCATTTCGGGAATCCTCCGTCCAGAATCGCGACATCGCGAAAGCCCATCAGCCGAAACAGCCACCAGACTCGCGCGGCCGAGAATAGACCGGCGCCGTCGTAGACGACAACCTGGTGGCCATCGCCGATGCCCATGGATCGAACGCGTGAAGCAAATTTTTCCGACGGCGGCACCATGTGGGGAAGGCCGCACTCCGTATCCGCTATTTCGTCGATGTCGAAAAACCGCGCCCCCGGTATGTGCGCGGCACGGTATTCGGCCATCGGGTCGCGCCTGGCGTCGGGCAAGTACCAGGACGCATCGAGAACCCGCATGTCGGGGTCGCGCAGATGCGCCGCCAGCCAGCTTGTAGAAACGACGGTTGTAGGATCTTCGTATGCCATGAATTGCGCTCGTTTCGCGAAATCCGCAAGTAGCTCGCCGACACGTTCTCGCTTCCGAGCATCGCCGCCGAGCATTTCGCAAGTAGCGGACGCGGTCGGAGTATGCAAGGCTTATCAAGTTTATATCGGCGCATCCATAGCCGGAGCGCGTCGGGGGCGATTGCGCGATTGACCCGGCGTACGAGTAGGATTAGAAATCGGACTCGGCTCGGTCGGCGGTTTCGGCGAACCGATCAAGGACGATCAGGGCGGCCAGCGCGCGAGCGAAGAAGACGGAGGTCGTCGAGCGCGCGGCGCGTATCGGGAAACAGGCGGACTAGGCGGCAGGGGTCGCCGCGTTCGCCACCGTCGCGGAGGCTCTCGCGCGGGGCGAGGACGTTTCCATTGAGGGGGATCGGCCGGTTTTTCAGGACCGAACCGCGGCGTTTCGTTAAAGGCCGGCAAGGCGCTGAAGGACGCGCCGATAGATTGACGGAGGCCGGAAGGCGGGCTCGATGGTGGCGGTATGCTGCGGCACCGCCGGCGCTCGATGAAGCATGGAATCAGATGAACGACGAAGCGCCGGATAACGTCGCCGGCGGCGAGATCGAGGTGTACGAGGATGCCGACGGCGAGGTGCGCGTGGACGTTCGCCTCGACCGGGAGACGATCTGGCTGACCCGGCGGCAGATGGCGCAGGTGTTCGATAGCACGCCCGAGAACGTTCTGATGCACCTGCGCAACATATTCGCCAGCGGAGAGTTGGAGGCGGAGGCAACCGCTAAGGAATTCTTAGCGGTTCGAACCGAGGGCAGGCGCAGGGTCCGGCGCAGACTGAAGCACTATAATCTCGACGCCATCATATCGGTTGGCTACCGCGTCAATACCAGGCGCGGCGTGCGTTTCCGCCAATGGGCCACCCGCGCCCTGCGCGGCCACCTGGTTCGCGGCTTCACGGCGAACGAGCGCCGACTGGCCGAGCGCGGCCTGCGGGAAGCGAGGGAGACTTTCGATCTGCTGGCGCGGACGCTTCGCAATCAGTCCATGGTGGGCGAAACCGGGCAGGCGGTGCCGGACCTCATCGCGGGCTACGCCGAAACATGGCGCCTGCTGCTGGAATACGACGAGGACCGGCTGGCGGCAACGCCCGGCACGGGGCCGTCGTCGGGCGTGCTCGATCACGACCGGGCGGTCGCCGCGATCGCGGAGTTCCGACGCGATCTTATGGCGCGCAAACAGGCATCTTCCCTTTTCGGCAATCCACGCGGCGATGCCCTCGCCGCCATCCTGGGCAGCGTCGAGCAGACCATGTTCGGCGAACCACTCTACCGAAGCCGAGAAGAGAAGGCGGCGCATCTGCTGTATTTCCTGGTCAAGGACCATCCCTTCACCGACGGCAACAAGCGTATCGGGTCGCTGCTGTTTCTGCTCTACCTGAAGCAGGAGGGAATCGATCACGGGCTCAATCCGCAGGCTTTGACGGCGCTAACTCTGCTGGTCGCCGAAAGTGCGCCCGCCGGCAAAAGCCTCATGATCCGGTTGATCGTCAACCTTATAGCAGGATCTTCCGAATAAACGCTGGCGAATCTCCGCAATCGGAATGTCGAAAGGACGTGGACCGCAATGAGGAGGGCGACCCGCCCGACGGATATCCGAGCCGTGTCGCTATAAAGATGCGCACTGTGAACGGTTGTCTCGACCGGGCAGCCGACGGATGATCGGCAGCCTGCCCGCCTCGTATGTTCAAAGAATCAAAAACGAATCAGGAGGTGGCTGTGGAAGAGTTGGGCGCGGCGAAGATTGCGCGCGCTCATTGCTAAGTCGCGTCGTCGGTATCGAAACCTGTTAACAGGTTCTCCGCGATTCTTCCGGCGATCCTTGACGCGCGTTCAGGATCGAGTCGCGGGCCGGATGCTCATAGGGCGCGGTAGCCTGCACTCATATGTGCCAAGCAGCTTCACGATCATCGCACGGAATTTGTCCTGGACCAGCGCCCTGGACGCATGCGAAAGACGAACGCTGCCAAACTTCCGGGCCGAAACCTTGTCGATGCCCTCGAACGCCACATACTCGGGAATGCGCGCGGCCCTGGCTACGGCCGCCTGCGCCGCGACGATCGCGGCAGCGTTTCATTGGCGACACCCGCTCAAGCGGATTCGGCAAGTCGCCGGCAAAGTGCCCCCTGGCCAGTAAGGTTAACTCGAAAAGCGCGGTTGTTAACGGCCCGAAGTTCAATGCGAATGGCACATGAAGTCGGTCTTCCGGCGGGCAGCGCCCTGAGACCGGCCCTCGCGAACGATCCAGGCTAGTCAGACGGTCAATCGCGCTGGCTCCCTATTACTCTCTCGCCTGCGTCCCATGCTGCACGCGTCGGCGCTTCGTCGGAAATTTGCGGCCGCTGCCACGCAAGCGCTAAATTCGGGAAAGGCACCCTGCTCGATATGGTCGCCAAACCTTACGATTGGAACAACTTATGAATCGCCGCCTTCTTCCGATCGGGATACAGGACTTCCGGACGATCCGGGAGCAGGGATTCTACTACGTCGACAAGACGCCTCTCGTCCGGCGGCTTGTTGCCGAGGGACGATTCTATTTCCTGTCCCGGCCGCGCAGGTTCGGCAAGAGCCTCCTGCTCGATACGCTTCGGTCGCTGTTCGAGTGCCGCGAGGAGCTGTTCCGGGGCTTGGACATTCACAAGCACTGGGACTGGTCGGCGGCCCATCCGGTGTTGCGGCTGAGCTTCGGCGGGAAGTACAATGATCCGGAAGACCTCGAGCGCAGCATCCTCGCGCAGTTGGATGTGATCGAGCGAAATTCCGGTCTCCGGAGCGCATCGTTCCGAACCGGGCCGGAGCGCCTGTGGGATCTTCTTGATCGTCTTCACCGTTCCGCCGGACGGCAAGTGGTCGTGCTGGTGGATGAGTACGACAAGCCGATTCTCGACGTGCTTCACGATCCGGAACTTGCGATCGCCAACCGGGACTACCTGCGCGGGTTCTACGGGATCATCAAGGATGCCGCCGAACATGTCCGCTTCGTCTTCGTCACCGGCGTTAGCATGTTCTCGAAAGCCGGCCTGTTTTCGGGCCTCAACAACCTAAGGGACATCAGCCTGGACCCGCGCTACGCCACGATCTGCGGCTACACGGAGGATGACATCGACCGGGTCTTCGGGCCGGAGCTTGACGGGCTGGACCGGGAGGAGATCCGGATCTGGTACAAAGGCTATCACTGGCGGGGCGGGGAGCGCGTCTACAATCCCTACGACCTGCTCCTGCTGTTCGACAGCAGGGAATTCCGTCCCTACTGGTTCGAGACCGGCTCCCCGTCCTTCCTGTTCCGGATGCTGATGGAGAAGTCCGTCAGCCCGATGGAGATTGAGAACCGGATGGCGGACATGTCTCTCGTGTCTAAATTCGACGTGAATGACATCGGGATCGAGGCGCTCCTGTTCCAGACCGGCTACCTGACGATAGCGGAAGAGCGGAAGGAGGGGTTCAGGACCTTCTGCCGTCTGGACTATCCCAATCTCGAGGTGCGGCTTGCGCTCAACGATGAACTGCTCGCGTACCTAGGGAAAGCCGGCATGGAGAAGCTGGACGAGGGACGCGCGCTCCGCGCGCATCTCGAGGCGAACGATTTCGAAAAGTTCGGCGACCGGCTCCGCTCCTACATTTCGGGGATACCCTACCAATGGCACGCGAGCGGCGATCTCGCCCGCTACGAGGCGTGGTACGCGAGCCTCCTGCATATGTGCTTTCGCGCCATCGGCGTGGACCTGAGGGTGGAGGACGCTTCGAGCCGCGGCCGCGCGGACATGGTGGCGCTGACGGGCGGGCAGGTGTTCGTGCTGGAGTTCAAGATGGCGGAGGGCGAAGGCGACGCAAACATCGCGCTCGATGCGGCAATCGCCCAGATGCGCGACCGGGGCTATGCGGAGAAGTACCGCGACCGCGGCGAGCCGATCCACCTGATAGGCGTGGCGTGCGGACGCGAGGCGAGGAATCTTCTCGAGATCAGGGCCGTGCCTGCCTGAGGCGGTATGCTGCAGCGGCTGCGCACCGGGTTGCGCATATCGAGGCAGATGCTACCGAATCGCGGTGCGAATGCGAGGCGCTTTGTACAGGGTTTGAATCGTGCGCCATTTCGGCGGAGCCATTTTTCGGGGTCGTTTGCGGGAAAGAGGTGAATTTCTGCGCTTGGGGCATTTGCCATTTGAAATCGCTGATCAAGTTGATGCGTTGTCAAACGAGCGGCGAGAAATGCATCGGAAGTTCGGCCCGAACCGACAGTCCTGCGCGTCGCCTTTCACGGATGGCTCGGCCGAATTCGATCGCGTTCATTGGATGATGACGGCCGTCTGTCGCCAAGTTGAGGCCAGCCATGCGGCAATGCTGTTTTCGATCGACCGACTCGCCATCTTGGGTCGACGTTCATTCGGCTAGTTTACGCGCCTTCCGTCGGGCGGCAATTGCCGCTTCCGCGAATTTCGCTCAATTCGCCGGCCCGTCGAAAATGATTTGGATAGCGGACATTTTTTAGGGAGCTCCGATTGATTCGTTAAGCGCGCAGAGCATTCCATCCAAGAACAAGAATTCAAATGAAGCGACTCAAATCGGCGCTCTTAAATCGACACATTCGGTCAACGAACCATGTGCTCGCTGCAGCCTGGAAACTCCCGTAAGCAGACGCTCGCTACGGATTGCTTCGAAGGGCCGAGCCGATTCCGATCATTGCATTGACAACTATCGGCCAGCCATTTCAACTCGGGCAATGTTCAAACTGGAAGTCACTGGAAAATCAAGCGTTGACACGGAAGGCTCGGCGCACTCTTATGAGCCTTTGGCCTTGCGGAGAGCGAGTTGGCAGAACGTGATTTCGACGTGGTTATCGCCGGAGGCGGGCACAACGGCCTCGCCTGCGGCGCGTGGCTGGCTCGCGCCGGCCTCGACGTATGCGTTGTCGAGCGAAATCCATGGATCGGCGGCGGGTGCGTTACGCGCGAAGTAACCGAGCCGGGCTTCAAGCACGATCTTTTCGGATCGTCCCATGTCTGGGTTCACGCGAACCCGGATTTTCGCGAGCTGCTTCCGGAATTGGAAAGGCACGGCCTGGAATACATTTGGGAAACCGACCACATTACCGGCCACCCGAGTCGCCATGGCGACGGAATCGTCATCTACAAGGACGTAGACCGAACCTGCGACGGCATCGCGAAGTATTCGGCGCGGGACGCGAACCGCTACCGGCAAATCTACGATAGCTGGCACGAGATCCGAGACGGGTTCATCAAGGGCATGTTTTCGCCGCCGGCCAAGCCGGGCGCCCTGCCCTCGCTGCTCCAGACAAGCTACGAGGGACTGCTCAAGCTCAAGGAATACAACCTATCGTCGCGGCAGTTCGTTCTGCAGAATTTCGAAAGTGAAATGGTTCGCGCTTCGATTCTCGGATGGGCGCTCGCGCCGCAGATTTTTCCGGATACCGAGTGCGCCGGGCAGTCGTTCTACATACTCATCCCCGGCATCCACACCTACGGCGCCGCCATCCCGAAAGGCGGGTCGATGATGCTGCCGACTTCTATGGCGAGTTGCATAGAGGAGCGCGGCGGCAAGGTTTTGACGGAAACGCCCATCGACCGGTTCATCCTGGACGGCGACGGTTCGTGCGCGGGCGTGCGTACCGAAAGCGGCCGCGAAATAACGGCGAAATTGGCGGTCGTTACCGGACTCGGCATTAAAGTCTCCTTCCTGGACTGCATGGATCCCGACGACCTGCACCCCGCGTTCCTAGAGGCCTGCAGGAATTTTTCCTACGGTTCGGTCTCGATCGCTCGCGCGCACTTCGCGCTTCACGAGCTGCCCGACTACAGGAACGGCGACGACATGAACGCATGCGCCTTTCACCGGATTTTCGGAAGCATGCACGATATCGACGTCCAGTACGGAGAAATCATGATGGGCAAGGCGCCTTCCAATCCGTTCCTCTGGTCCGCCGGATGGACCAAGCTCGATCCATCCCGGGCGCCGGAGGGGAAGCATACCCTGATTCTGGACACATTCGTCCCCGCGAGGCTTGCGGGCGGGCCCGGCTGGAACGAATGCATCGACGAGTATGTGGAGAATGTCCTTCTCCCTCAGCTTCGCCGCCACGCCCCGAACATGGGCCCGGACAACATAATAGCGTCCTACAACGAAACCGGCGTCAGCCTGGAGGAAGCCAATCCGGCCTTCGTTTCAGGCAACACCACCGGCGGCGAAAGGCTTCTGTCGCAAATGGGATACATGCGCCCGCTGCCGGGATTCTCGCAGTACAAATCTCCCGTTCCCAAGCTATACATGACCGGGCCAAGCTGCCATCCGGGCGGCGGGATAACGGCGATGGGGACAATAACCGCAAACGTCATGCTCCGGGATTTCGGCATGCCGCACCGCTCCTTCAATTGAGGTCAACCATGAGTGAACCAGTCGAAAAATACACCGCCATAGTGATGCAGCCCCATGTCGAGGTGGCGACCGACCGAGCGGGCATCGAGAGCAATCTGAAGAGAGCCCTGGACCTCGTCGATTTTGGCGTCGGCTACTTCTGGGAAGTGCCCGTCCGCCTTGCGGTGTTTCCGGAGTATTTCCTTCAAGGCGTAACGACCCCGGGCAAGGGCGAGCACGGCCTCGAGGAATTCATGAAGAAGGCCATCTCCTTCGAAGACGACGCCGTTCAGGCGTTGATCGCGAAATGCCGGGAATACGGCATGTATATCGCGGGCGGCGGCCTTGTCGAAAAAACCGCGGAGTTTCCGGACCGCTGGTTCAACACGGCATTCATTCTCGGCCCCGGCGGCGTCGAACTGGTCTATCGCAAGTACAATGTTCCTGCATCCATCGGCCTGGGCACATCGCCCCACGACATGTGGGACGAATACAAGGCCGCGTTCGGCACCGACATAAAGGACCTGTTTCCGGTACTGGACACTCCGATCGGCAAGCTAGGCTGCATGACCTGCCATGACGGCGCGACGCCGGAAGTCAGCCGCGCGCTGGGATTCAACGGCGTCGAAGTCATCTGCCATCCTGTCGCTCTGCAGGAATTCGAGGGAGTCAGCGAGCCGTGGGATTTCTGGATGTTCTCGCGCCGCACGCGCGCCCACGACAACATGGCCTATCTGCTAGGCTCGAACTGGGGAACCGTCGACTACAAGTACTATCCCAAGGCGTTCTGTTCCGGCAACTCCTTTGCGATCGACTACACGGGAATGGTAATGCGCCACGCGCCGTATCCGGAAGAGCAAGTTCTGGCCGCCGTCATCGACATCGAGGCGCTTCGCGAGCACCGGACGCGCATAAACCACAATATGTGGGTCGACGTTCGCACTGAGGCGTTCCGGCAGATCTACGAAAGCCCGATTTATCCGCCCAACCTGTTCCCGTCCGGCAATCCCCCGAAAAACTTGGCTCACAAGATGACCGGAGCCTACGCTTCTATGGACGCGATGTACGAAAGAGGGCAGTTCGTCATGCCGTTCGACAAGCGCGGCATGAAGCATTCCGAATTGCTGAAGTCTCGAATTGCCGACGCCCAGGGGCGCGGCGCGCTTCGCAAGGACTAAGCGCATGTTGGTTGCAACGCCGATCGCCGACCTGGAAATCGAGGTGGACAGATTGTTCGTCGAGAACGGAACGCTGGTCATGACCAACGCCGCAACCGACGCCATGCCGGCGCGAACGGTCATGGGGCCGGCCGATATCCGCAAAATTCTCGGAGGGCTGCTCCGACCGAGAATCGTCTGGTTCGCGCTGTCGTGCCTGTTCCGGTCCGGGCCTCCGGCCCGCGGAGCGGGCGGCGCCGAGGAATTCCATCCAACCCCCAACCCCTGGTAGGCTCCGAATGCCTTCAGGGTTCCAACAGTCGGATTCGCGCGGATACACCGGAGCCGACGCGCTGGTCGGCGGCCTCCGGGCGAACGGAATGAACACGATATTCGGCGTGCCAGGCGGGCAGCTCGACGAACTGTTCGACGCCGCCTACCGCGCCGAAGGCGGTTTCCGCATTCTGCGCGCCAGGCACGAGCAGGGCGCGGCCTACATGGCTTTCGGCGCGGCTCGATCAACGGGCAAGCCAGCGGCGTTCGCAGTGGTGCCCGGACCGGGAATCATGAACGCGATGGCGGCGCTGTCGACGGCATGGGCCGTAAACGCTCCGGTTCTTTCCATTTGCGGCCAAATTCCGTCCGCCGCCATCGGCGCCGGCCGAGGCTACCTGCACGAAATCCCCGATCAGCTGGCGACTGTCGGGTCCCTGCTCAAGCACGCCGAAAGAATAAGCTCCCCGCATAACGCGCCTGAAATGCTTAACGAAGCTCTGGCCGCCATGCAGTCCGGCCGTCCGGGACCGGCGCATCTCGAGATGCCGCCGGACGTTATGGGCGGCCGAGCCGAGGCGGCGCCGACGGCCGCCGCGGTCGAACTTCCCGATCCGCCGTGCGCCTCCCGGGAGGATATCGACAGAGCCGTTTCGCTGCTGCGGTCCGCGGAACGCCCGCTGATCTACGTTGGCGGCGGCGCCGCCGTCGCCGCGGAAGAAGTGAATCGTCTCGCGCGAATGATAGAGGCGCCGGTTGCAAGCTTTCGCTCGGGTCGCGGAATCGTCGATGATCGGGATTATCATGCCCAGGTGTTCCCGGCGGGACGCAGGCTCTGGAAGGATGCCGACATCGTCTTCGCCATCGGAACGCGCCTCAAGTACCCCCAGCTCTATTGGGGACTCGACGACGGCATAAAGATAATTCGCCTCGACATCGACGATAGGGAATTCCGCCGATACGCGGCGCCCGCCGCGGCCCTCCGCGGCGACAGCAAGGCGACGCTTCAAAAGCTGCTTCCGATTCTGCAGGACGAGGTCAAATCGCCGCCGCCTTCCAGAAAGGCGGAGCTCGTCGGCCTGAAGGAGCGCCTGCGCGCGGACATGCGGCGAAATGTCGGCCCGCAGATGGAATACCTGCAGGCGATCCGCGACGTGCTGCCCGACGACGGCATCTTCTGCGATGAAATCACGCAAATCGGATTCGCTTCCTGGTACGGTTTTCCGGTCCACCGGCTTCGCGGCCACGTCAATTGCGGATTCCAGGGCACGCTGGGCTACGGCTTCGCGACGGCTCTCGGCGTCAAGGCCGCTAATCCGGACGCGTCGGTGCTGAGCATCAATGGCGACGGCGGATTTCTCTATACCGCGACCGAACTCGCGGTCGCCGTCGAGTACGGAATCAATCTCGTCGCGGTCGTGTTCAACGACAATCGATACGGCAATGTCCGCCGGCAGCAGAAGGAGTGGTTCGGAGGCCGATTCATCGCCTCGGACCTGCACAATCCCGATTTCGTAAAATTCGCGGAAAGCTTCGGCGCCAATTCCGAAAGGGCGGGCGGGCCGAAAGAATTGCGCCGCGCGCTGGAGCGCGGCTTCGCCGCCGACGGCCCGACGATAATCGAGGCGCATCAGCCCGGCGACCTTCCCACGCCGTGGCGGTACATAATGGAAGCTCCTGTTAGAGGCCGCGCGATTAATATAGATTCTTCGCCATGACGATTCTGAAGCAGAGCCAGCGCGATTCCCGCCCGCTCGCGGAGCGCCGCGGCGGCGTTGAAGTCCTCGGCTCGGCCCGCGCGGCGAAATTTCCGGAACGCGGCCGCGACGCGGGCAGATCACCGGACGCGAACCGTTGAGCGTCGGGGCGGCGCCTTCCCTTTCGGGCGTAAAGCCCTACAGGCAGGGCAAGTCGGCCATCGCCGGGCGCGGGAGGATCGTAAAGCTTTCTTCGAACGAACTGCCCTACCCGCCGAGTCCCCGCGCCGTAAGCGCATTCCGCGAAGCGGAGCATAGCCTCAACAGATATCCGGACGGCTCCCAGGCCGCCCTGCGCCGAGCCATCGCTTCGGTTCACGGCGTGCCGGAAAAAAACGTATTCGCGGGAAACGGTTCGGACGAGGCCATCGCGCTCCTGATCCGGGCGGTTCTCGGCGCGGGCGAAACCATGGTCACCAGCGAAAACAACTTCAAGATGGCGGAAATCTACGCCCGTTCCGCAGGCGCGAAAATTGTCGAAATCCCGGAAATCCGCCATCGAATCGATATCGGGAAAGTCCAGGCGGCCGCGGCCGAGGACGCGCGCATCGTGTACATCTGCACGCCCAACAACGCGTCGGGCACCTACACGACCGACCGCGAGCTGCGCAGCCTCGAAAGCAGCCTGCGGCCGGGAACTCTCCTTATTGTCGATGCGGCCTACGCGGAATTCGCCGACGCTCCCGACTACGCGAGCGGGCTGGAGCTTTTCTCGCCCGCCGGGAAAGTGGCCGTGACGCGGACTTTTTCCAAAGCCTACGGGCTGGCGGCGCAGAGGATCGGCTGGGCGCTCGCGCCGGATTCGGTCATCGAAGCTGTTTCGCGCATTCGCTCCCCGTTCAACACCAACGAAGCGGCGCTGCGAGCCGCGGAAGCCGCCGTGGGCGACCAGGACTACCTCAGGCGAACGGCTGACAGGGTCAGGGCGACGCGGAACGATTTCGCCGACAAGCTTCTCGGACTCGGGCTGGACGTTTTGCCTAGCCAGGCGAATTTCGTGATGCTATCCTTTCCCCGCGGCGGATGCGAAGCGGAATCGCTCGATGCGTGGTTGCGGGGGAATGGAATTCTAGGCCGACCGGTCCAAGGCGGAGCCAACGATTTTAGAATAACCGTCGGCACCGAAAGTGAAATGGAGGCGGCCTTCGAGGCGATTGTCGAATGGGTTGAATCCCGGCGCCGAGTCGGCGCATGACAACCTCGGCGAGAACCGCGCATGCCTGCCCGGAGGGCACTGCGGCGGGATTTGGCAACATCCGGAGGAGGTTGAAGGAAAGACTATGAAAATTCTCAGTGGAACTCTAGCGGCGGGCGGATGCGCGCTGCTTGCGCTTTCGGTTTCGCCGGCATTCGGCGACAGCGATGTTTCCCACAACTGGAACAGCGAAAACGAAGCCGAAGCCATGCGGATATTCCGCGACAAATACATTGAGCTGGGCGGCGAATGGAGCGATACCGCCTTTCCGGATTCCGAGGCGAGCATCGCCTCCGTGAAGGCCCGCTTCATCGGCGGCAATCCGCCGATGGCGCTGCAAAGCGCGCTGGGCGGCGTCATGAGGGATTTCGCCGAGGCGGGACTGCTTCAGAACATGGACGAGGCGGCCGAGGCGGGCGGATGGGCCGACAATATATCCGACAGCATAGCGGCGGTCGGGCGATACGGCGGGCACTGGGTCGCAGCGCCGGTATTCGTCGACGTCATCAATTGGATGTACACGAACAACGACGTTCTGGACGCCGCCGGAGTTGCGCAGCCCGACACCTGGGACGACTTCACGGCCTCCCTCCCCGCTCTTCAGGAGGCGGGCGTCGTTCCGATCGCGATCGGCGGCGACAGCTGGCAGGAAGCCATCCTTTTCGACCATGTCGTTCTCGCCGTCGGCGGCGCGGAGCTCTACGAGAATTTGATGACCGGCGACGCCGCGACCGTCGCCGGAGAGCAGACGCGCAGAGTTCTAGAAGAATTCGCCGGCCTGAGGCAGTACACCGACGAAGGCAAATCGGGACGAAGCTGGAACGACACGAATACTCTCATGATCACCGGCCAGGCGGCGTTCTTCTTCATGGGCCCGTGGGCGGCCGGCGGCTACGGCGATCTTGGTCCCGAAGGCGGCTCTTGGTCGTGCCGCCTAACCCCCTGGGACGCCAGCCTGACCGTCGTCGCGGACGGATTCCAGTTCATCAAAGTGACCGACGAAAGCGACATGGCCGCCCAGGTGCTGCTAGGCAACGCGGTCATGGATCCCGCGACGCAGATCGCCGCGGCCCGCGCCAAGGGCACCCTGCCGGTTACGACCGTGGCCATGGCTTCGGATTTCGAGGGCTGCCCGGCCAAGGCCGTTGAGGCCATGGCCGGCTCGACTTCGATTACGCACTGGAACGGACGCTCCGCCGATGTCGGGAACGCCATCAAGGATACGGCAAGCGCTCTTTGGAACCAGGCGATCGACGTTGACGCGGCCCATCAGCAGCTTATCGACAAGCTGTAATTGAACGCGGCGCAGGGCGCCGCCGGACTCGGCGCCCTGCGCGCAATTTAGATCGAGCGCGCGGCCGACGATGAGAATTGCCGGCAAGAGGATCTCCGCCAACCGCGCGAAGGCATGGCTGGCGCTGATTCCCGCCGTCGTCGTCGCGTTCTACTTCATCTGGGGCTTCGCGGCCTATACCGCCTACCTGTCGGTTACAAAGTCAACATTTCTTCCTAACCACGAATTCAACGGCGCCGCCAATTACCGCGCGCTTTTCGAAGACGACCGCTGGTGGGTCGCGTATTCCAACATGTTCATTTTCGGAGGCCTCTATCTCGCCGGCTGCATCGGCCTCGGGGTCGGCTTGGCAATTCTGATCGATCGACTTACCGGCAAGGAGGCTCTGTTCCGCACGATATACCTGTATCCGATGTCGCTGTCGCTCGTCGTAACCGGGCTTGCGTGGCAGTGGATTCTCAATCCTACGATTGGAATTCAGAAGATCGTGCGGGAGGCGGGAGTCGAGGATTTCAAATTCAACTGGCTGGTGTCGCCCGACCATGCGATCTACACGATCGCGTTCGCCGCGGTCTGGCACGGAACCGGGCTGATCATGATACTGTTCCTGGCCGGCATCAAATCGACGGATCCGGAAATTTGGAAGGCGACCAGAATCGACAGGATTCCCGCATGGAGGGTTTACGTCAGCATTATCCTTCCGCAGCTCAGGGCGACGCTGCTTACCGCGGTCATGCTGCTCGGGTTCCAGGTCGTACGCAGTTTCGACGTCGTCGTGGCTCTGACCAATGGCGGCCCGGGATACGCCTCGGACGTGCCCGCCCGCTACGTTTTCGAATACTTCTTCCAGAGAGGCGAAATCGGGCAAGGCGCGGCGGGGGCCGTCGTCATGGTCGCCACCATGATCGCCATCGTTCTACCCTACCTCTACTTTGAAATCCGCAGGAGGGAGGCTTGACTAGGCGCGGTCTTCAAGGCGCGCTCCTCTACGGAGCCCTGTTCGCCTGCGCGATCTATTTTCTTGCGCCCCTTTACGTAATGATTGTCGCGAGCTTCAAGACGCTCGCCGAAGTGCGCGAAAGCTCGATCACCGCCCTGCCGACCGTCTGGACGGTCGAACCCTGGATCAAGGCATGGTCGAGCGCGTGCTCCGGCCTGGAGTGCAACGGCATCAGACCGTATTTTTTGGCCACCTTCGAAATCGCGATTCCCGCGGTCTCGCTCGCAGTTGCGATCGGAGCGCTGAACGGATACGCAATGGCGAAATGGAGAAGCCGGGCAGCGGACATTATATTCGCTCTCATTCTTATCGGCAGCTTCGTCCCGCTGCAGCTGTTCCTGATACCGCTGGCGATAACGCTGCGGGAACTGAGCATTTACGGCACTTCGTTCGGCCTGGTATTGATCCATACCGTCTACGGAATTCCGCTGACGACCATGCTGTTCCGCAATTTCTACGTCGCGCTGCCCGATGAGCTCATTCGCGCGGCGACGATGGACGGCGCGGGATTTTTCAAAATATTCTCGTCCATCGTAATGCCGATGTCCGGACCGATCGCCATCGTCGCGGTCATTCTGGTGTTCTCGGGCATCTACAACGATTTCCTGTTCGCGCTGACATTCGGCGAAACCGGGAAGCGCCCGATAATGGCCGCCGTTCAAAACCTCGTCGCGTCCTCGTACGGGATCAAGGAGCACAACGTGAATATCGCTGCGGTGATGATTTCCGCGCTTCCGACGCTGCTGCTATTTTTCGCTACCGGAAGGTTTTTCGTTCGGGGATTGACTCAAGGCGCATTGAAAGGCTGACGCGAGGAATGCATCGGCAGGCGATCAAATTAAAATGCAATTGCGATTCGGCCATATGGCGTTCGACTTCGCCGCTTCGTTCGACGCATGCGAATGCGCAATTGTGGAAAATTCTGTCAGCAGGCATGTATAGGCATGTATAAAATGTGGAAGCATTGCGACCCCGGGCGAATATTCCCGGCGGGGCCGGATACCGCCGCCATTGCCGTATCGAGGCTTTTTCAGCGGTTGCGAGCGGGGATGCGTCGGCAGCCGAAAACAATTTTCCGCGAAGCGGCTCGCCGGCCCGCGTGCCGATTGATTGCCGACGGTTCCGGGCGGAGGCGCCGCCGGCATGGGAACCGCGGCTCCGCGGGCGCGCCCGCTCAAGCCCTTGCATCGCATTCAATATCTCCTGGAGGTCGAGTGCTCCCCGCTTCAAAGACAGCCTGCGCGAAGGTTCCGGCCGCATGCTCCTGAAACTCGAAAATCTGACAAAAAGCTTCGGAGCCGAAGAAGTCCTGCGGAATGTTAGCTTCGAGATCGAAAAAGGCGACCTGCTCGTGCTTCTCGGCGAAAGCGGATGCGGAAAATCCACTCTCCTGAACTGCATCGCGGGACTCGAGGAAATAACTTCGGGACGAATCGAGATCAACGGGCGAGATGTTACCGGCGTCGAGCCGAGCGACAGAGATATCGCGATGGTATTCCAGTCGTACGCGCTTTACCCGACCATGAACGTCGCTCGAAACATCGGCTTCTCGCTCGAATGCCAAGGCGTCGGCAAGGCGGAACGCCGCGATGCCGTCGAGCGAGTAGCCAAAATCCTGCAAATCTCCGAACTGCTGAATCGCAAGCCGTCGCAGCTTTCGGGCGGGCAGAAGCAGCGCGTCGCGATCGGGCGAGCCCTTGTTCGCGACCCCGTGATTTTTCTGCTTGACGAGCCCATGTCGAATCTCGACGCGAAGCTGCGCCATCAGATGCGCCAGGAGCTCCGCGATCTGCACGGTATTCTCGGCGCCACTTTCATTCTTGTAACCCACGACCAGATCGAGGCCATGTCGATGGCGACAAAGGTCGCGGTTATGGACGGCGGGCGCATTCGCCAATTCGGCACGCCCTATGACATCTACCATGCGCCCGGCGACAAATTCGTCGCCGAATTCGTAGGTCTCAACAAGATGAACTTTCTCGAGGGGCGCCTCGCCTTCAGCGGAAGCGAAGCGTGCGTCGAAGTTGGCGGGCGGCGCGCGCCGCTCGGCCACTACGCTTTCGCGGGCGATAAACCCGCCGACGGCACCCGGGTGCTGCTAGGCGTGAGGCCCGAGAACATCTACCGTTCGAAAGAGAGGCTGGAAGGAAGCTCGCATTTCGAGGCGGAGCTCGAAGTCCTGAAAAGGGAACTTACCGGGGGCGACGTTCAAGTTTGGTTTGAATTCGGCGGCAAGGTCGTTTCATGCCGGATCCGCTCCTCGCGCATGCCCGAAATCGGCGCGAGGACAACGCTGTTCTTCGACTTGCAGAACGCGTCGCTGTTCCATGCCGAAACGGGAAAGAGAATCTAGCCGCGCTGCCTGAGCAGGCGCGACTTCTGAATCTGCCAGTCGCGCTTTCGCTCGGTTTCTCGCTTGTCCGCGATCTTTTTTCCCGTCGCGACCGCGATCTTGATTTTAGCCAGCCCCTTGTGATTGAAGTACAGAACGAGGGGAACGAGCGTCCGTCCGTCGCGCTTCGTAGCGGCCCAAAGCTTGGACAGTTCGCGCCGCCCGACGAGCAGCTTTCGCTTGCGCCGTTCTTCATGGCCGAAGTGCGCCGCTCGGTCGTATTTTGCGATGTAGCCGTTGATCAGCCACAATTCGCTGTTCTCGACGGCGGCGTAGCTTTCCGCGATATTCGCCTGCCCGCCTCGAAGCGATTTAACCTCGCTGCCCCGCAGGATCATGCCGCATTCGATTTCCTCTTCGATCGAATAATTGAAGCGCGCGCGCCTGTTCACCGCGACTACCTTGTAGTTCGAGTCGGTCTTCGATTTTGACATGGCTTCGCCGTCCGATGGGGTGCGCGATGCTCCCCTTCGACAGAGGGCGACGCGGCGGCCGAGAAAATTAACGGCCTAGTTGATAATGCCTGCAAAGCGCATCGCGTCCTCGATCCGCTTGCCGGTTTCCGCCGTCGGAGGCTTAAGCGGCAGCCTGACTTCGTCCGAGCATCGGCCGAGAATCGCAAGCCCGTGCTTGGCGCCGGCAAGTCCGGGCTCCAGGAAAATCGCGGTGTGAAGCGGCATCAGCCGATCCTGCAGGTCCAGAGCTCGCGCAAAGTCGCCGCGAAGCGTGGCTTCCTGAAATTCCGCGCAAAGCTTCGGCGCGACGTTGGCCGTAACCGATATGCATCCCCTTCCGCCGTGCGCATTGAATCCCAGCGCCGATGCGTCCTCGCCTGAAAGCTGCAAAAAATCCAAGCCGCAGAATTCGCGCTGCAGCGAAACCCTCGCTACGTCGCCGGTCGCGTCCTTCACGCCGATAATTCGCTCGAGCTTCGCGAGCCTGCCCATCGTCTCGGGGACCATGTCAACGACGGAACGTCCCGGAATGTTATAGATAATAATAGGTATTCGGCAGCATTCGTGCAGCGTCTCGAAGTGCTCGTAAAGACCCTGCTGCGTCGGCTTGTTGTAGTAGGGCGTTACGACCAGAATCGCATCCGCTCCCGATCTTTCGGCGTGACAGGCGAATCGCACGGCTTCGTCGGTGCTATTCGACCCGGCTCCGGCGATTACCGGAACTCGGCCGGCCGACGCCTTTACGGCCGCGGCTACGACCTCCTCGTGCTCCTCGTGGCTTAAAGTCGGACTCTCGCCGGTCGTGCCGACCGGCACGATTCCGTGCGACCCTTGATCAATGTGCCACTCGACAAGCGCATTGAACGCGTCGAAATCGACGGCGCCATCGGAAAAAGGCGTGACGAGCGCCGGTAGCGAACCTGAAATCATGAATAGCTCCGGAATTTTCCGCTTGATTTTTTTCTTCAGCCGAATGAATATACGATTAAAAAAATGATAATCCAAGTTCCGCCAAGGAACAAAAGAGAATTATTGAGGCAGTGTCGCATGAATTGGTCGATAAAGTCTATTTGCAAACCGGTTGCCGCGCTTGCGGCGATTGCTGCGTTCTCGACAGCGGATACGAGGGCGGCATTAGCCAGTAAACAGGATGCCCGTGAATTCGCGAGCATGGTTGCCGAGGCTAACGCCAAGCACTGGTCGCGCGCGAGGGGTATCGCCGACAAGATATCCGATCCGGCCGCGCGCGTCACTTTGGAATGGCTGCGCCTAAGGAGCGGCGGCGCCGACTGGGACGACTACAACAGATTCCTGGAACATCACGGCGATTGGCCGGGACTCAAGCTCTTGCGCAAAGTGGGCGAGGAATCGATTCCGGAAGACGCGCGCCCTGACCGGGTCATTCGATATTTCAAGGCGCAGCCGCCGCAAACCGGCGCGGGCGCTATTCGCCTCGCTTCGGCCTTTCGCAGCGTAGGCCAGATCGAGAAGGCGAACGAGACAATTTCCGAAGGCTGGCTTACGCTTGCCTTCACTCGGCGCCAACAAGATGAGGCCCTCGAAAAATTCAAGCCGCAGCTGGAGAAGCTGCATGCGCAGCGTCTCGACAATGCTCTATGGAAGGGCCACACCGTTCAAGCCAAATACATGCTTCAGCTGGTCGACCCGTCTTTGCAAAAACTTGCCGTCGCAAGAATCGAATTGCGAAAGAACGCGAAGAATACCACCCAATTGCTGAATTCGGTGCCGTCCGGTTTGATGGGCAGCCCCGGGCTCGGCTTTGAACGATTCCTCTGGCGCTTGAATAACGGGCTGGGCGATTCCGCGGTCGAGCTGCTTTTGGAAAGAAGCGAGTCCGCCAAGTCGCTCGGCAAGCCCGAGCATTGGGCCGACAAGAGGCTGTCCCTCGCTCGATCGCGCATGCGCGCGGGCCAGCCGAAACTCGCGTACCGATTGGCATCTTCGCACTTTGTTACGGAAGGAGGGTATTTCGCCGAGTTCGAGTGGCTTTCGGGATATATCGCGCTTCGGAAACTAGGGCAGCCCCGCCGCGCCGTAATGCACTTTCAAAGGTTTCGCGAAGCAGTCGAATCCCACATCAGCTACGGAAGAGCGGGCTACTGGCTCGGAAGAGCCTACCAGGCGGCGGGAAACCGGGATGCGGCTCGAAGCGCATATAAATTCGGCGCGAATTTCCAGACATCGTTCTACGGGCAGCTCGCGGCGGAAAAAGTCGGCTCCTTTCCGGCCGAATTTCTGGCGAACAAAGATCGATTTCCGAGTTGGCGCAGCGCCGATTTCAAAGACGATACCGTAGTTCGAGCGGCATTCCTATACAATGACGCCGGCAACCCCAGCTACGCGGCGTGGTTTCTTGCGCACCGCGCCGAAACGATGGACAGGACGGAAATCGGCCAGCTCGCGCAGATGGCGCGCGAAAAGTCGGCCAACTTCGCAGCCATCAAGGTCGCGAAGCAGGGGCTGAAGCAAGGGGATATGCTTGTCGACCACCTGTTCCCGCTCACCGGAATCGAAAAATTCGACTTGGCCTTGCCGCCGGAGGTGGCGATATCGATCGTTCGCCAGGAATCGGAATTCAATTGGCGCGCGAAAAGTCCGGTGGGCGCGGTTGGCCTTATGCAGGTCATGCCGGATACCGCCGAGGAAGTCGCTCGCAAGTTCGGCATGCGCGGACGCACATCGAATCTGTTGAAAAAGGAAGAAACGAATGTTCAGCTCGGCACCCTGTATCTTCGGGAACGGCTCAAGAGCTTCGACGGCTCCTACGTTCTCGCCGTCGCGGCATTCAATGCCGGGCCCGGCCGAGTTAGGCGCTGGCTTCGGTCCATCGGCGACCCGCGCCAGCCGAACGTAGATATGATCGATTGGATTGAGCATATACCGTACGACGAAACGCGAAATTACGTTATGCGCGTCCTGGAAGCAGTCACGGTCTACCGAATGCGAATTCGGGGAGGCGGCAGTTCGCGCCCGACATCCGAGCTTCTAGCCTAGAAGAACATCTTGCCGGGTGCGCGGCGCAATTTTCTTGTTCAAGCCGCCGCCCTCCACTGGAAAAAGTCCGGGATTCGGTTGTTCAGCTTGCAGCAATGATTGCATGGGGGCACCGTCACAAACCGGAATTTTCGATGCAGTATTTATCCGATTGCCGATATCCCTTGGGCTGACGGAATTACAAACGCGGCTACGCGTTTCAAGCAGAAACCGTACTTGATTTTTCTGAAGCTGCCGGATGACGACAAAGTGAGTCGCGTGCTCGCATCACCGACCGAAATGTCGGCGGCGTTTCCCTTGTCCCTCGGCAGGCGCTACGAGTCCGTCGGCGGGAGTGGCGCTGCAAGAGCCACATCGACAGTGCGGCGCAAATCCAAGCGGCGCCGGCGAGCTATCAGTGATGAAAATTTTGAACACGTTTCCGGCAGGAGCATCCTCGACGGGTATCGACCGGAAAGAGGCGCGTCGAAGGTTCCCGACCACAGACTCCAGCGACTGAAATCGCCGGTCGACGGAATATGCTCCGAAAACGGATCGACAGGTTGCTATCCGCGGAGGACTAGTCCTCTGCCTTTGAACCAAGCTGGAATTCATGCCGCAAAAGCAAGACTAGCCCTACCATGTAGTCGAAAAAAAGGCTGGACAAGGGGATTCAGATGCGGTAGTCGGTCCGCATGGCACAGTCCCAGATCAGCCGCACATTGCGGGACGAGACGGCGGTCGCACGCATAGCGGCGATCC
>MPMP01000049.1 GCA_002238565.1 Albidovulum sp. bin36
CCTGGTGCCGGGTCTCCAGTTATCTGGACTCAATGGCGGCACTCGGCTACAATCCTCTCGTCGCCATCCAGATCGCGCTCGCCGGAGATGCCGCCGCAATGATCGCGCTGCATCAGGCACGGACCGCACCCGGGAAAGGGTGAAGCGCTACGAAATTAACGAATAATCCGCGACAGCGGGGCCTGAGCAGTTACCTTTAAAGTTTCTTGCCTGACGAACAGCGGCGGAAGCCTTTGAGCCGATTTGGCTACTATCGGGCGGCGCGGACCGGGTATTCCTAGCGACGGGCCTCCGCGCCTCAATTCCTTGGTCGCTTACCGGCAGTGTTGGCAAGGACACATGAGCATCAGCTCGCGTTAGCGGTACAGCAGGCTAGGATAGCAATGGTTGAGACTAACAGTACCGAATCCGCTTTTGATCATTCAACCTGGAAATTCGGCGGCTGTTTTCCTCATGCTATCCCAACAACGAGGGGCGGAGTTTCTCTGCTTCCCTCATGACACTGTTCGGGCCGATCAAGCCGGTGCCGTCAATCTGGATTTCGCCATCAAGCTTGAAATTGGAAGCTCTTGCTACCTTACGAAAAAAAGGCCCGTCTTCAATCGACGGGCCTTTCCGAGTAGGATTTCTGCTCCCTAGTTCACCTAGGCCAAGCTGCAGATTGTCAACCGGTCAAGTCCAAGGTATTCGTCTCGAAGTCCTAAACTCAATGCGATTATTGCGTCCTATTCTTCCGTGTCTACAACAGGATGTTCTAAACCGAAATGGCCTAGAAATGCCCGTTCGACGGAACCCTGGGTATGCTCAAACCCATACGTTCCCAGTACAAATGTCGGAGCATTTACGGTGGTGGTGACAGGAGTATTTGAGAATATACCGCCCCAATTTCCGGCCGAAACTGTGCCGATCTCTACATCGCCTTTCATCGTTCCCATTAATGAAACATCTGCTTTCTTAAGACTAACCGTCCCAGGAACGTTTGTCGCATTTGAACCGAAATTTTGGAATTCATAGAGTTTAATTCCTGTTATATCCCCCTCAACATTGCCTGCGATGGGAGTAGCTTCCCCTACAACAGTAGGAGCGTAAACAGTGCCAAATAATTTCGCAATAAGTTTAATATTGCCGGTAAATCCTCCCGCACCGGCTCCCTTTTGGCTGTATCCTCCTTCTGTCTTGCCAGTATATGTAGCGGTAAGCGCGTCCAGTTCATTCGCAACCGTTGCACGGTTGGGTTGATTTTCATCTGTTAGCAAAGCCCAATTCCCCAGACTGTCCCGCTCCAAGCTATCGGCGTCGGAAAACACACCGGCATTTACAACATTGTTTTCCCCATCGGTATCCTTCGAAATCTCGACCCAGTACCCGCCGGCAAACATTTCAGCATCTTCGTTGTCCGAGTCGTAATCCTTCAGATACTTGCTTTCTGTCGCAAACAAGGCGATTGCGTTGCCATTAGGCAAATTGTGAAGAACACTGTAGCGAATTCCCTTTCTTCCGTAATCGTCCGCGCTCGACTTGGAGTCCTGGAAATCCTTAGGCTTTCCGGTTAATTTCGAAAACGGAATAGTAAAGTCCGTGTCTTCATCGTGAACTATTTTATTATAGGTGTCTTCTCCACCAGTGGCGGCCGTATCCGTAGTCGTAGTAGATTTTATTTTCAAGAACTGCAGCGAATTCAGGTTGTTGTCAAAATTAACGTTGACAGTCCTATTTGTTCCCTGACTGGCAAATATGTCTTTCACTTGGTCATAATTGTTACAAGTATCACCAGCATTTGGGCTAGTGCAGGCATCGTCATTTGGCGTTGTCGCTTCATCAAAATAAAACACGGCCGTTGCATCAACGGCAGCCTTAATTTTCGAATCGCTTGTTCCGTAGTCACTCTCACTGAGCAACATCTGCGCAATATTCGGCGCATTAACAGTAGTAGGAACTTCGACTTGTTTATTCACTACTCTCGTTTTCGTTAAGCATCCCGACAGGGACACCGCCACACCGCCCAGAAGCAGGCATGTAGCCCACCCAATTCTTGCTGATCGCATGGGTTTCTCCTCAAATTGCCGACGGAATTCCGCCCCTTGTCCAAGACTCTAATCCCGAAAATCAGGCTCCAACTTGGATTCTCAAGCGCATTCTACTGCATCTTCGAAAGCCGCGCAAGCTGAACTTGACCGAATGACCGAAAATCCACATGATAATCGGTTTTTGATTCAATTTCCGAATTGCATGCGTCCCAATTCAACTGGAATCAATTTCAGCTCCGCGGAACGGAAATCGGTCGATGCTCGCGCTCTATGAAATACATCGCCGAGCCATTCGCCTGCGTTACTCGCAGCGACGCGCCGACGAACATTCCGCGCTCCGGGATTCCTTGCGACCCGCACGCAATCCCCACGGGATGCAAGTCGCCTGCCCGCGCAACGCATCTGCAGCTTTGAATTGTTTCTACGGCGATCTCGGACAACCCTCGCGATAAACTTCACGTCGGACACACCATTCAATTCAAACTGCTTTCGGAATTTCACGCCATTCAAACCGCAGCCGCTGCGCAAAATTCAACTCCGCTGTTCGGACATTCGGACATGCAACGCTCGTGGAAACCGCCGGGAATCTGTGGAAATCGAAAACTGAATTAAGTCCGGCAAACTTGGAAAGCATCCGAAATCCGAAAAATCTTCTCGCTGGCACCTGACATACGCGCTTTTCCACGTTCCAATGCGCACGAAAAACGATCAGAGCGACGATCCTGCGGAACTGCATAGCCGCGCGTTGGCCATCAGAACCCCCATCAGAACCCGAATCAGTTGTCGCCCGAGCGAACGCGCAATTCAGTTGGAGAAAATTTCGTCGCGAAACTCTTCGCGAGATACCGGCCGTCTCACGGCAAGGGAACCAAGTCCCGCCCTAGCCTCTCTTAAGGTCTTGCCCGTGTGTGCAGCCGAGGAACAATTATCCGGTTATACTTTCAATTCACCTCCGAAACCTCCCCTCCTCGCCTCGGAATCGAAATTCCCGCCTTTATCAATGGTTCCTTCGAGCAGCGCATGCGAAGCGCATTGCGGCCACCGTCAGCCGCCGATTCGTAAAGTTTATCGCCCGCGATTATCCCAACAGCGTTAAGTCGTGGCGGACTTGGCTGCGATTCTCCCTGCTCGCCGGTCGAAATCGGCCAAGCGGCCGATTGGAGTCCGCAATGCGAACTCTCATGCCGTCCGGCGCAGCTTCGCTTTCCGAAACTACGTCCCCGGCCATCGCGACGAAACCAATAATTATCCGGCGCAATTGAATTAACTCTCTTTCAAGTATCTGATTGCGGTATTATTCGAACCATCCATATCTCTCGCTGATCGACAGCTTTCGGAAGGACAGACCGGGATGAACAAGAATTCGCTTGATGGAAGGCACGCGCTCGTAACGGGCGGCGGCACCGGAATCGGGCTGGCGATCGCGCAAGCCCTGTCGAACGAGGGATCAATGGTAACGATTGCCGGGCGCACTGAGGCCGTCCTGGAACGCGCGGCGGAGCGTTTCGGATTCCATGCGGAAGTCATGGACGTTGCAAACCCCGCTAGCGTGCGCGACGCAACCGAATCGGCCGTCGCCGCGAATGGCCCGGTAAATATTCACGTCGCCAACGCCGGAATCGCGGAGTCCATGCCGTTCGGGGACATGTCCCCGGGCTTTTGGCGGAATACAATGGCGACCAATCTAGACGGAGCGTTCTACTCCGCCAAGGAATCGCTTGTATCCATGCGCGAAGCCGACTGGGGGCGCATCATTTTCGTCGCTTCGGTCGCCGGCCTCCGAGGCTTGAAAGGCGCCTCCGCCTATACGGTCTCAAAGCACGGGATGGTTGGCCTTGCTCGCGCGCTTTCCGAAGAGCTCAGATTCACCGGCATTACAGTCAACGCTCTTTGTCCGGGATATGTCGATACGGCGATAGTCGAGCGCAGTTCGGCCGAAATCTCCGAAAGAACGGGTCGCTCCAGGGAGGAAGCCGTCCAGTCCCTTGTCAGGCTGAACCGACACAAGCGGCTGATAAAGCCCGAGGAGGTCGCGTCTGCCGCGCTGTGGCTGTGCCTGCCCGGCTCCGAAAGCTTCAACGGGCAAGCCGTATCCATATCGGGCGGCCAAGTCTAAGTTCATTCGGACCGAACCGGAACTCGCCGGCTCCAATGAATTCTTTCGCCGAATCACCGCGGCCAATCTTGTCTCCAGCAAACCATGCTCCGAACGCCTTCGGAACTGCCGCGCTATTGTTCCGCTGCCGACATTCGACAACCTGAAGAGCCGGAAGCCAAACATATCCAAGCTAGAATGCCTTGGCGAATTTCCCGGCGACCTGGAATAGCGCGGCGCGCCCGGAATTCCGCCGGGCGCTGTCTGCATTTCAACATTCCTGTTCGCCGAAAGCCTCGGCTTGACCAATTGAGAAAGCGCATGCTGTCAAAATTTGGAGCCGTGTCGCCGCTGCGCGCGCCCTTGAATCGCAAACGCTCGGAATACCTGCGTCGCGAATTTTGAATCGCGCTTTTTACCGGTTGCTTTTCGGAAGGATTTTATAGTGCGGGAGACCGAAGGTAATCCCCGCTTTGACACGGCCATCAACAAACAGTTTCCGGGTTCATCGCGTTCCGACGAATGGATTGCGGCAGTACGAAGGACCTTCCATGCGCAGACCGGATAGTGGGAGGCTCCGTGCGCCGGCATCCGCTTCCGCCGACTGCAAGGCTTGGAGGCCATCATGCGCGAAGCGGCCACGGGTCTGCGCTGGCAGCGACCGGTCCGCGTGAACGCCTTCCGCATCAGTTTGGCGGCGGAATCGGAGCAGTCGGCTGCAATGTCTTGCGCACTCGGCGCCGAATTGCTTTTCTGTCGATGAGGCGCGGAAGTCGCTCGGCAGAGGCATACGCGAACGAATTCCGAACCGGATTCGGCGACGGAAGCGATATCCCCGGCCGAAAACCGGATTTTCAGATTGCCGAACGCGCGAACGGCAGGCAAAATGCTCGCCTTGCGGGAATTGCCGGCGTTATGAACAATTGCACCGATTCACCAAACCGCTGCTACATGACGGAACACGGCGACTAGCTCCGCAACTAAGTTCGTTTAGCGAGTCAGAATCGCCAGAGCACGAAGTCGATTAAGCTGGGTGTGCGCAAACTGATTGCGATAGCTCCGCAAACAGCCGTAGCAGCTCGAGCTGCACCCGCAATTGCCTCGCACCCGCTCTTTCGCGGCATCGAGTACTTTGGCGAAGACCTTTTCTTTTTCCAGTTGCGCCACCAGCCCGGCACCGCCCGGCACGTTATCGTACAGCACGACCGCCGATTCTCCGGGTTGGTCGCCGCCGGCAATTGTGACGTTCAGGTCGGTGTCCGGCACTTGCAGCGTGTCCGCCGCTCCCAACAGGATGGCGTAGGCGACGGAATACGCGTCCCACTCTCCTTTGACGCCCGGAAACTGTAGACGCACGACATCGGTGGCCAGTTCGTGGCCGAGGGAAAATCGCTCGAGGACGCCCCCGCAATCTGAATTGAATGGAGATTTGTGACTTTTCTGCCGTGCCGTCGTGTGGCATCCGCAGGAACGGCATATGTAGAAACCCTCCCGGTTTCTTCCCTCGCAAAGGATAACTAGCACTCCGGGAACGGCCCTGGTTACCTGAACGCCTAGAAAAGTCTTAACTTCGGGCTGAACCTCGAATCCTTGGAAGAAAGGCCGCGTCGCGTAGAGGCGCCGCGCCCGCCCTTTCGGCTCCGAGGGCTTCTTGAACAAGGGAGTTACGAACCCGAACGCGGGAACAAGGTATTTCGATTCGCCCGGCGGCAACTCTTCATCCCCCTCGTTCCATTGCGTGAAGTTGCGCGCGTCGTCATAGCGGTAATGGCGCACGGGCCAACCCTTGCCGGCGACGGCCTTGACACCGCAGGACTCCCACTCGAGCTTGTTGGCAACCACCTTGCCTCCGGGCGCGTATTCGGCGATTGCCTGAGAAAGATCCCGCTGCAGCGCGACGCCTGTCGATTGGCCGTCGGTGGAGTGGGTTTCAAGCTCGACGACATCAACAGGAAATCCATACTTCGGTATAACGGCCTTCCGGGAAAGGAAGTTCAGTGTCTGCTCCCTGGCAATCGTATTCATGCGCTTGCCGATACGCGCTACCCAATAGTCCTTGCCCCGCTCGTAATGTTCGCTCCGCAGTGACTTCATCGCGGTGTAGTCTCCGCAGACTTCCGCCTCCGCCAAAGCCAGCCGGCTGTCTTCGCCGGCGATTTTGGCAACCCACGCATCGTTCTCGAGGCCCACCCGTCCATGCATGTTCTCTGGAACAATGCGCGACAAAGCGTCCTTCAATTCGCCATTGCCTTCGCAAAAGCCATGAAGATCATTGGTCGCCCGAGGCGCATGCCAGTCGCCGACGAAGATTTCGACGTTCTTAAACCTCTCCCTGTCCGTCTTGAAAAATTCGGACAGAGCGACGGCAACCATATGCCGCCGCACGATTTTCTCGTTTGTCATATTCAAGCGCGGGGGATTGATCGTGCCCTCAATCACCCGTTCTTCGGGTTCCTCGTAATGATAGAGGTCGTGCGGATTGCGGCGGCAGTAGGTCAGCACCAGTCCCGGCGAATCTCGTCGCCCGGCGCGCCCGGCGCGCTGAGCATAGTTGAACGATTCCGGAGGGACGTTGCGCAGAAAGACCGAGTCCAAGTTGCCAAGATCGACGCCGACCTCGAACGTGGTGGACGAACTGAGAAGATTGATATCGCCGTTCTTGAACTTGTCCTGCCTTTCACGCGCCTCCTCGGCATCGATTTGCGCAGTGTGCTCTTCCGAACGCAGCGCGGGAGGCAATCCGCGACTCTCGTAGAGTATCCGATAGTGGTTGCCTTCGAGCCGTTCGCGACTGGCGGGCGCGAGCGTGCCGGGGCAGAGGTTTCGCGGGCAGACGCCCCGAACATTGTAGCTTGCGAGGGTCGCGCAGGTGTTGCATTCCCAGATCTTGTCGAGTCTCGCTGGCTTGATCCGAAGCCAGCGTGAATCAAGGCGGAACGTACCGTTGTCCTTTCCGGGCTGGAGAACGGAGTCTTCGGCATTGTCTCGCAATGCGCGCCATATCTCCTTCATCAATTCAATCGAGGTCGACCGCTTCAGGTCCTCGGACAGGCCGCTATCGTCGAGGAGCCGCCGAAGAAAATGTTTAACGACCGCGGATTGGGCGCCGCCCCATTGCATCGCGTTTCGCCGCTTGCCCGGCGGCGCCAGGCCGAACGCCTGTTGCGGCCATGGTGAAATGTCGCCCCATGCGGGCGTCCCGGCGCCCTTCGGGAGGTTCATGGCGCGGCGCGGGCGCATCTCGTCCAGCAGGTAGCCGATCAGAACACGCGACTCGTCCTCGCTGAAGTTCCAGGGCGGGTCGCGCATTGCGTCCGGCACGCGAATATTCCGGGGGAGAGCGACGCTCCACTCCACCAATCCGACGCCGCTCAGCGACAGCCTCTTTTCGTCCGTCATTGCCTCGCGCAGGATGGACGCAAGCACCCGTCTAGTCCGCTGCTCAAGGGTATCGGCTTCCCTGAATAGCCCGGCTTCTTCCCATTCCCGGATCAGCCGGTTGCGCAAATCGTCGATCGACAGTCCCTCCTCGCCGACCGGTTCGGATAGGATGGCTCGGAGGATTAGATTGCGGTCGCGTAGCTTCGCGTAGGAGTCTTCCGCGTACCAGGCAAAGAATGCCGCTTCCTGGCGGCTGTCGGCGAAAGCAAGAATTTTGCGCCGGCCCTCCGGCAGCAGCTCGTGCAAAGCGGTCGCGATCACGGAGTTTGGACCATCCGATCCATGCACAATTTCCTGAACGGGATCGCCAACCCCGCCGCGCCGATATCCGCAAACCGCGCACTGCTTCAATTGGTCGGCATTCTGATCGTGCAAGTCGCACTTCTTCACGGGTATCGAAGCCTCGCAGTCGCAGCCGGACGCCCGCAGCGAAAGAGCCCCGCAGCGTCTGCACAGCAACTCGTCTCCATCATCCGTCGGCAGGTAGTAGTCGACGCCGAATCCGGGACTACTGGGATCGCGATCGGCCTCCCTCAACATTCCGTTGTGCTCTTGCCCGACATAGTAGTGCTGACCGCACTCCCGGCAGAGCGCAATCTCGATTGGTTGGCCAGCCGCGTCGATTTCGCCTTCGCTCTTGCGATTGAGCACCACGGCATCGCCTCCGTCCCTGTGAACGAGGAATGCGCCTTCAAGCGCACGGAGAAACGCATGGTAGCGCTGCGGAGAGTCTTCGTCGCCTGTTGGATGCGACTTACCGAAGATTATGGATTGCGGTGAAAAGGCCTCTCCGAAGAGCTCCTCCCCGAATTCAGCGACCAGCCGCTGGTCTTCGTCTCCCTGGCCGGAGGTAATCGTCGCGCTCGTGGCGATGCATCGGAACGGACCTTGACGCCCTCCGTCGCGCAAGCGCTGCTTGAGCCGCCGGATCAGCATGCCCATTTCTATGCCTCTCGCGCCTCGGTATTGATGCGCTTCATCAAGCACGATGAACTGCCAGCGAACTCCGCGTCCGTCATCGAACAGCGGGCTGTCGTCCGGACGGATGAGCAAATACTCCAGCATGGAGTAGTTGGTCAGCAGGATATGCGGCGGCGACGCCCGCATCTCGTCGCGAAAAACCAGTTCGCCAGGGAGTCGGGCGTCCGCGCGCGCAGCGGCATTGCGCCATTTGTCCCTAGGATTATTTGGCGTCTGTCCAATGTATTGTCCGAACGTGGGTTTGAACCCGGACCCCGCTTCGCTCAAGTCCCGGCAGATCTTGCCGATTCGTTCGCGCTGATCGTTCGCCAGCGCGTTCATGGGGTAGAGAATCATTGCCCGCACCCCTGGCTCCGCCAGCTCCCCGTTGAGATACTGGCGATAGAGTTCGAATAGAATCGGGTAGAGGAAGCTTTCAGTCTTGCCGCTGGCGGTTCCGGTGGCGACAACCACGTTTTCGGCATCGACATGCGTAGCGCGGATCGCGCGTTCCTGATGCGCATACAAGCGACAGTCAACCAGCGCGTTCAGAAGTTCCTCGGCCTTGCCGGGAAAACACTCTGCAGCCAGCGCTCGCGCGCTCATTCGATTCTCGAACCCTCGACGTGGCTCTTGAAATGGCCCTTTCAGGAGACTTTCCTCTTCGCGCAGAGCTTTCTGGAAGGATGCGCGCAGGAGGGGATCTTTGAAGAAGAACGAGGTCTTCAAATAATTCTCGTAGCGCTGCCGGATCCATTCCGGCCAGTCCTCCATGTTGGTATCAGCCATCGAGTATGCTCCTGACTCTCTTTATATTGGTTCGATGCGATGTCCGCCGGCGCCTGTCAACGGGAATGGATCGTCTCGCAGCTTCCCTCGCAGTCATGCCGGCGTCCTGCAGTTCACGATAACTGAACCCCTTGCCGCACCTCCATCCGCCTCCAGTGGACATGACGTGCGCAACAGCTCGATTTACCGGCGGGCGCATTTGTTCGACGGTGACCGTAACGGCTTTGCTGATGCAGTCGGTGCCGTAATCGGTCAGCGTGAGCGTATACATGGTCGTCTCGGCAGGACGGACAATGCAGGCGCCATCATTGTCTACCGTTCCAGCAACCGGCTCGATGGTTGCGCGAGTATCGCCTGCGTTCCGGGTCGTCCACTCCAGGAGCGCCGACTCGCCGGCGCCGATCTTCGCGGGATTCGCGGTGAACGACATGATCTCCGGCATCGGGTCGGCGGAAATCTTGACTAGCGGCACGGTCTGCTGGGCCCACTCTACATTGAAGTGAACATCCTTCCTTTGTTTCCGGTAAATTTGCGCGTAGTCGACGAAATGCGCGAGGGGGATTTCAATTCGGTCTTCCTTCCTGAGTCGCTTGTAAGGCTGGGCCTCTTTATCATCAAAACCCGCGCGAACCGACCCAAATCGTTTCGACAGCAGCAGCATCGAAACTTTCGAGTCAGCGGACGTCTTGAATTCCTTTCGCGTCATGATGATCGGCGTGTCTTGCCACTCGCCAAGGTCGGCGCGGTCGTCCTTCAGTTGCCACCGGATTCGAGGGAGGTCCAGAACGATGACAACGCCGTTCGCATCCGTCGTATCCGTAGCTAGCGTGCACAATATGCGATCCGAATTCGGATTAGGCGGAACCTCGATAGCGCCCGACGGCATCAAATTCTGCAAGGCCTTGTTCCACAGCGCCGGAGCAATATTCTTGTTGTCCGAGTCGGTGAAGCATACTTCCGTTTTCACGTGCCCCGATGGCTTCGGCACGATGCCAAAGTCTCCGCCATAGTCCCTCCCGTCTACGCGAATCCGACGCAAGTTGCGCAAGCGCCGGAACGCCGCGCTGTCGAGCAACCTCTCCTCCGAGTCGTAAACTCGGAGATAGAATCGTCCTTGCCGACCGTCCAAGATGTCTGGCAGCGCATTCTCGTTCGGGCGAAAGCTCCGCCCCCAGCCAGATTTGGTCTCCTCTCCCAAGCGCGCCCATTCGATGTTCGGGGAGGACTTTAGTATTGGAGCTTCGCCTACGAACAGATCTCCCTCATCCGAATCGTCGAAGACAACCTCTCCCGCTAGTTCGATTCCGGTCTCAGCGCGCGAGTTGCTCCACTCGCGGAAGCCGTCGAGGCACTCATCCGCTGCGCCTGCCTCCCGATAGAAATAGTGCGCCCGAAACCCGGTATCGGCGCAATAATCCGGTTCCACCGACGCGCGACCAGTCCTTGTCCAGGCGGTCGGCGCAATGACAATGAAGTGTCCGCTGGTGATACTTGCGATCTTCCGACCCTCGCCCAGCCAGTTCTTTCGCAGCTTGAATATGAGCGGATCATCGTCTTTGAAAAGCTGAATTTCGTGCCGTTGTCCGTCCTGGCATTCCACGCTCAGCCGACCGGTGAACAACGGGACGCGGCATTCCCGCTCGCTATGCTCCAGAGCCTTGCCGTTGAGCTCTATAGAAGAGAGCCGGCACTCCTCATCGGCGGTCAGGATGATCTTCCAAGTGGCGGAACCAAGAGCTCTTCGACAGATCAATTCCGGGCGCGCAGGCCGAGGCTGAGGTTTCGGTTCGGATTTTGGGCTCGAGCGCGGTTGATCTCGTCGTCCTCCAAATTTCCTAGGTTTTCGACCGGACTTCGGCGATTTTACTGTATCAGTGCCGCCCTCGATTTTGTCCGCCGATCCATCTGCGCCGGAATCTCCGCTATTCTTTGGTGGACCGCGACCTTGATCGCAATCGTTTCCCGGAGCGGTCGAATTGGTACATTGCGAGTTGGCATTTGTCGAAGCGGGCGATAGTTGATTGCCAGAGCCGGTCTCCGAACTAGGAGCTCCCTTCTTGGAAGACGGTTGCTCCGGCGAAGGTTCGGGAGGCGAAGCACCGGAATCGGCGTTATCATTTCCATCGTCGATGTCTTCGCCGCAAGGTTGTTTCGGCGAAATTTCCGTTATTTGATCATCCGATGGTGGAGTCTTGTGTTTCGCGCCGGGACTATTCCGGCTTGCCTTCGAATGATCGGTCGGTAGTCCATTCGCAGCCTGACAACCGGACGACGCCGGCTTTCCCGCGCCAGGCCCAAACCATGTAGTTGGTTGATTGCCGGAGCCGGTCTCCGAACTAGGAGATCCCTTCTTGGAAGACGTTTGCTCCGGCGAAGGTTCGGGAGGCGAGGCACCGGACTCGTCGTTATCATTCCCATCTTCGATGCCTTCGCTGCAAGGTTGTTTCGGCGAAATTTCCGTTATTTGATCATCCGATGGTGGAGTCTTGTGTTTCGCGCCGGGACTATTCCGGCTTGCCTTCGAATGATCGGTCGGTAGTCCATTCGCAGCCTGACGGCCGGAAGACGCCGGCTTTCCCGCGCCAGGCCTAAACCATTTTGCAATCATTCGCCGCAGTTCCGCGACTATCCCTGTTAATCGCATAAGCTATTCTACATTGCCTGAACCAAGCCCCAATTTCGCAGGTCTTCGGATTCTCCGTTCTTGTTCGCGGCTTTCCTGGCTGAAAGCACCGCCAAGTGCGCCGTTAAGCCTTTCTATTTCTGAAAGGACGCGTTCACTCGCATCTGTAGCAAACAAACGAAACCGAGTCCATATCTCACTCATTCTCTAGACCTGAATTTGCACTCCCGATGGCACATAGGGGACGACGTTTCTATTGAGGCATTCAGGATTATTAAGTGATGAAAACTCGAAGTCAAAACGATAAAGCTGCTTGCCCTGGCTTTTGGCAGGTCCGCTATATCGCGCAGACTTTTGCAAAGGTTTTACGATTTCCAGCGCAGTTCCACCCCTGCCTTCCGATCCAAACCGTCCTCCGATTACTATGGATGCCGGCATTGCCGCTCCCCGGCAAATCGCTTTGCCAAGTTGTCCGAATATCCGCCTAGTTCGTCAATGCAGCTTTCATTCTCGAACACTTCGTGCGCCAATGTCCCAAGGCTTTCCGACGATCATTCGACCGGTGCGCCGGATGCTTCCGCAAAGTTCAAGTTATTGTCCTTCTTTTCAAAGCGACACCGTCGAATCGACTTTTCTGCGCTAACAAAAACGTGCCGGAAGTTCGCGCCGAATTGCTCGGCGCGACAAGCGAAGTCGTCAGGAAAACGCAAACCGTCAACGACTATCAGTTTCGATCGCATCGATTTCGAAACCGTTCTCTGGCAAAGCCATCTTTGGTTTCCCGATTTGTAGATTTCTATTCCTAGACTCTGCCGGTTTGATCGCGAGAGCGTTTCGACCCTTTCCAGCAACAGCTCGTCAAGGGTTGGGCCAAACCTGGTATAATGGAATCCCCTCCTCTCAAATTCACCCGCGATCATAGTTTTTCCGGCGGAATTCGGCCTGCTCAATCCAACGGCAATCGTGTCTCTCGTTAAGTCAACGCCAGGTATGATTAGCGGAGGTTCCGTCTCCGTGCTCAGGGCTTCCGACAATCCCGCCATATGAAATGTTCCGACCAATGCCGACGAAATTGCATCGAGTTCATCGTGCGAGGCCTCCTCGAAGTCGCCCAGTATTCCGAATTCCCGCAATCCCGGTTGCAGCCAATTCTTGCCCGCTCCCTTTCGCGGAATTCGCATTATGTCCTGGCGGCGCCCGGATAGCTTTCGATGACGGGGTGTCCTAAACCGCGCAATGTAGCGGCAAGTCGCATTCCGCGCGCAGTTAGATTCTGCATGCTTCCTATAAGGCACGGATATGCGTTGATCCCTCGTCGCTTCAACTCTCGCTCGCATTCTCGCATGATTCCGAACTCTTCTCGTCCCGGATCATCGTCGGTTGCGGCAATTCGACCGGCGGGCCGGCATAGCGGAGAGTCGATTGAAACTATGTCGGGCTTGGCTTCGATCGTTCGCTGAACGATCTCTTCGTCCGTATTCATAACGCATGCTTGGGCGGATCGACCCTCCAAGAGGCACCGGCCGCTTGTTCTTTCCGCCGGCCCCGACAGGTCGATTTCAACGGCTCGCCGGATTTCTGAACCGTCCTTGCAGAATAATTCGGTGTATTAGTACTTGGTCTTTGCAGCTTTCCTTGGAAGGGGCGCAATTTCCGGCAGCGTCTTCCAGCCCCGAGGCGCGGCCCAATTCTTGAAGCTCGGGTTTTCAAAGAACAATGTCGCCGGTAGTTCTAGTCGGGCAATTGCTTCATCGAATATCATTCCCATCGCGGCAATGTCGCTTCGATTGTATCGAATCAATGTCTTCAGCGCATCAATGTCGCCTCGCTCGTATTGATGCCAAAGCATTACGGCGACTGCCCCGTCCACGTTTGGCAAATCGTCTCTCAGCCGAATGTTCATCTGTTTTTCGATTGCCTTCTGGCCTCCCGTCAAGCCAACGCGTCGGCAAAGATACATTAAGTCAACATGCTCTGCTGGCAGGGAAAGGTCGGGAATTTCCTTAATCAAGAACTTTGTGTCGAACCTGATGCCGTTGAACGTCACTAGGCATTTTGCGCGTTCGACATCCTCGTGCAATTGGCCTAGCGGCTGCCCCTTGACGATTGTTCGCGAGCATCCGCCGAACGACCATCCTATGACCGTGATTTCGTCATAATGGTGGCTAAGCCCAGTAGTTTCGATGTCTAGAAAGGCTACGAGTTCCGGGGATGATCGGCAAATATCAAGTTGCCTCCGCAATTTCGCCGGCAGCTTGCGGCACGCTTTGGCTTCCCGCTCGAATCCTTCGAACATCAATTGCACGGGCGCAGATGTTTCAGACTCTTGCATAAGTGGATCGCTCGGGAATTATCGCTTTAGGGCCGCGCCGCTATTCGTCCGCGGCATTTCAAAGGGCGGTTTGGATGCCATCATGTCAACCTTGCGAGAACTGCGAACGGCTGATTGCGTCAAGTGTATTGAGGAAAGTGCATTAACCGCCATAGCAAAATCATATTTGCAATATAGCTATAGAATTCGAAAAAGCATATTCGCGGACCGAACTTTGCAAAGTGCCTATCCGCTAAAGCGAGCGTCTGGATCGCGGATGCGCTCTTTCTTTCCTCGCTCGCACCCGCCGCGCGACTAGCCGACATCGGCAATCGCTGGAATCCGAAACGGCGAAGCTCGCTTTCGAATGAATTCCGGTAGACTATCCGGAAACTGGCAGTCTGTTTTGCGACCTAGCAACTGGTCCCAAACGCCTTCCAGGTTCCGTACGAACCACTGTTTGGGTGAATTCCATCCCCTATAACCGAGCGGCGCGAACCCGCGTGCTAGGAATCGAGTCATTTCGCCGAGACTTCCAATCCGGCTCCTTGTCCAAGATTCCGGCAAGCGGATCGTTTTTGTCGAGATGGCGCAGCAGCTCGGCGCGGTCGGAAAACGACAGCTCAACCGACCCATGATCGAAATTCGACGGATTCTATTTTGCCACAATTCCGTTGCAAGGCGTTTGACCGGCACTTGGTTAATTCGAATATTGCGCAAGCAAACAAGGCGCGCTTGCGCAGCGGCTTCCTTGAGCCGATAGATTCGCACGATAGCGTCGTGAAGAAGGACTAGCGAAGTCGAACCCGCCTTGCCGGCCGGGGTCCGGTCCGATCAGGTGCCGAACCTAGCGGCCTGCGTGCCGCGCGCCCCCCTGCGGATGCTCGCAGCTGACCAAGGTGGTTAGGCAGCTCGATAGACGCCAGGCTCCGACGGCATCCGCGAAGCCGATGGCGCGGCAAACCGCCCGCGAAACGGCGGTCCGTCCCGACATGATCTCGGGCGGCGGAAGCGTCGCCAATAGGCGCCGCTGCAGTTCCGGGATTGCAAAGTGATTTGCTGCTAGCGCGGCGAGTCGAGGCGAAAGCGATAAGCCTCCGCAAGAAAAAAATTCCCGGCGACAAAAAATAGCGGAAAACAAATGGTCGCGGGATTACAAAAATAATTTTCCGCGCGAGTAATCGCTAAGTCAATGCCATTGGGCCTCGGCGAAGGCGCGGTTAAAGAAGCTCGGTCGCCAACCAGGACAGTGGCCAAAATCAGACAAGTTTTCGCCGAAGATCCTGCAGGCCGTTGGAGAGGGGCTAAGCGGGCACCGGATCGCCCTCAACCTCGGAATCAGCAGGAATACCGTCCACAATGTCGTAAAACGGCACAGGCAAGCCGGATAAATTCGCATTCTCGCAGCGCTTGGCATCGAATACGCCGACTATCCGCCCGTGAACGCGACGAGAAGCGAAGAATAAATGCCTGAAGTGTCATTTTGCCCCATGCCGGAGTCGACCTAGGGATGCCGACGTCTGCGTAGAAACGCTTCGCGACCGACGCGGACGGGCGATTGAATTTGGCCGGGGCCTAGCACGGTCGCTGCGGAACCATCAGGTCATTGTTACGAAACCCAAGGAGAGGGGTGCCCATCTCGCCGCCACCGAACGGCCCGTGGACACTTCAAACGCGACCGGCAAGGCGTTCTTCGACATGCACGGCGTCTTTGCCGAGTTTGAGACGAACCTGCGCCGAGAGCCCAAGCCGAGGGAATGATCGCGGCCAAGCAGCGAGGCACCTATCGAAACCGGTCTCCCAAGGTCGACATGGACGCGATCAGGCACCCGCTTGCCGAAGGCCAGTCACCGGCCAAGATCTTGCGCGGAACCGTGTTCTATTCAAAGGATGCGGCTGAACAGCATAGAAAACCGGATCCGTGAAAAAATGCATCGGGATCGGGACGGACCCAAGCAGACCCTCCTTGCAGGCGAACTGCCGATACGCCCGCCGGATCCGCCGGGCGCACCCTCGCCGAAACAGAAGCGCCGCCGAAAACCGGACGAAAAAACGGAACGATAGCCAATGAACGAAAGATTGGAATGACTGGACAGAGAGTTGACTTGCTCATGCTAAATCCCTATAAAGTTCTTGTCGGGAGGCTAGAAATAAACATCTCCCGCCGGATATTTAGGGGTGCCTTCGGGTGCCCCATTACTTTTTAGGAGGACTGTACTTACGTCAAGTCGCTGTGTTTGTGGTCGCTGGCTACGTATACGTGCAAGGCTCCGTTTTGCTCAAAAAGAAAAAGCTTCAACGTGAGTCGATAAGTCTGTCGGAATAACGAGTGTCCGAAAATCTTGGATAAGACCGCTCACGCCGTCGCACCTGACGCCCGCCTGTTGCGGATCTACTGGCATGACGGCCTTCTCAAAACCATGCGCAACAGCCTGGCACTGGACCCGATCGGCCAATCCACCAATACCAAGCTCCGTCTCGGCTTGGTGAACAGCAGCGGACAGCAGAAAGGGGTCGATTCATTGATCGTGACGGACCTTATCGATCTCGCACGAAATCGGGCGATCTCTGATGCATTAATCTTGTCCGGAGACGAGGACATCAGGATTGGTGGACTGGTTGCACAGACGTATGGCGTCCGAGTGCATCTCCTGGGTATCAAGCCGGCTGAAGGCTCCCAGTCGGAGAGTTTGATGATGGAAGCTGACACTTGCCAAGAATGGGACGATGCCGTTGTAAGCCAGTGGATGTACTTTGACGAAAACGAGGGTCGCGTACCGACCGAGACCCATGACATCGAGCTTTCGGCACCAAAAAGCTTTGGGGATTATATTTGATAGTAACCGAAACCCCACCTTTGGCTAGACAGGCTTAAGCCTAAGGTAATTCGAAATGACGAAAGATGAACAAAATCAGGTCATAGGTGAGGCTTCGATTTTGAGGAGCGAGCTACGAAGGAAGGTAGCTTGCCTCAACCGGAAAATTGACAATGCGCGGGAAGTCTTGACGGAACTGCAGCTTTATCTAGCGGGGGCCAGAAAAGGATGGCTTTTGGACGACGCGATAATAGTGGACGCGCTCGGCGGCCATCTTGAATGCAAGTTGTCGATGCCCGAACCGGTGTCCTATATCAGGGAGCGCAGCGAAGCTGAGGAGAATCTGAAAAACGTAACGCGGCAACCGCGGGAAATGGGAGCGGTCGACTAATTCCCGCCGGTCCCGGAAAATCGCATCGGAAGGGAATGTCCCTGCTCGATGCCATGCGCATGTTTTCAAACGACGAAGTAGCGGAGAAGTGGTTCACCGAACAGCGCTGGCCAAACGGGCTTGAATGCCCCAACTGCGGTTCCGGCCGGATTTAGGAGAAGACCAGGCATGCGCCGATGCCGCACCGATGCCGCGATTGCCGAAAGTATTTCTCGGTAAAGACCGGGAGCGTCATGGAAGGCTCGAATCTCGGATTTCAGACGTGGGCCATCGCCACCTACCTCCCTGCAACCGGCCTTAAGAGCGTGTCCAGCATGAAGCTGCACCGGGACCTGGGAATAACGCAAAAGTCCGCATAGCACCTTGCGCGCCGAATTCGCGAAACCTTTCTGGATCCCGACCCGGAAATGTTCGAAGGCCCTGAAGAAGTTGACGAGACCCTTATGGGCGGCAAGCGCAGGAACATGCCCGATTCGAAGCGCAAGCAGTTGACCGGGCGCGGCACGGTTGGGAAAACGGCGGTTGTCGGCATGAAGGACAGGGACTCGAACGGAGTAGCGGCCAAGGCCGTGCAGTCCACGGACGCAGCGACTCTTGTCGGTTTCGTTGAAGCCAATACGGCGGAAGATGCCGCGGTCTACACCGACGACTCCAGCACCTATTTCTCGGTCGACCGAGACCGCGAGACCGTCGATCACTCCGAGGGCGAATATGTCCGAGGGGAAGCGCACACCAAAGGCATTGATTCTTTCTGGTCGATGCTCAAGCGGGCGCACAAGGGCGCGTTCCACAAGATGAGTCCGCAGCACATGTAGAAATACGTCTCCGAGTTCGCGGGCAAGCACAACATCAGAGAATCGGACACGATAGACGAGATGGGGATCATTGCAGCGGCAATGCGGGACAAGAAGCTGCGATTCAAGGATTTGGTCGGGTAGCAAGCTGATAGCCTGAAACGGCATGGACAGCGTTGCAAGGTGCAGAAACGCGACAAATTTGAGCTTGACAAATACGACCAATTTGCGATAGCGCTAGGGAGCCAACTTTCAATCAAAATCGACAAATCGGACTCGGAATTGTGCAAACCGGGAGAGGAATCGAACCGTCACCCGCAGGAGGTTTTGCCTGATAATGGCAAAACACGGAAGGAGCTGTGCAATGCCTAGAGACAATAGAAACACGGAACTTGACACTTTGTGGGAGCGGGCGAAGCACGTCAAGATGACACAGGATGAGCAAGACGAGCAAATGATTCAGGATGTCGCAGCCAACGGCAATATCTCGGATCCCCGCATTACCGAGGAAAGCGTTAGAGCAATTCATGACGCAGCGAAACGGATCGACGCGGAGGCGGCAAGAATAGCCAGCTAAGCGTGTTAATCTGAAGGCAACAACTAGCCCGTTCCCGCGGGCATTGTTTTTGGGAATGAGCGCATACTATCGCCGCCTCGGATAGAGGGATCACACGCGTGGCGAGCAGTTTTCGTACGACGATACTTGGCCGCTCCACTACGCATTAGGTGACTTGGGCATCGCATGGCCGGGTCCGGGTGTTTCGCCCGCAACTCGTCGGACAATTTCGGCGGAGCTGTTGGACCCTTGCCGACAAGTCGATTTGGAACGGGCACGAGCATCATGGCAAACGACCGCGGTGACCGCCTGACCTGCCCCGCCATCGCGCGCTCCATACCAATTAAAGCTTCCCGCCCACGCCCTTGAATTTCTCGACAAACGACGAAATCTTTTCAAAGACGGTCCTCTTCTTAGTACGAAACTGCGGGTTCAGCGGGCTCATCGCGGGCAAAGTGGCATTCAGGTCAGTGCCATTCTCGCTCGCAAATTCCCGCTTGATGGATTTCACGATGTAGCGCTTTGCCGCTTCTGGGTTCAGGTCTTCAGCCTTGATAAGATCTTCAGCTTCTCGGCGTTGCTCCGCTTGGGCAAAGGAGAAAAAAGCGTCAATCACACCTGCCTTGTCGGCAATCCGATCAAGATCGGTCGCTTTGATGAAATCAACCAAAAGGCTCTCTTTCGCGCGATGACCAAGGCTGGCGCGAATGACACGGCGCGCTTCTGCAATCAGATCCTTCGTGTCTGTCACCTTCTTGTTCTTTTCGAATATCAACTCGAGGATATAGTCAACGTCGATCTCCTGCGACTTGAGAAGTTCCACCTCGAACACCACGTCATCCCACTCGATATTGGATTGCTCTTTCTCAGCCGATGATTTTTCTCGGCGCAACCAGTCACGAATGTCGTTGTACGTCGATCGATAATCTTGAATCTGCCTCTCGGGCGGCAGGTCAATCGCCTGAAGCTCGCGAAGGTCGGTATCGCTCAAATAATGTTGCTCTTTGAAAGCAGCGACCGCGGCGGCATCGCCGGTATCAACGTTCTGAAAGGCCTTCAGCGCCGAGAATTCATCATAGTTCCGAAGAACATTTTCGGCCCTCAGATACTCGCCGAATAGCTTGGTGAACTCTTTCTTGTCCGCTTCCTTGACGATCTCATCCGGATTTGGAAAATTCTCTCTGAGCTCATTCAGAATATCAATGAAGCCACGGCGCGCGATGCCGGATTCCCGATCCTGAAAGCCCTTCATATATTCGCTGTAGCTCTTTTCAAGGACGACATTCCTCGTGTTGCTGTCGCCAAACAGCGTGATCGCATCAATGGTGGCTTTTTCGAGATCCCGGAAAGTTACAATATTCCCAAAGGTCTTCGTTGCATCGAAAATCCGGTTGGTCCTGGAGAATGCCTGCATCAGGCCATGGAAACGCAGGTTTTTATCGACAAACAGTGTATTAAGCGTTGGGGCGTCAAAGCCTGTGAGGAACATGCCCACGACAACAAGCAGATCAATATCCCTGGAACGAACGCGGCAGGCCAGGTCGCGGTAGTAGTTTTGGAAGCCGCTGCTATCTACACTGAAATTCGTCTTGAAAAAGGCATTATAGTCATTGATCGCCTTACCCAAGAACTCTTTCGCGCTGCTGTTCATGGCCGACACGTCAAAGCCTTCATCCGGAATGTCGCCGACCGCGTCCTGCTCCTCATTTGCTGCGAAGGAAAAGATAATCGCGGTCTTCAACGGCTTGTCTTGGCCCTCCTGCAACCTGCTCAGAGTCTCATAGTACAGCTTTGCAGCATCCACACTGCTGACGGCAAACATGGCATTGAAACCTTTGTCGCCGGCCTGCATCCGGCGCGTCTTTTGGCGGAAATTGTTCAGGATATACTTCGAAACTTCTTTGATTCGATCAGGATGCAGAAGAGCCTCGCTGTTTTCGGCCGCGCTGAGCTTCTTCTCATCTTGCTCGCCTTCAATGGCCTTAAACCGAGGACGCACATCGTTGTAGTCCACCTTAAACTTCAGGACCTTTTCGTCGCGGATGGCATCCGTAATCACATAGGAGTGCAACTCGTGCCTGAACACGCTGGCGGTCGTCTCGGCCCCCAAGGCATTCTCCGGAAAGATCGGCGTTCCCGTGAACCCAAACTGACAAAATCGTTTGAACCTCTTCTTCAGATTTTTCTGGGCTTCGCCAAATTGGCTGCGGCGGCATTCATCAAAAATGAACACCACCTGGTTTCCGTAAACAGGCAGATCCCCTTCGGCTTTCATCAGGTTGTTGAGCTTCTGGATCGTGGTGACAATGATCTTGTTGTCGTCTTTGGCCAGATTGCGCTTCAACCCGGCGGTGCTATCCGAGCCATTGACGCTGTGAGGAGAAAATCGCTGATATTCCTTCATCGTCTGGTAATCGAGGTCCTTGCGGTCCACGACGAAAAACACCTTTTCGATGAACTCGAATTCAGTCGCCAAGCGCGCTGCCTTGAAGCTGGTCAGCGTCTTGCCAGAACCCGTGGTATGCCAGATGAAACCGCCGCTCTCGGGCTTGCTCAATTTTTTCGCCTCGCATGAACTCTTGATCTTCCACAAGATGCGCTCGGTCGCGGCAATCTGATAGGGCCGCATGATCAACAAGGTGTCGCTGACATCGAAAACCGAATATTGCAGCACAACATTCAGCAACGTGCGTTTCTGCAGGAATGTCGCCGTGAAGTCCTTCAGGTCCCTGATCAGACTGTTGTCAGACTTCGCCCAGTTCATGGTGAAGTCAAAGCTGTTCTTGTTGCGTCTCGTCGTGTTGGCGAAATAGCGCGTGTCTGTGCCGTTCGAAATCACGAAGAGCTGCAAATACTTGTACAGGGAGTTTTCGCTGTTGAAGCTTTCCTTGCTGTAGCGGTGGATCTGATTGAAAGCCTCACGGATGGCCACGCCGCGCTTTTTCAGTTCGATCTGCACCAATGGCAAACCATTGACCAGGATCGTCACGTCATAGCGGTTGGCATGGGTGCCGACCTGCTCGAACTGCTTAATCACTTGCAGCTTGTTGCGCACCAATTTCTTTTTGTCGATCAGGTAGACATTCTGAATGCGTCCATCGTCAAACACAAAGTCATGGACGTAGTCATCATGAAGCTTGCGGGTCTTGCCGATGATGCCGTCGCTTGGCCTGTCCAGGTATGTCTCAACAAGACGCTTCCACTCGTCATTCGCGAAAGCAACGTTGTTCAGCTCTTCAATCTGGACCCGAACGTTGGCCAGCATGGCCTCAGGGGAGGTGAGATCAGGCAGGAATTCATAGCCCTGATTGATCAGGTCCTGAACCAGTTCGCGCTCTAGGTCATTTTCGGTCTGGTACAGGTCAGCGGCGTCCCACTCTCTGGTGTACTTGTCGAGGACGATGAAATTCTTCGACTCCGCGCTAGGTTTAGATTGTTTATTCACCTGGCGTGCCCGCTTTCAAATCTACTTGGTACTTCTCGGAAAACTCGTACTGTTTGTTTGTCGTTTCGCTCAGAAGAAATCTTAAGACCCGCTTATCATCTTGTGATAACTCCGACATCTCATAGCTCGAATGGCTTGAATGGCTTGAGATGTCGACAATGCACTTCAAATAAGCATTGCTCGCTCCATCCGATGTCTTTGGAAGCAATTCTGACCAGTCATCGTAACCCAGGAAGGTCGAGATTTTTTCCAAGACGTTCCTCAAGAAATTGTAGTGGTATTTTTCAAACTCGTTTTTCTCAAATGCAGAGTTCAGTTTTTCAATCAAATGCAGGTGATACGAGAACGGGCTGTCGGTGTTTTGGCGTTTCAGCGGGAACGAGCCGTCCTCTTCGCGTAACAACCGATACTTAACGCTTTTTTTTAGTGCATTGAAAAGAACATTATAGAAGAGCGGATTATGGGTCGTAATAATGAACTTCGGCTCATCCTTCGGTGACGAATTGATCAGCGTCGCCAGGCTTTGCGCCAGTTCAATAAGGTGATTGTCATCCAGCGACGTCACCGGGTCGTCGACGAAGATAAACTTAAGGTTGTCGAACTGATTGGTGCTCCGCTCCGCCACCTCAGGTACACTGAGTACGTTAACCACTTCTTCGATCAAAGTGTAGAAAATGCTCCAAACGAAACTGCTCTCTTCTCCCTTTGATATCTTGATACTCTTTTTCGCTAGGTCATCACCAGTTGCAATCGAGAAAGAGACAGACGGATAGGTTTTCTCGCCCGTTTTTCGTCCATCTTGAACCTTGTCCGCTTCTAGGAAAATCGGAGTTAGGCTTCTGTTCGTGTAATGCTGAAAGTTTGCAATGATTTCATTGCCTTTCCCTTGCTCTCCCAGAATCCAGTCGGTGAAGGTGTTTGGCTGGATCATCAGTTTGGGTTCATCATCATACAAGAGATCATTATCCCAGTAGAACAGATCTTCGGTGAATGCGTTGTAGTATAAGATTTTCTGGCGTGATGGCTTGCCGTCTTCACCCCCCTCCGGCTTTGGGGCAACCAGGTCTATCAAAGCCTTGGAAAGGCGGGTTTTGCCGGTGCTGTTGAAGGCATAGATAAGCTGTACTTTTTTGTGTGTGTCGACAAGCTTTTAGGCACTTATCCTCAGCTCGCGCTCTTGCGTCGCTGGGTCTTCGTTCTGCTCCGCCATCCTACGCCGCCTCCTCGGGCTCGGGGAAGTTCAGGAGCAGGTCGCGGTAGTATTCATATTGCTGTTGCCGCAGCGAGATTTCACGCGGCAGGCCTTCGCTGAGCGAAGTGGCCAGTGTGTCAATCTTGTTGAGGATGTTGACCACGCGCTCTTGTTCTTCCGATGCGGGGACCGGAATCAGAATCTTGGCCAAGCTGTCAGCGTTGACGCATCGAACTATTGCGCCCGTGATGCACGCCCTCTTTTGCTTTTGAAACTGCTCCGTTTGGAAGAAATAGGAGACAAATTTTGGGTTCAGCTTGTGTGAGAAGATGCAAGCGTCGCTGCTCACAGCGACATCCTCACCACCCAACCAAGCGACAGCCTTGCAAACGTCCTCATCGTTTACTCCAGTGGTCGCAATAACCAAATCGCCCGGCCTTGCCATGCGGTCTTTCTTAGCAAACTCTTCTGACACAAAGCTCTTGGTTGTGCGGGTATAGGTTCCGTAATGCGTATAAATCTGGCTGTAATGAATGCAGCCAACCCCCGCTTCGACAAAATCTTTTTTCTGCAGCCCACCGCCGCGCCTGAATTTTCCTACCCGCTCATCGCCCATTGGCAAGTGGTCAACCTTTTTGCCTTCAAAATTTAACAACTGCTCCCGGTAGTGGTTGTATTGTTTTTTCCGGATCTTAAGCTCGGTGGTAAGCTCGGCGGCAAGCTCGGTGAAAGCGTCCAAAATCCGAACAATCTCGGCTTGGATCGCGAGCGACTTCTCTGGGTCCTCAGGGCATGGGATGGGGACTTGGAACTTGCGAAACCCATCCATGTCGACGGAAGCAAAGCTCGACTTCGTGGTGTTTCTTTGGCACCAAGCCGCCAACCGAAACCCATAGTAAAACAGAAACTTATCAATGAATCTATTGGCGAACTCTTCCTTTAAGGTTAGATTGGTAAACCTCTGATTTGCCAAATAGGGAACTGTAATCAGCGCGTGATCCCCTATCGTAGCCGATGTTGCGAATATCATTGAGTTCGCCGGGAAGAGCTTTCTCCCTTTTACCGCACTCTCAGAAACCTGAAGCAATGAATGATCGAGGATTTGGCCATTGGCTCGTATGTCGTCCATTCTAATCCATGGAACAGCGCCGTTTTCCCAAATCTCGTTTTTGGACCTGCTTAGAGTGTACCCATTCCTTATGTGGAAAACATCTGCAATGGTTTTCCACTCCACCGCCGCCCCATCAAGCAGCCTTTCCAAAAACCCCAGATCGCTCATGCCTCGATCTCAGCAACGATGGCATTGATGTCCGCGCTCAACCGATTGATGTTTTCAACGGTCGCCTCAAGCTCAGCATTGAGCTTGGTGATATCAATCACCTCGCGGGTGTCCTTGGGCTCCACATAGGCGCTGACCGACAGGTTGTAGTCGCTTCCGACAATCCTGTCATAGGTCACGATTTCCGCGACGTGCGGCACGTTTTCCTTGCTGTCGAACATCCTGACGATCTCAGCAACATGAGCGTCGCTCATTTCGTTGGTGTTGGCCTTCTTGTCAAAGAACTCCTCACCATTGGCATCGATGAACTGCACCCCGGTGTCGGGTTTGTCCTTGGCCAGCACGAGAATGTTAACCGCGATCGTCGTGCCGAAAAACAGGTTTGGCGCGAGCGAGATCACCGTTTCGACAAAGTTGTTGTCGACCAGATACTTTCGGATCTTCTGCTCTGCTCCGCGTCGGTAGAAGATGCCAGGGAAGCAGACGATCGCCGCGCGGCCCTTGGCAGACAGGTAGTGAAGGGTATGGAGCACAAAGGCGAAATCCGCCTTGGATTTCGGGGCCAGCACGCCAGCAGGGGCAAAGCGGTCATCGTTGATCAGGATCGGATCATCCGAGCCCTTCCATTTGACCGAGTAAGGCGGGTTCGACACGATGGCATCGAAGGGTTTGTCATCGCCGAAATGCGGGGCCTCCAGCGTGTTGCCGTATCGGATGTGGAACTTGTCGTAGTTGATGTTGTGCAGGAACATGTTCATGCGGGCGAGGTTGTAGGTGGTGTAGTTGATCTCTTGCCCGAAAAACCCGTCTTCGATGATGTGATCGTCGAAGTGTTTCTTGGCCTGCAAGAGCAGCGAGCCAGACCCCGCGGCCGGGTCGTAGATCTTGTTGACGCTGGTTTGCTTGTGCATGGCAAGCTGGGCAATCAGCTTGGACACATGCTGCGGCGTGAAGAATTCGCCGCCCGACTTGCCCGCATTGGCGGCGTACTTGGAAATCAGGAATCCATAGGCATCGCCGAAGAGGTCGCCCTCGTTGTCGTCGAACTTCAGCGGGAGGTCTGCCACGCCTTTGAGCACGGCCGCCAGGCGTGTTTTCTTATCTTTAACCGTGTTGCCAAGGCGATTGCTGGTTGTGTCGAAGTCTGAAAAAAGACCATTGATGTCCTCTTCGGAAGGGTAGCCGCTGGCGGAGGCTTCGATCGCGGAGAAGATGGCCGCGAGATCGGTGTTCAGATTTTCGTTCGTGTTGGCGGTCGCCACAACGTTGGCAAACAACTGGCTGGGGGAGATGAAATACCCCTTGGTCTTGATAGCATCCACTTTGGCCTCGTCGGGGATGTCTGCATCGGACATGCCCGCATAGTTGATGGTTTCGTCACCGCCCTCGATGTAGCTGGTGAAGTTCTCGCTGATGAAACGATAGAACAGCGTTCCAAGGACAAACTGCTTGAAGTCCCAGCCATCAACGGCGCCACGCACTTTATTCGCGATGCTCCAGATCTGGCGGCGCAATTCGTCACGTTGTTGCTGGCCTGTCATTTCTGGTCCACTTCTTGTTCCCGCTCGCTTTCCAGCGAACCATCTCGCATTTGCGAAACCGCCACGTTCGCCCTACTTTGAGACCGGGGGTTTTTGCAATCACTGCGCAATTCCACCGCCGCATTCTATCCTGATTGCGCTGGAGACTCACCTTGTTTGTCGCACAGCACAAGCGGGACAATTGGCAGACGCGCGGGGGAGTTATCTCGAATTCCAGCGGCGCATGAGCTCCACCCACTTTGGGTCAGTCCGAAGCTCTGACTTCACTTCGGCAATCCGTCGAAGGGTTGCATCCATTTCGTAAGGCCACTTGTTCGCATCCTCCGACAACGCGACATACAGGATTTCGAGGACGCGTTCGGGGTGTGCATCCACAACATTGCCTTCGCCGCGCCGGACCGCCGGAAGCATTATGTGGTCGCGTTCAATTGGTCCAATGAGCGGCAAGATCGCTTCGGAAATCTCCATGAAGCAGTCTTCGTTAGAGAAGGCTAGTTCGATCAAACTCGCGGAGTTCTGCGGCGTTCGGGCGGAGCGCTGAACAGGCCATGCATCACGCAAAAATCGAACTTGTAGCAACTTCCAATGCTGACCGTCCCCTCCATCACTCTTGCCCATTCTTTCCATCAGCAAAAGGGCCTGCGCACGGAATTTGTCGCCTGCGACCAATAAGAGATCGCGGAGTTCTGCGTCGGTGATCCGCACTTCACCTTTGTCAAAGTCGGAATACGCCCAGCTCGCGAGCACCAACCAGACCAGATTATCTCGCGTCTTTTGTCTTGCGCTACCCCGTTCGGCGACTTTCGCGATGAGATAAGGCTTCAACCATTCCCATAGCTCGTAGCTTGGAATCTGCTTCATGCCCCAATGAAATCCCGCCCACCACGCATCCTGCTCGTCCGACGACCCGTCGCGCAAAACGGAGAGCAAATTGTCTTCTGTCCATTTCGGATCGAACTTGTAGAACCAAAGAAGGCAACCGCTGAAAAAGACCAACGCAAGGCATTTGTCGTCGTTCGGCAGGGACAAGGATCGCTCGACATGCACCTTCCAACCATGTGGAAGTTCTTGCTGACATTCGTGGTTCTTTAGTCGCGGATCGTTCAACAGGGCTTGAGCTATCTTGCCCACAGGCGAATTCAATGCCTTGGTCGCCCAATATGGACCATTACTGCCTCTGACAATGCTGGAGCCGCTCGCGTCGGGATTGCTGTCCAAGGATTCGAACAATCGGATCAACAATCTGTCGAAGGTGGGCACGCAGTCTTCCGAGAGCCCCTTTGAAGCACTCAGAAGCCATTCGGAAACCGGGTGCATCATGCTTGCGAGGGTCACAGTGTTCGCTTGCAAGATTATCTCAGCGACAAATTCTCTAAGGCGCGTACTGTCCTCCTTTCTGACCTCAGAGTTCAGAAACCGTCGCCAGGCCCATTCGGGGTATTCCCCGCGAATGGCCTCTCGTCTGAGTGCAGAGGCAGCCAAGACGGGACGCTCGCGGCAGAGCCCAGCGAATGGATCGTGCTGATCGAGCCCAAATCCATTTAGTCCTGACAGTTCATGAGATTTGGCCAACACTTGGTCCAGCGGTTCCGAAAGCAACCCATCGAACTCAGTATGTGTGCGAACGATGCCGGATCTACTTTCCAATGACCTGGCAGCTTTTGCCCCGTGTTCAGGAGACCAGTCCGGTGCAGTCGCGCGCAAACGTGCAATTTCGCGGTCGTAGTCGAGGTTGAGAGTGCAACTGTTCGTATGAAGCCAGTGTAGCCTCCCAGCAATCTCCCAAGCTCTCCTTGCGACAAACTCGTGTTCAGCTTCGCCTTTCCATCGCTCGCGGCCTTCGAGGATACGTTCTTCAATTCTTCGAGTTGCTGCGATTGGCAAAGTCGCCCAACGTTCCTTGAGCATTAGCAATAAGTCTTGCTGGTGGCGAACGTTCCAGAATGCGTCGCGGCTGACTTTGTCGGTAAAACTCAAAAACTCATTGTTAGGCACGACGCATTCGAACCTGCCGGCCCATATTCGGAGCCGGGCAAAGATGTTGTCGTCATCAGTGGACCAAGTTGCGGCTTCTTGCCGTGCCTTTTCAGGTTCAAGCTCAATCAGGCGCTCGAACTTTGCTGCGTAGTCCAGCACTGCGCCACGAAGACCTTTCCTTCGATCACGGCCGCTGATGTCTGGATCGTCAGACGGAATGATCGGCGGTATATCCAGCCAGCCATAGTGCCCTTGCTCGTTCTCAAGTTGAATGCCGATAGCGAGATTTCGCTTCAATGCCGACACAACGTCGGCAAGCCACTCGTCAGGAATCTCAATCTTTAGGAAATTCTCAAGGTATTCGAGTTCCAAGCGAACAAGATCAGCAAGCTTGGTTTCTTCATCAGCCTTTGGAGGAATCGCTGATCGGTAGTAGTTGTAACCTACCGCCAATCGCGGGCGCGAGAGGGTTTCGAACTTTCGGACCGTGGCCTTGTTCCAACCTACAACTTTCAATTCATTTGCAAATCGATACCAATCCGAGTGATCATCATTGCCCGCAGTACGCCAGTGCTCGAAGAGGTAACTCCAAGCTTGAAATATGTGCGGCTCGCACCCCACATCGCAATTATTGAGTGACGACCGAATTCTCTGCTGAATCCAATCATGCAGACCAACCTGCCTTGCACCCCACCAAACGGCGGCGTTCTGGTGTGAAACCTTTGCAAGCCAAAGCCCCAGAAGGTTTATTCGATCCGGCAAAAGGCCAGCTTTCAGAGATGCTCTGCCGCGCAACACGGTAATGTGGTCATCTCTCAGCTCCGCTCTGTCACGTCGGTTCAATGAGAACGCGTCATAAGCCGTTGTAGGAGTTTCTTGCTTGGGAGCGAAGTCGTCAGTGAGAATTGGCGGCGGCGCAAGTTCGTTCGCCAAGCCGTACAAACCAAACGGATCGACGATCTTTCCCTCGTTTTCACCCGAACGGATCGTATCTGGCGTGGAACAACGGACTGATCGATCAAAGACGCACAGCCATGTAGCTGGCGGGGGTGGGTCGCTTTCGAGGAATCTCCTCGCTCCCTCTTTCGTTGAGACCAAGTGGGTCACTTGCTCTCGCTCAAACGGCGCCAGAGCTTCTGGGCCGCGTCGGGCAAGTTCCATTGTGCGCTCTTGCCAAACCTCTGGGTCTTTTGCGCGATCTGCCCACGCTTCAAGCGAGGTCCAAAGGGCCGCATGGCAGTTTTCGTTTGCGTAGGAAATAGCCGTGACGCCCTTATGCTGCCATCGCGCCTTTGCTTCGTCGTCCTCGCCCGATTGGAACGCATAGACTTCACTCAATCGTCCGTTTGTCTTGTTCAATGCTTCGAGCAGGTATTGGACCGGAGGATCGTCGGCGGCGTAACCAACAAAGATAACTGCGTAGCGGTCAATTACGTCCTTGAAGAAGCGAGTAGCCCAACCCTCTGCCAAGTATGCCCGCCCAAACTCGGCGCTCGATAGCACGAAGCCATCTCCTCCGGAGCCGTCGTAACTCTCTGTTGCGCGACCGTGGAGATAAACAATGCCATTCAACTCGCCGGGCATTGCCGGGTCGGGCAGCCTCGGCGGTTGCCATGCCTCCAAGCCGCGCCCACAGTCATCAAATAGGCGGTCAAAGTTGGTTGTAACGAGCTTCGTATTCCCGTCTCGTGATGTTGCCAAATCAAGGAGAAGTTTGTGGGCCGTCAAATCTGCGTCCTTGTCAGGAACGAGGGCTTTGGCGACGGCCCGGTCAATGTCAACCGACAAGAATTCGCGTTCGAGCAAACCAAAAACGCGGTCTGCCGAGATAAGGCCCGGCACACCGGTTCGCTCCTCCATGTCTCTCGCTTCAGCCAGAATTTTCGCTGCTGGACTGTGTTCAGACACACCAAGCGACTCGAGAACTTGATCTGCCAGGTCAAAAAAATCTGGGAGACGGGCCCTTGCTCGTGAAACACCGGCACCGCAGAAAAACACTACTCTTCCTTCGTCCAATGCGAGCAGTAGTTCGTCAGGGATTTCGGGGCCATTTTCCGTGAAACGCATATCGGCTCCAGCGCGATTTTCGCGTCGAATAAAATTCAAACTGAGTTTCTGGTTTGAAACTTAGAGACTTTTACAAGATTCTCCGAAACACTCCGCGCTCGAATCTTCCGCCGATATCGACGATCTTGCTTGGATGATGCTGGAGATCGGGGCCTCCTCGCCGTACGGTAAGGCCGTGAACCAAACTGCCGACACGAAATAGAATCGGCCCCGATGTCCTTGCGATCATCCTTATCGAATGTCTGGCACCGATTTCAATGGGATTTTCCCCGGCGCCAGCCGAGGAAATCGGTCCGCTTCTGGAAAATTACAAGACCCGCGTTCGGGTCCTCCACGTAGTCGAGCTCGAGCGTTTTCGTGGCGACCTGCTCCGCCTGCCAGGTTTCAAGGTGGACAGGAAGGAGCGGGGCAGCGCGTCCCTCTCGCATGGCAAGACGTAAGCCGTCGCAGCCATCGGCGAGTTTGGCGCGAAGCCCTGCGCGGAGGACGAGAAGAAGGGGCTTTCCGAGATCGTGAAGGCGTTCCACGAGAGGCAAGGCACGCGGTTTTCCGAGGCTGACATGCCGCGCTTCGAGCAGGTCAGCCGCGACGTTCTCGACGAAGGCCCTTGCGAGACGTTGCGCAACACCCCACCCGGACGTTTTGCATTCGGCGTTCGCGCAGGCATTCTTTTAGGGCGAGGGTCGCATGTCGTACGCGGCGATGCGCTCGGAGGTCGCATGCAGGGAGCGCAGTTGGTCGGCGAACAGGAAGCGGCTATGCGGGTCGTGCAGAGCGGCGGCGTGGCGCCGGACTCGCGCGGAGAGCTCCTCGAGTATGTCGCCGCGCCCGGCGGAGTCGACGATCTTGAGGAACCGGTTGCGCATGGGAGCGTTCAAGCTGTTTGATGGATCGATTTTCAATTTCGGACGGCCTGACCCCGGGTGTTGCGGAGGCGAACTTTCCTAACCCCCATTATTCGATTCCGCCGCTTTGGCCGGCAATTCATAGACCATGCGCAGGTCGTTTCCGGGGAAGACTGTGCGGGTTCGGATCAGTTCCTCCAGGAACATGGCGATCACGGCATCGCCGGAGATGCTGGAGGTGCCAATGACGCGGACCCGGAGGATTCCGCTGTCCGGCTCGGGCGCAATGTCGGCCTCCGATTGGAGGAACTCAGCGAGAAGCCGCCGGGACCGCTGCTTATTGACCCGCCCAGTGGCGAAGGCGGGCATCAATAAGAATGAACTGCTTAAGAAAGGCTGCCGGGAAAAAAGACCCTGACAAGGCGAGGCACTTTGAAGGGCGCTTGACAGGCTTGCCCGAATTCAAGCCGTTCGCGGGAAAGCTCAGGAGGCCGAAGCCAAGAGCTGCGCCAGCCTTGCCGCTTGGATCCAGGAATGCCACCCCTTGCGCCGCGACATCACCAATTGTCAGCTCGCGGATCTGATCGCAAGGAAGCTCGTAACGCCGAAGCAGGCACGGCTGCAGTGTTGTGGCTATGACGCTGAGATCATACCGTTGGCTTATGATACCTAGATCATATTGACATTTTATGGCCTTTAGATCATTTTGGAGTTGGAAGAAGAACCATGAAGCATCTCGTTCGTACGCCAAGCAACATAGGCCATGCAATTCGGCAGGCCCGCAAGGAAAAGAACCTTGCGCAGAAGGAGCTCGCCTCATTGAGCGGCATCTGGCAGGAATCGATTTCAAAGATAGAAAATGGCAGCCGTGGAACAAAACTGGAAACGGTTTTTATCTTATAGCGGCGTTGGATCTGGAAATCACAGTGAGTGAACGCATCAAGGCAAATTATACCAATTCAGGAAAGTTTCTAGGCACTCGAATAATTTTGGAAGCGCTGAAAGTTCCCCTGATGTTTCTCATGCCAATTCTCCCCAGCTTCGAGCGCCGAGCGCGCGGATCCGATCCGGGGAGTTGGTGAAATCCGACCGGACTGCGCCAACCTTCTCCTTGACGGCATCGGCGGTCTCGAAGATCTGGTTGGCGAAGTGGCGCGATTTCAGGAACTGGAATACGGTCTCAACCGGGTTCAGCTCCGGGCTGCAAGGCGGCAGGCGCAGCAGCGCCGCGCTGGCCGGGATTTCGAGCGCCTTGGAGCAATGCCAGCCGGCGCAGTCGAGAACCACCGGCGCGTGGCGGCCGTCGGGAACCGACGCCGCGATGTCCAGCAGGTGCCGGTTCATCTCGTCGGTGTAGGCCCGGTCGCAGATGTTGTAGGCGCTCATCAAAAAGCGCGGCGATTTGATAATTTTGATACGGTTCAGATACGGCGCCTTTTTCCTTTCCAAGTAGGCAAGTTGGGGAAGCTCTGCTTCGCGGTCACGCGGAGGCGGATCGGCTGCGGGCGGCAAAAAAATAGCGTCGAGGGGGTTTATTTCGTCTGTTTTTTCGTCAAGTATCGGCCAGTTGCGAACGATGCGGCGCCGGCGATTTCTTTGCGAACAATCCGCGCCGCATCCCGGCGGCATGTCGAAGTGACAAGTGCCTGGTTCTTTCTATCAGGCCGCCGCGTCGGGAGCTAGCCCGTTCGCCGGAGGCCGGTATCTGCATGCACTTGGAGGGTCGGATGTTTCGCTTCGCTCGCTGCGAGATGCGTACGGTTGTCTGCAAGCGCTGCGACCGCGGCTACATCTACTGCGGGAAGGAGTGCAGCTCTCAGGCCCGGCGCGAGAATCTTCGCGCCGCGAATCGCCGCTATCAGCGGAGTTTCCGGGGCCGCATGGCGAATGCCGAGCGCCAGAGCCGGTACAGGGCGAGGCGAGCCGAAGCCGCGCCTGCGCCGGAATCGAAAAAAGTAACGGATCATAGGTCGCCAGTCGGGAATGGATTGCGCATAAGGGCCGGGGACGGCCGATTCGTCTCGGCGGTGGCGGCCGAGACCTTGAAATGCCGGTTCTGCGGTCGTCCGTGCGCCAGACGCCTGCTTCACGGCGATCGAAGACAGAGGTGGCGCGGCTCGGGAGCAGCTTGAAATGGCAATCAGCGACAGCGAACGATCGGAGATATGGCGTCTTCACAGCGTCGACGGGCTTTCCGTGGGCACCATCGCCCGCCTGATGGGCCGTCATCACAGCACTGTCGCGCGGGCCATAGCGAACCGGGGCGGCCGCCCGAAGGCGAATATCCGCAAGCGCGCTTCGAAGCTCGACGCCTTCGCCGACCTGATCGCCGAGACCCTCGCGGCCTATCCCCGCATGCCCGCCTCCAACATTTACCATATCGCGGCGAAGCACGGCTACGCCGGGTCCGAGGCGACCATGCGCCGCAAGGTCGCCGAGCTGCGTCCGCGTAAATCATCCGAAGCGTTCCTCCGCCTCGGCGTCCCGCCCGGCGAGCAGGCCCAGGTCGACCGGGCGGAGTTCGGCACCATCGCATCCGGTAACGGAGAGCGGACGTTCGGGAACAACATGATGGGTGGATCGCCGGTGACTAAGCCAAACGAATATCCTAAATTGCGCCGCGCCATCGATGAAGGCGTCGAGATCACAGGCGGTGCGATCGGAAGCGCGCTTGGCCTGATCTCAGGCGATCCGGCGCTTGCGCCAGTTCTGGGAGCAGCGGGCGTGGCGGCCGGAAGCGCATTGCGGCAAGTGGGCAATGAAATCGCGGGCCGCGTTCTGGGACCAAGAGAGCGAAAAAGGTTGGGCGCTGCCGTATCAGTTATAGCCAGCGACATTCATAAGCGCGCACTCCGCGGCGAAAAAGTCAGAACTGACGGTTTTTTCACCGAAAACCCGAACAAGAGAAGCGATGCGGAAGAAGTGGCGGAAAGCGTTCTTCTCAAGTGCCAAAGGGAACCCGAAGAGAAGAAAATACAGTACATGGGTCATTTCTTCGCAAATGTAGCATTTGACCCGCAGATCAGCGCAGAAATGGCGCACCAACTCGCCAAGCATGCCGAGCAGATGACTTATCGACAATTCTGTATATTAAAGATCGCAATATGCTACAATTACCGTCCTAGATTACGGGAAGGAGATTATCGAGGTCAGTCAATTTTCTCCGTTGAGCTCCAAGAGGTGCTTTATGAGTGTTTCCACCTTTATGGGCGTGGCTTTGTTAATTTTGGAGGTGATGTCGCGTTTGGGCCGACAGACATAAAACCCCGGACAATGAAGGCGCAAGGTCTTGGATTGCATTTGGCAACTTTACTGAACGTGGCGTTGATACCTGAATCAGACTTGGCTGCTACATTGCAGCAATTGGGCTAAGATTGTGAGATGCGGATCTGTTACTACGCTGTGGCACACAGATCCTCATTCATTGTGTCCCGCGGTCGAAACCGATGGGAACGCGGCCAGACGCCTCCGCGACCGTATAGTGCGCGCCTATGCGCTGAATGAGCGGCGGCAGGCGGCCTGCGGGCAGGGTGGTAGACCCTCCTCGACCTATCCGCTCGGATGTTTCATTATCAGGGCCTAGTGGACGACACACCGGGCGGGCAGTAATCGACTGGATTGGAGAGAAGGGAAACGGTAAGTGAGCGAAGAGTCATTCCGGGATTACAATGATGCGGAGACGGAACAACACTCCCGCAACGAAGCGCGAAAAATTCTGACCCGTGGGGACCAAGCGAGAAAGGGCCCACATGCCGCCGGCATCCGGTCAATGGCCTTCGGTTAAGGAATCAAGCTATTCGGATAAGAAAAGCCCCTGTTCCGGTTTGAGGGCCGGAGCCCGGGCTGGTTTTGGGCGCGCCGGTTCAGGCGCGTGATCTATTCGTCCATTTCGATCTCGGCTTCATGGATTTGCGCGAGCGGCCGGACCGCTAGCGCCGCATGCTCCGGGATATTCCGGCGAGGATGTGCGCCAGGCCCGCGACCAGGAAGTTGGACTGCAGCGGCGGCGCATCCGCGTCGTCGGCGCTCGGCGCGAGTTCGGCTTCGGCTTCGCAGGGGCCGGTGGACAGGCGGGCGAGTTGGCAGGGTTTCGCCTCGGAACTCGAATTTCCGTCCGTCGCGGACGTTGTGGAGTTCCCGGGAGTTACGGCGGAAGATATCAGGCAGGTCCATCCCGTCCGTCGCCAAAATCGCGAATTCGTTCGCCGCGCGGATGTTCTCTAGGGAGAAGCTCCGGTTGAGGCGAGTCCCGGCTCGCTTTCGGTGAATAGGCGAAGCGATCCGGTCGTGTGCTATTGCGGCTCGGGTCGTGCGCCTTTCGACCGAGTTTCAGTGGATATCCTTCGGAAAATCGTCCGCTCATTGCGAATTTTGTCCGGACCGGTTTGTTGAATGGAGCGCCTTGGGGCACGGGTAATCGAGAAACTGCCGGCCATGCCCTCCTGCAAACGCGACCTTTCCTAAACGCGTGACGGCCGTTCTCGTAGCTTATAGGGCCGAATCCGCAGACAATCATCCGCGATCGGCAGGCGAGAGCGCCTCGCAGATTGAACATCGAGTGGTTCTTGCCGGAAATCCGGTTGATCCCGTGGCGGACGCGGCCCATGGCCTATACTTATCGCGCTCTGGCTATACTGGAGAATCGCGACGCTCCAGAAGTGAAACTTGAAGAGTTGCACGAAACAAGCGAGATTCCGGGCAGCGCGCCGATGCACTGGATCAATGCTATGAACCCGGACAATATCCCCGACCGCGTCGCCGAAATTGAATTTGAGGCTGTCGAGGTAGTGCCTAGGGACAGGTCGCACGTGGCGGAGCGAGAGGAAAGCGTCGATCTTCGGCTCGAGCTCGATCAGGATCGCGCTGGCCGCGCTGAGGTCGATTTCGGGAACAGTCGCCGGGATGTCGACCAGGCGGATTCAGTCCCTCAGGCCGTCGGCGATAACGCGGTCGTAGGCGGCGATGCGCTCGGGAGGTCGCATGCATAGAGCGCAGCTGGTCGGCGAGCGGGAAGCGGCTATGCGCGTCGTGCAGAGCGGCCGCGTGGCGCCGTACGCCGCAGAGAGCTCCTCGAGGATGTCGCCGCGGCCGACGGAGTCGACGATCTTGAGGATCCGGTTGCGCATGAGGGCGTTCAAGCTGTTTGATGGATCAATTTTCAATTTCGGACGGCCTGACCCCGGTTGTTACAAAGGCGAGATATCCTATCCCACATTTTTCGGTTCCGCCGCTTTGGCACGCAATTCATGGACCATGCGCAGGTCGGTTCTGGGGAAGACTGTGCGGGTTCGGGTCAGCTCCTCTAGGAACATGGCAATCACGGCGCCGCCGGAGGTGTCGGCGGTGCCAAAGACGCGGACCCGGAGGATTCCGCTGTCCGGCTCGGGCGCAATGTCGGCCTCCGATTGGAGGAGTTCGGCGAGAAGCCGCCGGGACCGCTGCTTATTGCCCCGCCCATCAGCGAAGGCGGGCGTCAATAAGAATGAACTGCTTTAAAAAAAGGCTGCCGGGAAAAAAGACTCCGGCAAGGCGGGGCACTTTGAAGATCGCTTGACAGGCTTGCCCAAATTCAAGCCGATCACGAGAAAGCTCAGGAGGCCGAAGCCAAGAACTGCGCCAGCCTTGCCTCTTGGATCCAGGAATGCCATCCCCTGTGTCGCGACATCACCAATTGTCAACTCGCGGATCTGATCGCAAGGAAGCTCGTAACGCCGAAGCAGGTACGCGCTGCAGGGTTGCGGCTATGACGCTGAGATCATACCGCTGGCCTATGATACCGAGATCATACCGTTGGTTTATGACACTTAGAGTTTGTTCCCAAAGTGGCAATTGGCCCCGAACCATGGTATTCCATCAGGCAAGGAACACCAGATGGAGGCTATCATGGCTTGGACCGAGGCCAATCAGGCAAAGTATAAACGGACGGACGATTGCCGTCAAAACAATCTGACTGATGAGGAATGGTCGCTGATTGAACCTATGATTCCGGC
>MPMP01000050.1 GCA_002238565.1 Albidovulum sp. bin36
CTCCCGGACCTCCTCGCGGGCGGCCTTCAGCTTCGCCCGGTTGCTCTTGCCAACGGCGTCCAGGCTGCTTGCGCGCTGCCGGGCCCGCACCTCCCGCCAGCGCAGCTCCTCGCAGCGCGCCTCCGCGTCCTCGGCCCGGACCCGCTCGCGCTCGCAAAGGAATTTCCAGTCGACCGGACCGGGAGCCGACGCCTCCGGCAGCCGCCCGTCGTCGGCGACGCGCGGAACCGGCGGCGTCCTGATATCCTCGATGCGAATCTCCATGCGCGGAGCAATAGCACGCCGGATTACCAGTTACCAGCCCCAATTTCGCAGCGACCGAAATGACGCCGCGACGGACTGTCGCCACCTCTCGACCGAACGCCTGCGTCCGAATGTTCGTCTGCGAATCATCCATGCCCCTTGGAAACACAAGTCGATTCCAAAGGGAATCCCCTCATCGGGAAAAACCACCAAACGTCCCGGAATACCCTGGCAGGCTAGATCCAATTCCCGGAAAGTTGCCCCTATTACGATTCGTCTTCATGTCGTCCGCATGAGATTTGATCCGAACCCAACGCGCTGGCCCATCGGGTCTTTGACGTGGCCGGTTCAGATTGTCGCAACTATACTGGAACTCGCCGGCATGGCGGATTGGGCGCTTGGCGATATCCATTCATACATTCTTGACAGATTCCGCAATACAGGCGCTTTTTCCGAGAGATGCAGCCGGGGCCTTCCATGGAAGGTGGAATACTCTTGCGCAGTATCAAGCGACGTTCGATGGTCGACGACCCGGGATCGAGAATGGGGGCGTCCGGGCTGCCGACGAAATGAGGAAAGCGGAGAACGCGCTAATTGTCCGATCGCCTGTCTCTTCGCGAAGCAAGCGGCTGATAGGCGATTCTTTCATGCGCCTGGCAGTAAGGCTTGCCTTGCAGGCTCGGCAGGCCGCAGAACCAGAAGTCGGGCGTGGCCGGATCGCCGATCGGCCATTTGCATGTCCGCTCCGTGAGATCCATCAACGATATCTTAAGAGATGTTTTTTCCACCTCCTTGACGTTTTCCAGCTCTTCGGGGCTAACTTCGTTAATGGAGGGCTGCGGCGGAAGCGGCTGGCCGGCAACAAGCACGGGCTTCTTGAAAGGGCGCGGCGCATTTTTCCTTACCTCGATTTTCGTCATCGGCGGCGCGACAGTCACAATCCGCTCGGGGGCTCGGACTGCCGGTTCGGCAGGTTTTTTCTTGCTCGCCTTTTTTTCCGTTTTCTTTTCCGGCTTTTTGAGCGGAGGCTTTTTCAGCTTGAGTCTGTAGGCCTTGCCGATAACCGCATTGCGCGTCACGCCGCCGATTAATTCGGCGATTTGGCAGGCCGTATATTGCTGGAACCAGAGCTTTTTCAATTGCTCGACTTTTTCGTCAGTCCAGACCATCCGTAGATCCTTCGCCGTGCGTGATTCGTTCCAATGTCGCTTGAGTCCCGCGAGTTCGCGGTTGGCAAGCGATCCGAATCCTATTTGTGCATGCCTCCCGAAAATTGCAACCGCCGCGGTCCCGTCAGTACTCTTCGAGAATTCGAATGACTCGGCCGGCATCCGGCGCGCTGCGCGGAAATTGCCGACCGGACGGCGCGATTGACCGCGCAAAAGTCGGCCGCCCGCAATGTCTGCGACAAGTATTGCCGGCGAGGCTGCAAAGAATCGGGCGATTAAGCGGAAAAATTTGACTTGGCTTGCAAAAACATGCGACGGGGATTTTTTTGATTCGAGGATACCGCCATGATCGCGCCGGTAATGCCGACCTACAGCCGCGTTGATCTCGCATTCGAAAACGGCGAAGGCTGCTGGCTTTTCACCGAGGACGGGGAAAAGTATCTTGATTGCGGGGCTGGAATCGCCGTGGCTTCGCTCGGCCACGCGCATCCGGACCTTGTCGAAACTCTAAAGGCTCAGGCCGAAAAGCTTTGGCACACGTCGAATCTGTACCGAGTTCCCAATCAGGAGCGGCTTGCTTCCCTGCTTGTCGAGAAAAGTTTTGCCGACACGGTTTTCTTTGGAAACTCCGGCACCGAAGCAACCGAATTGTCGGTCAAGATCGCAAGGCGGTACTGGCACAGCGCCGGGCAGCCGCGCCGCAATAACGTTATCACGCTGGAAGGTTCATTCCACGGGCGAACGATCGCCATGATTTCGGCCGCGGGATCAAAGAAGCTGACCGAAGGATTTGAACCGCTTGCTCCGGGCTTCATCCAGATTCCCGGCGGCAGCATCGAAGCGGCCGCGGCGGCAGTGGACGAGAATACTGCGGCGATCATGGTCGAACCCATTCTAGGCGAAGGCGGCATCGTGCCTCTCGATGACGGTTATTTGAAATCGCTTCGCGAACTCTGCGACCGGAGCGGCATTCTGCTGATTCTGGATGAAATCCAATGCGGAATCGGCAGGACGGGAAGGCTTTTCGCGCATGAATGGGCCGGCATCGAACCCGATATCATGGCGATCGCAAAGGGCATCGGGGGCGGATTCCCTCTTGGCGCGTGCCTGTCGACGGAAAAAGCGGCGGTCGGCATGACCGCAGGCACCCACGGATCGACCTTCGGCGGCAATCCGCTCGGTTGCGCCGTCGGCGCGCGGGTTCTGGACATTGTCTCGGAACCGGAATTCCTGGAGGGCGTAGGCCGGCGCGCAGGATTTTTCCGGCAAAGGCTGGAAGGTCTTGTCGACGGGCACCCGGACATCTTTAGCGAAGTGCGCGGGTACGGGCTAATGCTCGGAATCAAATGCCGCGTTCCCAATGGCGAATTCATAGACGCGGCGCTTGAGCAAAATCTGCTGACGATAGCGGCCGGCGACAACGTGGTGAGGCTGCTGCCGCCGTTGATAATGTCGCAGGAAGAAATGGCGGATGCCGTGGATCGCATGGAACGGGCCGCATCCTCCCTGAGCAGGTAGGCGCGATGCGCAATTTCCTGAATATATCGGAAGTGCCAAGCACCGAACTGAAGCGAATAATCGCTAGCGCCCGCGACATGAAAAATCTTAGGAGCGGCCGCTCCATGGGCGAGCCGGATTGCGATGCCCGCCTGTCCGGAAAACTCGTTGCGCTTGTATTTGAAAAGCCATCGACTCGAACGAGAGTTTCTTTCGAAGTCGCGGTTCGCCAGCAGGGCGGGGCGTCGGTAGTTCTCTACGGATCCGAAATGCAGCTGGGGCGCGGCGAGTCGATCGCCGATACCGCGCGCGTTCTCTCCAGATATATCGATCTGATAATGATCCGGACATATGATCACGAAGCGGTTTATGAACTTGCCGAGCATGCGAGCGTGCCCGTCGTGAACGGCCTCACGAATTCTAGCCATCCTTGCCAAATTATGGCTGACATTATGACCTACGAGGAGAAGCGGGGAGCGATCAAGGGGCGCAGAGTCGCCTGGCTCGGCTCCGGCAACAATGTCTGCAATTCGTTTCTGCACGCGGCGGGGCGGTTTGGGTTCAATTTCGCTTTTGCCGGGCCGACTGATTTTCAGCCCGGTCCGGATGCCGTCGCGTTCGCTCGCGCGAGCGGATCCAAGGTCGAACTCGGAAGCGACCCGGTTGCCGCCGCCGCGAATGCGGACTTGATCGTTACGGACGCATGGGCCTCCATGCACGATGCGGAGCTTTCCGACGACGAGAAACTGCGGAAGATGCTGCCGTTCCAAGTCAATAGCGACTTGATGGCGAAGGCGAGGCCGGACGCTCTCTTCATGCATTGCCTACCCGCCCATCGAGAAGAAGAAGTAACCTCGGAAGTCATGGACGGACCGCAATCGGCGGTTTTTGACGAGACCGAAAATCGCTTGCACGTGCAAAAATCGATTCTTCGCTGGTGCCTAGGCGTTTGAATCTGTTTCGGCCGCGCTCGTCTCGGGCGAATCGCGGCAATTGAGCCGCGATGTCCCGATTTCCCGATTTAGCGCCTCCGGCTCCAGGGGCTTTGGCCTTTTTTCATCCAGTTTCGCCTAGTTGAATTTCGGCCCCAAGGGGAAATCCCGCCTCGCCGGGCCGGTCGGTCTCCTGACCCTTCGATCGTTTTGCCGCCCCTCCGGGCGCGGCGGCGAATGACGCGGGGAATGCGAAATCCCGCCGCTTCGGGATGGTCGGGACTCCCGCCGTGCGCGGCCCAGAACCTTGTACCGCCGAGACGGAGCCACAAAGGCGATATGAATAGAAATCCCGCGGCGAAGCCTCCGACATGCGCCCAATACGCTACGCCGCCGCCCGTGCCTGAATCGTTGCTGCCTAGAAAGAATTGCAGGGCGAACCAGAATCCGAGAAAAACCCAGGCCCTAATTGCGAAGATTTTGATAATGATCAGAACGTCGACGCGAGCTTTCGGAAACAAAAGCATATAGCCGCCCATTACTCCCGCCACGGCTCCAGATGCGCCGAGCGTAGGAATCTGGGACAGGGGATCCGACATGATGTGGAACACCCCCGCCGCCAGCCCCGAAGCCAAGTAGAATAGAAGAAAACGGAATCGGCCCAGCGAATCTTCAACGTTGTCTCCGAATATGTAAAGCGCGAGCATGTTGCTCGCGATGTGAATCACGCCCGCGTGAAGAAACATGCTCGTGACGAGCGTCGCGATTCCTTCTCCGCTGCTGACTAGATAGGGAATCATGGCCCACCGCATGAAAATCACGTAAATGGTGCCGTCGAAAAACTGTTGCCGATAGGAAAGATAGACGATGATGTTCGTCGCTATCACGCCGTAGGTTACGATGGGGATCCGTCGCGAAGGATTGTGATCCCGAATTGGTATCAGCATTTTTTCATTCGATCCGAATCCAGCGCGACCATTTGGTCTTTATTTTCGGGACTTCCCGGCAATTTCGATATGGCTTGGACGCTTCTGAACGACAAGGGTTTCCGTGACAATGCGTCTTCGCCGCGTTTAGGATGCCGGGAGGCCGAATAATCGGCAATGCCTATGTTCCAGCCGATTCCATCTCGATGATTCTGTTGACGTTGAAGTTCAAAACCGCATCTGCTTTCGAGCATCTGGCTCGCATGCCCTGATAGACTACTCCCTTGTAGTCTAGGTCGCCGACCTCGATCGGCGATACGACATGCCGCGATTCCGTATTGTTCCCCTTAAGATAAAGGATTTCGAGATCCACGCCGGATTCGATTGCGTTTCGAATTTGCTCAAGCTTTTCCGAGACCGGCCGGCGCTTGTTCGCCAATGCGATTTTGCGATCGGCAAAGAACTTTTGGACGCGGTAATCGGTTCGAATCGATTCTTCACCGATGGATCGGGAGAGAATAATTCCTTCTATGGCCGTGCATCTGCTGAGCGCTACGTAAGCCTGGCCGAATCCGAATACCCGGTCGAGGTCGACGACTACTTTGTCAAAGGTCAGGCCTTGGCACTTATGGATTGTCACCGCCCAGGCAAGCCGGAACGGCAGCTGCTCGAAGACGCCGACTTCCTTTGGAACGATTTCGCCGTTTTGCATGACGAATTCGATGACATCCCATGAATGACGTTCAACGCTTACCAGCTCGTCGTTGTCCCGAAGCTGCGCTTTGACGACAAGATTGCCGTCGTCGCCTTTCGCAATGCTCGTTAATTCGCCGACGCTGCCGTTGACCCAGCGACCCTCGGTGTCGTTGTTAAGCATCATGATCTGAGATCCGATTTTGAATCGGAGAATTTCAGCCGTTGGAAAGCTATCTTTTTCGACTTTTCCCGTGATGCTGGCCCGAGAGACGCGTTCGTCGCCCGGCAGGGCTCGCAATTTGGCTTCGTTGATGTGCTCGGCGTTGGCGTTGGTTGCGGTCAGCGTAATAAAAAATTCGCCTTCGGGCGCTTCGAAGTTCCGATCAATGCGTCGATCGAGGACTTCGAGATCATTCGTCCGAGCTTCGCTGTTTCTGATCTTGTCGAGCAGATTCTTGAATGCCTGGTCGCTCTGGCGATAGATCGATTCCAGCTCGATGACTTCCAGCTCGGACTTCCCGATAACGGTCGAGCTGAAAAAATAGGGCGATTCGTAAACGTCCGGGAAAAGACCCTTCTCATCGTTCCTGACGACCGGAGACAGCTGGAAGAGGTCGCCGAAAAACACCATTTGAACGCCTCCGAATGGCTTGCGGGGATTCGGACCGTGCTTGCGAAGGAATATATCGACGCAATCAAGCAAGTCGGCGCGCACCATCGAGATTTCGTCGATAATGATCGTTTTCAGCTTTTTGAATAGATGCTTCTTGAAGCCCCTGGGTCCAATTCGGTTTTTCCTCACGAGATTAGGCGAGACCGCTATTCCGAATCCGAAGAACCTGTGGATCGTCTGACCCTGTACATTCAGCGCGGCGACCCCGGTCGGCGCGAGCACGACGGCCGACTTCAGGAAATTGTCGCGGCAGTATCGAAGCAGCGTCGATTTGCCGGTGCCCGCTTTCCCGGTGATGAATACGTTTTTTCCGTCCTTGATCGACTCGATGGCTCGAACGGCGTGCGCATCGAAATCCATGGCGCTCATAGCCGCCCCTTTTCCGCCATCTGGCGGATCATCAGCGCAGTCACCTTGACTCCGACCTGGTTCCGCCGCCGAATTCCTCTTTCCATTCGGCTACTTCTTCCTTGGATATCTTTCGAAACAGCACGTCCGGCGGCTCGAATCGATGGCCGGGTGCGAGAACCCTGAGTTCTTCCGCGCCATTGGCCGGCCAATCTCGAGACGGCGAATTCATCGCCTTTAGAATCTCGGCGGATGCGTCGGGAATGAAGGGCGACGAAATCCGGCCGTACAAGTTGATGAGATTCAGCGAAAAAGCCACGATGGCTCCGGCGCGCTCCTTATCGGTCTTGATCGCGGACCAGGGCGCCGCCGCCTGCAGGTATTCATTGCCCGCCGACCAGATCGACCGCAAGGCCCGCGACGCCTTGCGAACTTCGATATTCTCCATGAACGCGCAGTAATCGGCGACGAGTTCGGCGATCGCATTCGCGCAATGCCGTTCCGCGTCGGTCCATTCGCTCCCCTGCGGCACTTGCGCGCCGAATTTCGAAACGCCGAACTTGACCACTCGGTTGACGAAATTGCCCAGAACGTCGGCAAGTTCCTTGTTGACGCAATCGGAAAAGTTCTCCCAGGTAAACTCGCTGTCGGAATTCTCGGGAGCGTGCGAGAGCAGCCACCACCGCCAGTAGTCCGGCGGCAGGATTTGCAATGCCTGGTCCATGAACACGCCGCGCTTGCCGCTGGTCGAAAACTGGCCGCCGTCATAGTTCAGGAAATTGAACGACTTGATGTAGTCGACAAGCTTCCACGGCTCGCCGGACCCCATGATCGTGGTCGGGAATGAAAGCGTGTGGAACGGAACATTGTCCTTTCCCATGAACTGCACGTATCGGACATCGTCGGCTCCGAGGTCCGTTCGCCACCATCGCTGCCATTCGGCTTCCGGCTTTCCATTCTCGTCGGCCCATTCCGCGGTGGCGGCGATATACTCGATCGGAGCGTCGAACCAGACATAGAAGACCTTGCCTTCCATGCCCGGCCAGTCCTCGCCGCCCTTCCTAACGGGGACTCCCCAGTCCAGGTCCCGAGTAATTCCGCGGTCCTGGAGCCCGTCGCCGTCGCGAAGCCATTTCTTGGCGATCGAGGTGGTGAGAACGGGCCAGTCGGCTTTCGATTCAATCCAGTCTTCCAGCCGTTCTCTGAATGCCGATTGAACTAGATAGAGATGCTTCGTTTCCCTCAATTCCAGATCCGAGGAGCCGGATATCGCCGATCGGGCGTCGATCAGATCAGTCGGGTCCAGCTGCTTGGTGCAGTTCTCGCACTGATCGCCGCGAGCTCGCTCGTATCCGCATGCCGGGCAGGTTCCCTCGATGTACCGATCGGGAAGGAATCGCGAATCGGTTCTCGAGTAGACCTGCTCTTCGACAACCTCCCGGATAAGCCCCTGCTCCGCGAGCCGGCCGGCGAAATGCTGGGTCAGCCGTCGGTTCCGCTCGCTTGACGAGCGCCCGAAATGATCGAACGAAAGGCGGAATCCTTGCCCGAGACGAAACTGGACCTGATGCATTTCCGCGCAGTACTCGGCAACGGGGACGCCGGCTTCAGCGGCCGCGAGTTCGGCCGGAGTCCCGTGCTCGTCGGTCGCGCAAATGAACATGACTTCGTTGCCGCGAAGACGCATGAAGCGCGCATACAGATCCGCCGGCAGCTGGCTGCCGACAAGATTCCCCAAATGCTTGATCCCGTTAATGTATGGGATCGCCGATGTAATGAGTATTCGCGCCATTTCAGCAGGAGCTCCTGAACTTTTGCTAGTTCCTAGACGATTTCCAGTTCCTGCGCTAGCTACGATGGCGAATGCGGCGCATTCGGACGCTTCCAAGCGCCGCGATTCCGGCTATCCGCGATGCGCCGATACCGGCCAATGGCGTTTCTATCGCAAATTATTTCCCGTCGCGCCGCCTTCGCCTGATCAGGCGCCCGATCAAAAAGCTCGTCCTAGGCGTGTAGACGTAGGGCGTGCGCTGTTTCCTGGACCGGGGGAGTCTCATGCGAATTAACGCAAACATGCAAAGAACCAAATGAACGACCGCTATGAATACGAACATTGATTCCGGTCCCGCAAGCACAATTAGCGCCGACGACAGGAACGGGCTGACGATAGCCCCGACCGCGTATAGGAAAAGCAGGGAGGAACTCAAATCCACCATTTGCTCGGGATCGGCGAAATCGCTGGCGTGGGCCGCGCCGACCGAAAAAATCGGAAACGTCGTCATGCCGAATATCACGGCGCCGAGAAAAATGCCCGCGGGCCCGCTTCCGGACAGGGCGACCGTTGCGATGCAGGAGAGTATCGCCATCCCGGACAGAGCGACCATCACCCGACGCCTGTCGAATCTGTCCGCTATCCATCCGGCCGGGTACTGTGCGACTGCGCCGCCTAGAATGAATGACCCGAGAAACAACGCTATCAGGTTCGTATTCAGCCCGACTTCGATGCCGTAGATCGGTCCCATCATGCGGAAGCTGGATGTCGTCAGGCCGGCGGTGACGACCGCGGCGCAGGCCACGGGCGAAATGCCGTATGCCAGTTTCGGATTGAGGCGCGGAGACATGCCGGTCGCCGGCTGCGGAATGCGCGTCAGGAGGAGCGGCAGCAGCGAAGCGCAGCATAAAATCGCCAGTATGTTGTACGAGATATAGCTGGACGGATCCAGGACGCCGATTACCAGCTGCGCGCAAAAGCCGGCGCCCAGATCGGCCATGCGGTATGTTCCCATGGCGCGACCGCGATTTCGATTGGAGAATTTCGCCTGAAGCCAAGCTTCGATGACGGTAAAGCATCCCGCCACGCAAAGTCCAGACATTATGCGCATGATCGACCATGCGTACGGGTCGACGATAATCGTGTGGAACAGAATTCCGAGGGTCCCGGAGGAGGCGAACGCGGCGAACGAACGCGAATGCCCGATGGAGCCGATTAGGCGCGGCGCCCAGAAGCAGCCTATGAAGAATCCGACGAAATGCGAAGATCCCAGCAGACCGATCTGCGTCGTTGTAAAGCCGTTCTGCACGCCTGCCAGCGCGTCGAGAGGAGCAACGCCCCCGGTGCTTAGCTGTAATAGAATGACGGATAGGAATAGCGCGGAGAACGATAGGATGATTTGCATGGATTGGCGGCATTCGGCGGCGCGGTTCGCTTGATTCCCGCTTATCTGCAAATAAGCGCTAATTCCGACTTATCGAGTGGATTAAGCGCTATTCCTGAATATTTTTTTCGGAGGCTTGAGCGACCGGGGGAATATCGCTCGGCTGCCGGCAAACGGGCGGGTCGGCGCACGCCGGTGGATTCCGATTGTCCGCGCCCGGTTTTTTTTGAAAGCGCGAAGGCTGCGCAGTTCTTGCCATGTGGTCAAGAACTCCGTTGACGAAAGGCAGCTCCTTGCCGTCGGGATAGAAAGCCTTTGCGACTTCAAGGAATTCGTTGATTGCTACGCGAGGAGGCGTTTCGGCTTCGACCAGCTCGGCCCCCGCGGCTCTGAACAAGGCGCGAAGCGTAGGGTCGATCCTGTCTATCGGCCACTTGTCCACGAGCGCGCTTTCCGTGAGCTGGTCGATCTGCCGCTGCTTTTCGACCGCGGTCGTAATCAGCTTTTTGAAGAATTCCCTGTCGCCGTCCGCAAGCTGCTCCCCATCGATCGCGTTGCAGAAGCGATGCTCTTCGAATTCATCCTTGACGGATTCCATTCCCTGGCCGGTCGCCTCCATTTGCGACAGGGCCTGTAGCGCGTGGAACCTCGCGACGAGGCGAAGCTGGCTGCGCATATTTTTTGCCGCGCGCGGCTTGCGATTCGTCACTTTTCGGAACCCGGCGGGCGGAGGGAGGATTCGATCCCTCCCGCCGAAAACCCGATGCCTTTGCCTTTGGAGGCGAATCTTTTGTATAGCGCGACCAGGTGCAGCGCCGCCTCGGCGGCGCCGCCGCCCTTGTCCTGCACCATAGGGCTGGCGCGCACCTCGGCCTGCTTCAAATTCTCCACCGTCAATATTCCGTTGCCGATGCAGCATCCGGCGAGGTTAAGCGTCATGAGGCCTCTGGAACTCTCGTTGCAAACGGTATCGTAGTGAGACGTCTCGCCTCGAATAACGCAGCCGAGCGCGACGAATCCTTCGAAATCGGAATTCGCGGACGCGATTTTTATGGCCGGCGGAATTTCGAGAGCTCCGGGAACCTCGACGATATCCCGCTTGGCGCGAACTCTGTCCAGCGCGGCTTCCGCGCCGCTAACGAGCATATCGGCGATGTGGCGATAGTACGGAGCGACGACGATGAGAATTCGCGGCGGCTCGGCGAAAGCGGGCGGCGGAAACGGCTCCTGTCCTGTCGCCGTCATTTGGAGGGATTCTTCATCGGCCGCGTGCCTTCAATCGACAACCCGTACCCATCGAGGCCGATGACTTTCGGGCTTGGAGAATTTGTCAGTAGAATCATCCTTGCGATTCCCAGCGATCCGAGGATTTGCGCGCCAAGGCCGTATTCTCGAAGCGTATTGGAGGAATTTCTGGAATCGGGGTCGATTTTCATGTGGGTGTCGCGAATTAGCACGATAACTCCGCGCTCCTCCCTGGCGATGCATCTCATGGCGTCCGAAACCTGGCTGAGCCTGTTCGGCGACAGGCCGAGCAAGTCTTCGAGAGGATTCAAGGCATGCATCCGCACCAGTACCGGCTCTTCGCCGGATATGTCGCCCTTGGTCAGAACGATGTGCTCGGCTCCCTGCGTCTCGTCTTCGAAAACCCGCATTAGCCAGTCTCCGCCGTAGGCTGAATTCACCGGGCGGGCCTTGACCTGGTGCACGAGGTTGTCGTGGCGAAGGCGATAGGCGATCAGATCCGAGATTTTGCCGATCTTGATCCCGTGCTTTTGCCCGAAGGCGATCAGGTCGGGCAGGCGCGCCATCGTTCCGTCTTCATTCATGACTTCGCAAATGACGCCGGACGGATTGAAACCCGCCAGGCGGGCGATGTCGACCGCGGCCTCCGTATGGCCGGCTCGAACCAGGACTCCGCCTTCGCGCGCCCGAACCGGGAAAATATGCCCGGGCGTGCAAATATCGTCCCTGTTCGATTTCGGATCTATCGCGACCTGAACCGTATGCGCCCGGTCATGGGCCGATATTCCGGTCGTGATTCCTTCGCGCGCCTCGATCGAAATCGTGAATGCCGTTTCGTGTCGCGTAGAGTTCGTCGGCGACATGAGCGACAGTCCCAGCGCCTTGGTCCTTTCGCTCGTAAGCGCGAGGCAAATCAGGCCGCGGCCGTGCGTCGCCATGAAGTTGATCGTGTCCGGGGTCGCCATGTGGGCCGGAATTACGAGGTCGCCTTCGTTTTCCCTAGCCTCGTGATCCACGATGACAAACATTTTGCCGTTGCGCGCATCCTCGAGAATTTCCTCCGTCGAGGAAATCGCGCTGGAAAGATCTTCGGTGTCCATGCTCAAGTGTTCGCTTCTTGCATTCGCGCAACATATCTCGCGAGCGTATCGATTTCCATATTGAGGCGGCTCCCTTCCCGAATTTCGCCCAGATTCGTTACTTTCCGCGTGTGGGCGATCAGGTTGACGGAAAAGCGGCTCCCCCAAACCTCGTTCACGGTTAGCGAAACTCCGTTCAGCGCGATCGATCCCTTCGGGGCGATGTACCGGGCGAATTCCTCCGGCGCGGCGAGGGCCACGCGCAAGCTGCCGCCGTCTTCTTCGGCGCTTTCCACCGCTGCCACGCCATCGACGTGGCCGGCAACGATATGGCCTCCGATTTCATCGCCGACTTTAAGCGGCCTTTCCAGATTAATTCTAGAATTCCTTTTCCAATCGCCCAGGCAGGTCTTGGACAGCGTCTCTGCGGATGCCTCGGCTTGGAACCAGCCGTTCCCGACGGCCACCGCAGTCAAGCAGACCCCGTCGCAGGCGACGGACGCTCCGACTTCCATGTCGCCGAATCCCGGCGGCAATTCAATTCGCACCTTTAAATCGTCCAGCTTCTCTATGCCACTGGCGATTCCGGTGCCCGCTACAATCCCCGTGAACATGATAAGCGACCTCGCGAGTGATGCAGCGCCTACCTAAAGCGCAGAGACGAAATCATCAAGATTCGCGGATAAAGAAATCGTTCCCGCGCCCGGTCGCCGGGAAGCCGCTCAAGTTCAAATCAATTCGGTCTCGCGCGGCGCCATCGGTGCAGCAGGTCATGCCCGGCAGCCGATTGCTCCGCCAGTTCGAATCGCGGCGATTCGTCCAGCATCCGCCATGGCGTTCGTCCGATGGCGGGCAGCCCCTCGGCGCCAAGCGCGATTCCGGCGCTGAAGCAGATCAATTCATCGACCAAATCGGCCGAAAGCAGGCTTCCCGCCAGGGTTGCGCCGCCCTCGCAAAGAATACGCGTTAGACCGCGATTCGCGAACTCGCGCAATGCGCTGCGAATTTCGACCCGGTCGTCGCTTCCCCGCGCGCAAGGTATTGTCTCGGCTCCGGCCTCGTTCCATCGCGCCGCCGCTTCCGGGCAGGCTCCCTCGCAGTGCGCGACCCAAAGCGCGTGCCGCCGAGCCGACTTGGCAAGCCTGTTGGTAGCCGGCGTCCGCAAGTCGCTATCGAAAAATATGCGTATAGGAGAATGGGTCGAACCCAAGTCGCGCACTGTCAGCAGCGGGTCGTCGGCCTCGACCGTTCCTCGGCCTACCATAACCGCGTCGTACGTCGCGCGCAGGGCGTGCACGCGCCTGCGGGCGGCGGCTCCCGTTATCCATTGGCTCTGCCCGCCCGCCGAAGCCGTCTTCCCGTCCAGCGACGCGGCGAGCTTAAGAGCGATTTTCGGTCTGTTCTCGACGATCCGCAGAAAGAACCCCAGATTCGCGCGCCTGGCCTGTTCGCTCAGGCAGCCGCCGGAAACCTCTATCCCGGATTCGCGAAGCAGCTGCGCTCCTTTGCCCGACACTCTGGGGTCGGGGTCTTCAATGGCGTAAACGACGCGGGCGATTCCCGAATCGGCGAGCAGCTTTGCGCAGGACCCGGTCTGTCCGGCATGGGCGCAGGGCTCCAGCGTTACATACGCCGCCGCTCCGTTCGCGAGATTGCCGGCGGCGCGAAGCGCATTCGCCTCGGCATGCGGCCTTCCGCCTTCGGACGTGAAGCCTCGGCCGGCAACCTTGCCATCCGAGACGATTACGCAGCCGACCGACGGGTTCGGAAAGGCAATGCCCAGTCCTCGCGAGCCTACGGCAAGCGCATGGCGCATCCAGCGCTCATCCGCCGCGCTTTCGCGCATGGATCATGTCTCGGCTTCGGTCGGCGGTCTCAGTTCGGCTACGAAAGATTCAAAATCGTCGGCGGCCTGAAAATTCTTGTAGACGCTCGCAAAGCGAACATAGGCGACGGTATCGATGCGCGAAAGAGCGTCCATCATGAATTCGCCGATGTTTCGCGAATGAATTTCCGACTCGCCCATGGATTCGAGGCGGCGCACGACGCCCGAGATCATGAGGTTGATTCGCTCCGCTTCAATCGGGCGCTTGCGAAGAGCGATATTGACCGAGCGCTCGAGCTTGTTTCGGTCGAACGGTTCTCGGCGCCCGTTCGTCTTGAGCACGACCAGATCGCGAAGCTGGACGCGCTCGTAGGTCGTAAATCGCCCGGCGCAGGCAAGGCAAACGCGTCGACGCCGGATTACGACATGCCCCTCGGCGGGTCGAGAATCCTTCACTTGAGTTTCGGTGCTTCCGCAAAATGGGCAACGCATATAGAGAACTCCGCATGATGACGTTAGCACGGATAGTAATTGGGCGATTGCGCCAATTCAACACAAAATTTTGTATTGGAGGCGCGTTAGTCGCCATTGGGCGCCGGCGAGTCCCGGTTCGAAACGGCGGGAGTCCGGAATTCTAGGTGTTTTCGAGGAACGGCTTCAGCTTCCGGCTTCTATTCGGATGCTTGAGCTTGCGAAGCGCCTTGGCTTCGATTTGACGAATTCGTTCGCGCGTTACGTTGAATTGCTGGCCGACTTCCTCAAGCGTGTGGTCCGTATTCATTCCGATTCCGAAACGCATTCGAAGCACGCGCTCCTCCCTGGCCGTCAGCGATGCGAGAACTCGGGTCGTGGTGGATTTAAGGTTGCCCTGAATCGCGCTGTCGAGCGGAAGAATAGCATTCTTGTCCTCGATGAAGTCGCCGAGCTGCCCGTCCTCGTCGTCTCCGACAGGAGTCTCCAGGCTAATCGGCTCCTTTGCGATCTTCATCACCTTTCGCACCTTGTCCAATGGCATCTGCAGCCTTTCGGCCAACTCCTCGGGCGTGGCTTCGCGCCCGATCTCGTGAAGCATTTGCCGCCCGGTCCTTACGAGCTTGTTGATCGTTTCTATCATGTGGACGGGAATGCGTATTGTACGCGCCTGATCGGCGATGGAACGGGTGATGGCTTGGCGAATCCACCAGGTCGCATACGTGGAGAACTTGTAGCCGCGGCGGTATTCGAATTTGTCCACCGCCTTCATCAATCCGATATTGCCTTCCTGAATCAAGTCGAGAAACTGAAGGCCGCGGTTCGTGTATTTCTTCGCTATTGAGATTACCAGTCTCAAATTGGCCTCGACCATCTCGGTTTTGGCCTTGCGAGCTTCTTTTTCGCCCTTTTGCACCTGGTTGACGATTCGACGGAATTCTTTGACGTCGAGGCCCAGGAACTGGCTAACCTCGGCAAGCGAATCCTGATTTTCCCGCACGGCTTCGCGCGACGTATTCACAAAATACTCCCAGCGCTTGCTGGGCTTCTCGGCCATGCGTTCAATCCAGTCGGGGTCGAGCTCGTGGCCGATCCAGGCTTCTCGGAATTCCGCCTTGTTAAGCCGAGCCCTGTCCGCGAGCTTCGACATTTTGGAATCGACTGAGATAACTCTCTGATTGAATCCGAAAAGCTGATCAAGCAACGCTTCGATTCGGTTGTTATTGAAGTGCAGCGAATTCACAAGTTCGACGATGTCCGCCCTGAGCGCCTGGTATTTGGATTCGCTCGCTTTCGAAATCTGCCTGCCGTGCCCTAGCACGGCCTTTACGCGCCGATTCTGCATCTTGGCCAGCGACTTGTACTTTTTGGAAATCGCTTCCAGCGTTTCGAGAACTTGCGGCCGAAGCAGGGATTCCATCGCTGAAACCGACATGTTCGCCTTGTCGTCGTCGATGCTTATAACCTTGCCGTCGCCGTCGCCCGCTCCGGCGACGGATTTTTCAGCTGCCGAGTTGGCGTGGCCGAAAGTTGCATCGAGGTCGATGACGTCGCGCAGGTAAACCTCATCGGAAAGGATTTCGTCGCGCCAGATCGTAATGGCCTTGAAAGTAAGAGGGCTTTCGCAAAGCCCGGCGATCATGGTGTTTCTTCCGGCTTCGATTCTTTTCGCGATAGCGGTTTCGCCCTCGCGGGAAAGAAGCTCGACAGTTCCCATCTCGCGGAGATACATGCGAACAGGGTCGTCGGTCCTGTCGACGCTGCTTGGCTGCGTCGAAGTTAGCGCAAGCTCCTTGGAATCGGAGATTTCAAGTCCGTCGCCGCCGGATTGACCGGCTTCATCTACGTCCGCGTCCTTTTCCGCTTCAACGACATTGACGCCCAGCTGCGACAAGTGAGCCATTACCGTTTCGATTTGCTCGGAGGATGTCTCGTCGGGGGGAAGCACGGCATTCATCTGGTCGTACGTAATGTACCCGCGCTCGCGTCCCGTACGAATCATGTTTTTGACCGCGGCCTGTCGGTCTCGGTCGTTTACCGTGGCGGTTTCGGCGGTTTCCTGCGATGTGGGCGATTCTAGATTCTTAACTGCCATACGAAAATCCTAGCCGAATCCATATTACTTTGATTTGGTTTGTCCATTGCTGCGTTTCAATAGTCGACTGCAACAAAACTGTTAAAATCGCCGTAACGCTCCCGATGCCGAAATCGAGGGCGACTCTTTTCAAAATCGAGCCGAAACAAGCTATTCCCAACGTCGGATTCCGGCTAGCCGTCTTCGCGCTTTCATTTAGACGGCATCAGGACAGTTAAAGCAATTCAATGGCGGTTCGAATGCGAACCGCCAACCTCCTTGATCCCAATGCGATACATTTCGGCGACATATCGGCGGTTTGATCTTCACATGTAAATTCAAATTGTCAATGTGCGGAAAATTTGCCGTTAGTTGAACGGCCTGTGCCTCGAACAAAGAGAATTCAAAAAAATTGCAATGGCGCATTATTCGCCTGCCCGGAATATCGGCATGATAGTAATTCTTGATAGCGCAGCACGAAATTTTTCTGGAATGTTGCTCTGTCGTCCATTACAGCTTCAATCGGAACAATTTTAGTAATTTCCTTTTGGCCGAACTATAATCGAATTTCAGGTCCCGGATTGGTTTTGACCAAGGCCAGCAGTCTAGAACTGGAAGTCACATATTCCGACTTCATTTCGATATTGCTGACCGTTGTCACCATTGTACTCACACTTGCGTCACTCGGATTAGGCTATTTGGCGTTTCGTTCTCTCAAGGAATTGAAAGACGAATCTCGAGTGGCGGTTCGGAAAGAGATTCAAAGATACCGAACCGAAATGGAATTGGAGATTGCGAATTTTAAAAGGCAGGTCTGGGGAGGCGACCGGGAATATCGGGATCTCGAACGGAATTTCGATCCTGCCAGCGAAGAAGAAAGATAGACAGCAAGGAAATGGCTTTGGAATTGTTGGCCAAATTGGTGCCGAATCAGAGAGAAATCATTGATCGGCATTGCGCTAGCTACCCGGTAAAGCTCGGCCAGCTTGCGAGAGAACTCGGGGTTTCCGTCCGACTTTCAAAACTCGAAACAGGAATTTCGGGTCAAATCAAGTGCGAAAACAATATATACTTGATACGCGTTAATCGATTTGATTCTCGCGAGAGGCAGCGGTTCACAATCGCGCACGAACTAGCGCACTATCTTCTGCACCGAGAAATCATTGATTCTTCTCCAAACGGCATTCGGGACAATGTTCTCTATCGGTCAGGAGAACCCCGGGCCGTAGAATACGAAGCGAACAAGCTAGCCGCGGAGATTGTCATGCCCCGAAAATTGATTGACCAAAGGCTCCGGGAGTTTAACGAAACGGTTACCGACGAAGTGATTGAACGCTTGGCGGAGGAATTTCAAGTCTCCAAAGCAGCGATGGAAGTTCGTCTTGGCTAATTTGCACCGGTTTGAAGCGCTAAATTTATGTTAAATGACGACACGAGTTACGTGCCGACGCTTGCGGTGCGACCAAGTGAAATGAATGGTTTGGAATACCTTCCTTCAAAAACGAAAAGTCGTATGTTGCCATGCTTCCTTTTAGCTCCGTGGGCGAACTCCAAAACACTTGATCGTGCTCTAGAGCGAATCCATAGGGCATTTCCCAATCGAAAGTTTTTCTTGGACATCGATCTGGATTACAATTTTTCGAATCTAGAAATTGAGTCGCAAATTGAATTCGCCAAGCTCCAGGATTTGAGGAAATCCGGGCTACACTGGGTCGAATTCATTGAGTGCAGCGATTGGATCATTCCCTGCGTTCAGACACGAGGCCAAACCGAAAACGAAATACGGAATCAAATCGAGCGAATTCGGAAGCTGGGCCGAACTTTCTGCATGCGGATTGAACGGTCGCGCTTCCCGTCGAATTTAGACGAGGTTGTTGCAGCATTTAAAGTCGGCGGCACGGCCGACTTCGCTATAATACTTGAAGGCGGTTGGGCACGCGACCCTTTAACACTTGAAGCATGGTTTACGGGCGTCATCCAGGGGTCCCTTCGGGAATTTGGTCAAAATGTTCCGATTGTTGTTTCCAGCACTTCTATGCCAAAGAACTTTTCATCAATAGAAGGTGTCGAACTTTTTCCATACGGCAGCCGCGTACTCTTCGACAACATTTCAAGGCGCTGGGCCAACCTATTTCGGCTAGTCTACGGAGATTGGGGAAGTACTCGCCCTAGAGAACGGCCCAGTTTCGCGACATGTCCTCTGCCTCGAATTGACTACCCAATCGACGACGCTTTGTGCATCGCTCGAAGCAAGAAAAATGAATGGGACTATAAGGACGCAGCGGTCGAAATCGTCAATTGCACGTGTCGATGGGATGGTAAGCTGGGCGTTTGGGGAGAAGAGATGATTCAAAAAACAGCGATAAATTCGCATTTCGGAATAGATACCCCGCAAAAAAATGTTGCTTCGCGCGTCAACATACATTTGCATCTGCAAGCTTGGCATGGTGCTCCCGACATTCGCGGAATGGACTTCGACGAGGATTGGGTGGACTAACAGAAGATTCGTTTGAAAGATTTAACAGCTTTTGGTCGTGGATAAGTTGGAACCCAAAAAAGTTAACAATTGAACAGTTAAGTTTGAAATCGAACTATTTCAGCTTGAAGCATGGGCAATCCGGGCATTTTTCGTCCGGGCGCAATGGAGTGAATGTACTGCATTCCCTTTGCAAAAGCGGAAAGAAGTATGCCGGGAAGAATTCAAGCGTAGTTGTTCGCAACTCATTCCGGCGAAGCCGCGCTGCGCGGCAAAGGCCGCGAGCGGCCGCCTTAAGAAATCACGGCGAACATGTATCCAGATGCGCGCGGCGCGGAGGCAGCGGAAGGTCGAAAACCTAGCGGACGGCGTAGGACACCGACCGCTCCCTCTCCAGACCGCCGCCGCACAGCCCGCAGCGGCTCGGATAGTCGCTCTCGACCCTGTCCGGGTCGTCCTGCGCCGTAGCGTCTTGTCGACCCGGCCGGGCTGCCTGCCCGGCTTGCGCTTCGCGGCCCCGACGCGGGAGGGCTTCGAACCGCTCATGCCCGCGTTCGGCTTGCTGCTGTTCGTGCTGTTGAGACCCAGCCTGCACTCGAGGTCGCCAATGCGCTCCATAAGAACTTTGACAGTCCCGGCATGCTCAGCGCACAGTGCCTCGATCGCCGCATCGCGCTCGGCGATCGCCGCTTCAAGGTCGGCCACGCGCCTTGCCGGCGCCAAGCCGTGCTTTCGAATCGTGAGTCTTTTCATTCCTGCATATAAATTGAACTGCTCGCATTCGCGGCTTAAGCCGTCTCGCGAGCATCCTCTCGCCGCAAGCGAACCGCCGTGCCAAGGCGAATTTAGAACGTGACTAGTTACCGAAAAACAAGCATAAGAACGCGGCCGCCAACTGTTGGCGTCTTTCCTTGGACATCAATTGGAGATTGCCGGAAATCACTGTCATTTCGCAGGCTTACAATGATCGCTGATGCTGCCGGCAAGTTGTTCAAAGTTATCGTCGAATTCGCGCGCTCCAACTCCGCAACATTGACCTAGCCCGGATACCGGAATTGCAATTCTTGGGAATCAGTGGTCTTCTTTTACAGGTGTCCGGATGCAATAAGGTCCGGTGAGCGAGTGTGCCATGTATCCACAGATGCCAGCCGCGATCACGCAATGCCACTGCATGCGACGAAGACAATTGGATAGGCCAACTGACGACTGGGTGAAATGATGAAGATTTCAGGATCGGATTTGCGCGCCCTCAGGGTCTTCGATGCGGTGGTCAGGCATGGCGGATTCATCGCCGCGCAATCGGAGCTCAATATCAGCCAGCCCACGATTTCCAATCACATGACCGCACTCGAACAGCGTCTGGGCGTTGCACTTTGCCAACGCGGCCGCCAAGGGTTCCGACTCACCGAGAAGGGCGAAATGGTATATGCCGCCACACGGCGCCTGCTGACGGCCCACGACGATTTCGCGGACGAAATTGGTACATTGCGCGGCCGCCTTGCGGGCAAGTTGAAGATCGGCCTGGTCGACTGCATTGTCACCGATTCGAATTCCCGCCTGCAGAAAGTGATAGACCTCTTCCAGGCGCAGCCAAATGACGTCACCCTGCAAATGCATCAGGAGTTTCCCCAGGTCTTGCAGAGGATGGTATTGGAAGGTGAGTTGCATCTCGCGGTCGGCAGTTTTCCAGTCAAGATTCAGGGACTCGACTATACTCCGCTCTACAGGGAGGCCCACGGCCTGTTTTGCGGCCGCGGCCATTGCCTCTATGATGTCCCCGAGGACAAGATCGACGTCAAGAAGCTACAGGACCAACCGATCGTCAGCCGCGGGTACTGGCGCAACGATTATCGAAGGAGCCTCGGTTTCAACAGGGTTGCCGCAGTCGTCTACCAAATAGAACCACAATTGATCTCGATAATGAGCGGCCGCTACATCGGGTTCCTGCCGTTGCATTACGCCGAAAAGTGGGTCGCCGACGGCGAACTGCGGCGGTTGGGCGCCGATGACATCATGTACGACTGCATATTCGACCTGCTCCGGAAGAAGGGACACCGGCCCACGCAAGTCGTGGAAGCCTTTGTCCAGAACCTGAAGACTGCCTATGGCATTTGATCGTGCACGACCACGCGGGAGTCCTTGTGCGGTTCGACCGAATTCCGCTCCGCCTGTCTCCCCGCGACAGCCATGCTACCTCGATTCGGACGGTCTTAAGCTGATTGAACAGCATTGCCGGGCTGCAGCCATGTTGTACCGGCAGCCTGCGCCCGGACGCTTGCCGAACCCCGTTTCTTCGCCGATCAGGTGCTGGCAAATCCAGCATTTCGCGCTTCTCCCGTCGCGGCTGACTTGAAACGTCCAACCTCCTCGGACGCTATCACATGCATTTATTTCCCATGTTGCGAATCATGGTTCACATTTGCTTTTCTCAAAACAAGTTTTTCAACGCCGCTATTTGAAACAACCCTCGTCCGCCCTATACTCATCCTCGGCAAAACACGGATGCACAACTCGTCGGAAGGATTGAGACGGATCTCCAGTGTCGCTCCGTGCACCAATTTGTCAGCGCCGATATGCGGGTGATGCACTTCCTGCAGGAAAGAAGAGACATGTCAAACAATGCCAAGATACGAAAACAACTAACCAGACGGAGCATGCTCAGGGCATCCGCCGCAACCCTCGGAACAGCAGCTCTGTCCGCACCATCCATCGGCCGGGCGGCATCGTCCGATCCGCTCAGGGTCGGCACCTATGGCGGCTACTTCCAGGATTCCTTCGATACGCACATTTACCCGGATTTCACGAGCGATACCGGGATCGCGATCGAATCCATCGGTGAGCCAACAGGCGAAGCGTGGCTCGTGCAACTCGAGACCGCAGCCAGAGCCGGCAAGGCGCCTGCCGATGTATCGATGATGGCCCAGGTCCCGCGCCTGAAAGGTCAGAACAGCAGGCTTTGGGCGCCACTCGACGAAACTGCCATCCCGAATACGAAGAACCTGCCCGATCATTTCGTGCATCGTTACGACGATGGATCCGTCAGCGGAATCGGCGCAGTGTCCTGGTACATCACGCTTGTGACAAACACGGACCACTATCCGGATGCGCCTGTCAGCTGGAAGGCCCTTTGGGATCCCGCCAATGCGGACAGCATCGGTCTGCTCGCTCTTGTCACTAACTCCTTCCTTCTCGAGATCACCGCCGCAACATGGTTTGACGGCACCTCGATACTCGACACTGAGGAAGGGATACTGCAGGTCATCGACAAGCTTTCGGAAGTCAGGCCGAATGTCCGACTCTGGTACCGCGATGAAGGCCAGTTCCAGCAGGCGCTGGAGACTGGCGAGATACCGATGGGCCAGTACTATCATGACGTGACAGGCTTGGCGGCATCGGACGGCAAACCGGTTCGGTCGACATTCCCGGTGGAAGGCGGTGTGCTCGATTCGGGTTCCTGGAGTGTTTCAAAGGCATCGGATCGTGTCGACGAGGCGCAGGTTTTCATCGACTACATGTGCCATCCAGCCATCCAGTCCAAACTTTCGAGGTTTGTCGGCACAGCCCCGACAATCCGGAGGGAATTGACAGACCTGACCGACGAAGAGTTCGGAGCCGTTGCAAGCCACATACCGCCGATTCTCCCCCGCTACGACATTTACAATGCCCGCGGAGACTGGCTCAATCAGAAGTGGTCTGAGCTGATTGTCGGTTGACGACCGTGTCCTGGCGAGCCGGGACGGCATCTAGCGGGTAGCGGTTCGGAAGAATCGATCTTGTCGGCTCTCGCAATCCGAAGTCTGTCAAAGGCGTTCGGGAGTCTTGTGGCTGTCGACGACGTCAACCTGGAAATCCCGGCAGGCAAGCTGGTTTGTCTCCTCGGGCCGTCCGGGTGCGGCAAGACGACGCTCCTCCGTCTCATAGCGGGACTTGAGCAGGCGACAACCGGGCAGATAATCGTCGGCGGGAAGGATCAGGCGGGACTTCCCGCGCACCGGCGTGACCTCGGCATGGTGTTCCAGTCACTCGCACTGTTCCCGCACCTGAATGTGGCGAAGAACATCGCCTATCCGCTGCAGATCAGGGGGGTCGACCATGCGGCCTGTGCCTCCCGAGTCGATGAACTCCTTCAACTTGTCCGGATGCCGGATGCCGGAGACCGTCGCATCCATCAATTGTCGGGTGGGCAGCGTCAGCGCGTGGCCATCGCACGGGCACTTGCGATCAATCCTGCTCTCTTCCTCCTGGACGAGCCGCTGTCGGCGCTGGACGCGAAACTGCGCGAACACATGCAGGTCGAACTCCGCCTTCTCCAGAAGACGCTCGGGATCACGACGATCGTGGTGACCCATGACCAACGCGAGGCAATGACCATGGCAGACCTCGTCGTGGTCATGGACAGGGGGCGCGTGCTCCAGGCAGCCCCGCCGATCGAGATTTACCGCAGTCCCGCGAATTCCTTCGTGGCCGGTTTCATCGGAACGAGCAACCTTGTCCGATGCCGCCGGACGGGTGTCGATGAGATTGAGGTTCTCGGCCGGAACTACCCGGCTCCACCGAACAGCACCCGCTCAACCGCCGGGGGGCGCGATGCGGTACTTTCCGTTCGGCCGGAAGACGTGGCTCTCCACACGGACCCGAGCGACGGCGAACTTCAAGGCGTGGTCGAATTCATTCGCGACCTCGGGTCCAGCGTCGAGTTCCATGTTTCCGCGGGCGGGATCACGCTGCTTTCGGTTGCACCGCCGAGGGGTCGTCCGAATGTCTCGATCGGGCAGGACGTCGGGATCACCCTGCACATCGCCCGGGCCGCTTTGACGGACCCGTGACCCGCAGGCGGAGCGACAATTCGTGGCACCTCGTATTGCTGCCCGCGGCGACGTTGACCGTATTTTTCGTCATCCCCTTCACCATCATGCTTGCCGTCAGTTTTTTCCAGAGGATCGAAGGAGGCTTTTTCGAACCCGCATTCGTATTGTCGAACTACGTCCGATTTTTGACACCCTTCTTCGGCAAGATTCTGGCGACGTCGGTTGGCCTGTCCGCCACGGCCGCGACCATCGTCGTGGCGGTCGCATTCCCGTTCGCATATGTGCTGAGCCGCATGCCCCGCAGGCGGCAGACAACGATCCTTGTCTTTATCCTGTCCGTACTTTCTCTCTCGGAAGTCATCGTCGGATTCGCCTGGTCCACACTCCTGTCTCGGACTGCCGGTATCGGAAATCTATTCCACTGGGTCGGTATTGCGGAGTCGCCTCGGGCTTACACACCGGGCCTGGCGTCGCTCCTTCTCGGCCTCGCATATCTCGCCTTTCCCTATGCGGTCCTGGTCATCTACCCCGCCGTGTCCCGGCTCGACCCGGAACTGCCCGAGGCCGCCCGCACGTCCGGCGCTTCGCCTCTCCGGGCATTCACGAGCGTGACGCTGCCGATCATGCGGCGGACGATCGCCGGCGCCCTGATCCTCGTGTTCGTGTTCACGCTGGGCGCTTACTTGCTGCCGCAGGTTCTCGGGCGACCGCGGCACTGGACCCTGCCCGTGCACATCACGGACCAGGCCATCTTCCAGTCAAACATTCCGTTCGCCGCGGCCATGGCAATGTTCTTGCTGCTCGTTTCTCTCGCGCTCGTTGGCCTGGTACTGGTCGTCGACAGCAGGAGAAGGGGAGACCAGTCGTGATCGTCTGGTTGCAGAGAGGGTTCGTCGGCGCGGTTCTCGTGTTCCTGGCCTCGCCGCTCCTCGTGGTTGTCGGCGTTTCCGTCAACCGGCCGAAGCGCCTGCTGTTCCCGCCGGAGGGCTTTTCCCTTCAGTGGTATGGCGAAATCTTCACGCATGACGGGTGGACGAACGCCTTGTTGAATTCGGCAGCCATCGCCGTCGTCGCCGGGACGCTGGCCGTCGCAATCGCATTGCCGCTTGCGCTCTACATCCGACAGCGCGGCGGCTTTCTCGGCAGAGCGCTGTTTGCCCTGGGCATTGCCCCCTTCATGCTGCCGCCGGTCGTCTCGGCGCTCGGTTTCATGGTGTTCTGGATTGCGGCCGGCTTCCACGGCCATATCCTTGCGACAATGGTCTCCCATGCAGTTTTCCTGGTCGCGCTTCCCCTGGTCACGATTTCGCTCGGCCTTGAAACCATCGATCGCACCCTGGTCGAAGCGGCGCGGACCATGGGAGCGGACAGCCGCACCGTTTTTCGGACCATCACGTTCCCGCTCGTGCGGCCCTATGTCATTTCCGGTTTCGCCTTCGCGATCGTGCTCAGCCTCAACGAATACATCATCGCGTACATGGTGGCCGGGTTCACTGCCGAAACCCTGCCGATCAAGATCTTCAATTCCCTTCGCTATGGGTACACGCCGGTCATGGCCTCTGTCGCGGTCTTGTTCGTCATGACCGCAGTCGCAGTGTTCGGCGCGGTGGCGTGGTTCGGTAATCTTCCGCGGCTCCTCGGCGCCTACAGGAGCGAAGGCCGATGACCGTCGCAGGTCCCGCCCTCACAATAGGAATCTGGCAAGACTCCGGGACGCCCGGAGATGTAGCCGCGAACCTTGCCGCGATCTCGCGCGCCGCCGCGGTCTCGGCGCAAGGAGGCATTGAACTGCTTGTATTTCCGGAGTGCTTTCTAACCGGGTATTTGAACCCGGACCGCGCAGGTGAAATCGCCCTGCAGGCCGGCAAGGATTCGATCGTCTGCCTACAGGGCATCGCCAGCAAATACAGTATCGCGCTATTGGTCGGATTATACGAATACCGGACGGGCGAAATCTACAACGCGGCAATGTTGATCGGCGCTGACGGCAGGATTCTGGCAACCTACCGGAAACGCATCCTCTACGGCGCGTGGGAGCGGTCTGTGTTCACGCCAGGCAAGGACTCCGTTCTGATCGAATACATGGGCATCACGATTGCAATCCTGATCTGCTTCGATTTGGAGTTTCCCGAACTCGCGCGGGAATGCGCGAAGAAGGGCGCCGACCTGATCGCGGTTCCGACCGCGTTGATGGCGCCTCATGAACGCGTGGCTTGCCACATCGTTCCGGCGCGCGCCATCGAGAACCAGGTCTACATCGCATATGCCAACCGGACCGGACGGGAACAGGACGCAGTTTTCGTGGGCCGTAGTTCGATATGGGACCCGTGCGGCCGCCAACTGGCACATGGTTCAGACGGTGGCCCGGAGTTGCTCTCGGCGCGTGTAATCAAATCAAGACTCACGGCCGCCAGGGCGGACATGTGCTATCTCGACGAAGTCAAGTTGCTTTGCCCGGGTTGACAGCTTTCCGTTTTCCGAACATCTCTACATTTCCATCGTCATTGAGTGAATCCAATTTGTTGCGAGGAAGGGGCGTTCTATACTGTGGGCGTCAAGGTTAAGGAGTTCATTAGTTCATTTGAAGGCGTTGTCCCGAAGGGGATCACGTGCAGATTCTGTAGAATTGTTCGGGGCTCGCAGCAAGTTTGAGGCGCTTTCGAATGATCGTTCGCGGAAACGGCGACCAGGGCCCATAATGGCCTCTCTCGTGCTTGTCGTGGGTTTTTCCCGTGCAAAAGCGCTCGACGGAACTACCGTGGCATCGGTCCTGCTCAACCCATAGGATCTTTGTTGGGTTTAAGCCCATGTTGGGGAACCTGGATCTCACGGGAGCTGAAATTGGTGGTGAACTTCGGACTCCATGTATTGGTCTGGCATGGGCAGCCTCTCCATGTTCCACTGCCAGTCTTCATAAGGGAGCAATTACCTGATTGTTTGGCTGAGTTTCCATCTGCAATAGTAATTCCAGTTTTGATGCCTTTCCTCCTCGTCTTCGCCGAACTTCCGCAATGCCAGCCAGAACTCCCTGCAATCGATTTTCATCGGGGATGCCCTCCTGTGCCAGACTGGAAGATCAGGTGCGCCAGCAAGGGTTTCCCTAGCAGCAAAACCGGTCGGCTTCTACTGCAACGCCCGGGCAACACCGCACCCTTCCGCGCGGCACGGGTTGGAGCCCGGATGGGTGGTTCCGGAAAGTCCAGCAGGTTGGCGTCATGCGGCGGCCGCGATAATCCCTGCAACAGTGAGCACTTCCCATGCGCGTAAGGTATAGTTTATGACAGTGTCCGGCATAAAGGCAGTGAATTTGCAGCCGTTGACCTAAAGCAGCGCAGTTGAGCGAAATGATGTCCAAATTCCAGTGCAACCAGTAGATGCAAAGCATAGTCCTGACAAACGACGATCCCCGGGAGTTTACGGCTCGCTACTTCTTCTGTATCGCGTGGTGTCAGGCACTCAAAGGAACGAGACTATATCCGGCAAGCTGAGGATAGATCTGTGTCTGGCCTGACGATGATCGAAAAGAACCTAGTCGACGAGTTCACGGATATGTCGTCCGGATATGTACTCGACTTCACTAACGCCACATTTTCGGAGTTCTTCAGGACCGAGGTGGGCATCGACATTGAAGACGCCGCTTACGATAACGGCTCCAATTCGAAAGGAAAAAGGCTCCGGGCGTTCTTGGATCGCGGGCAGCCAAAAGCCATTGCAAAGGCACTCACCGCACTCTGGGAGTACCGTGAGGACATCAGGCGACGTGACAGACAAAACGAGACAGTCTTAGACGCGCGAACGCGTCTCAGCACTATCATTGAACGTCTTGGCGGTGCGGCACTGCCACCATCATTCGACGAAATAACACCAATAAATCAGACCGCTGCACCTATCACGACGCCGAACACGCCGTCGACTGTCTTGCTCGACGATCTTCGACGGCAATTTGAGGAGATGCATAAGATGGACTCGCAGGAACGCGGGTACGAATTCGAAAAGTTCTTGAACAAGGCCTTTGATGCTTGGGGTCTGGACGCTCGGGGAGGGTTTCGGAATGCCGGCGAGCAAATCGATGGATCGTTCTGGCACAACAACATGACTTATCTTCTGGAAGCAAAATGGCATCAGGAACCGACAAATGCCACGCCTCTTCACGCATTCCAAGGCAAGGTGGGTGAACGGCAGTTCGCCAAAGGTCTGTTCGTTAGTTACGCTGGATATTCCAAAGGCGCGCTTGAGGCTTTCACGGCGAAAACCATTGTTTTGATGGACGGCGCAGACATTCATTATGCCCTTCTACACCGCATCGCGCTCGGCGACGTCATCAACCGAAAGGAAAGGCACGCCGCTGAGCGAAAGAATCCCATGGCACATGTCCACGATCTTTTCGCGAATGACTGAAGCCTCATTGGGTACATTATGCCGTCTAGAGCGTTGCGAAAGTTCGAAGGTACAATGATGCGGGATGTAGACCGCATGATTGATACACATGCAGAGCAAGTCGGGGCGCACTAGGGAAAAAGGGACTGGGACATCTGACCCGGGCGGGTGTGCTGTTGTTGTGCACCGCTTGGGAACCCTACATCGAAGAAGCACTAGTCGAAAGCGTCGGGTGCTGCATTGATAGAGTCAATGGTCCCAAGGAACTGCCAGCCGGCCCTGTTGCAAAACTGCTCTCAGTGGTCTTTGTGAGCGAGGTAGCGGTAGCCTCTGACAGGCTGTGCCTTTGGAGACCCTCCCATGACCTATGACTTCAAGTGGTGGCCTTTCCGGTATGGCATCAGCTATCGTGACCTTGAGGAAATGCTGGAAGAGCGCGGCATCAGGAGCGAAGTGCGTCTTGTCGAACGTGCCTGCGGGATCGGGCCAGAGATAATGAGCGAGTTGATGTCCCCGCATCGAGCGGAGCTTGCGCAAATCGCGATCCAGCAAGGATCTTGAGGAAAGGCGGAGCCATATCACGCCCCCGGCAACTCCGGCGAATTTTTGCAACAGGGCCGTTTCTTGAACGACCGAGCAGGCCCGGGATCAGGTTGACGAACATAGGGATCGAACGCGGCGACCGTGCTGAACGTGGCGGTCGGACAGAAACCTGCCCAGGCCATTTCGTCCTGCATCCGCCGCCGATGGGTAGCACGTTTCGCCGCGTCGAATTCCTGCCCGAGGACCATGACGTCTTGAATGCTCTCGACGGAAAGGCCGCCCTTGGCGAGATGGGCGCCAGCCCCAAAATCGCTGAGGGAGGCCGACATCCCTGCATGCATCAGACCGACCCGCAGGATTGCACCATCGCGCTCTCTGGCGAGACATGGTGCTTGTCGCAGATGTCGACGGGGACCACCGCCACCGGGCCGAGGTCGCCGAGCGCGCAGTCCAGCTCCAGGTCCCCGGATAGTCCGGCGGAGCCGCCCTCGACGCCGCGATCGCGGCGGCCATGGGCAGCGCCTCGGGCAGAGCCAGGCCCAGCTTCGCCGCCAGCTTCGGCAGCGCCGTCCGCGCCGAAGCGAGGCAGGGCGCGCCGAGCGGGTTGCGCCAGTTCTCCCGCTCGCAAAGTTCACTCGCCAGCGAGCTGCGCGTGCAGCCGCCGGATTCCAGGGCCCCCTTCAGCCACGCGGACGTTTCGGGGCGCAATTGTCGTGTTCCTATTCTCATGAGGCACGACCTGCCCCTTCCGACGATGAGAGTTAACTGCGTCGGGATGAAAGGTTCCGGGGGCGGACCGAGCGCGGCGTGAAGCAGGATCTCTACGCCGCCTCCGCACTAGTCGCCGTCTCGCGCATGTTCGCCAGCCGCTGCGAGGCCGACACCGATCGCGGCGGCGGCGACTGCCCGGACATGCGCGCCAACTTCAAGAACGGGATGCGCCTGCTCGGCCGCGAGTTCGAGGCGATGTTCCTCGCGCACAGCGCCTTCGTCGCCGAATCCGTCGCGCGGATCATGACAGGGCTCTCCCGGTGCCTGCAGCGCGAGCGGCCGGGGCGATCGTACCCGAGAGCGTCGATGAAGCCGAGGAGCAAGTGGATGAGACGCAGAGCCGCCTGAATCCGAAAAGCCCGGCGAAGCCCCCGGTTTCCCGCCGAAAGGCCGGAATCGGGGGCTTTCCTAATCCGAATGGCGGAAATCCTAAACCGAATGCCATTGGCCGACCGTCTACTGGACATTGCGCCGTAACATGGGATGAGGAAGTCGGATTGTTGGCATTCGATGCCAGCAGATTGCCCTGTTGACTTACTACAACAATCCAAATCAAAATTCGGGTTGCTTGCGATGTGGAAGAATAATATATTTATTAGTCTGTTATTGTCCACTTATATAATTTAGGAAATACAATAGGATAATAAAAATAATGGAAGATATTGATAAATTACAACAAAATTTTGTCCATTTAGCAAGAATTGCTCTATCTGAGCGTACGCAGGACGTTCAGGTATTCCTACATAGAATCGCGAAGAGTCGCACAACGGACAAAAAACTGTCCACCGCGCTGATTGACCTGTTGCGAAAGAACCCGACGCGATCGACGCCTTTGCGGCGCGACATCAAAACGGCAGTACCGACCGATATTGATTCGCGTTTCCATTTGCTCAGGATTGAAGAACGGCCACACCTGCCTTCGGAACCTGTCTATGCATCCGATGTTCAGACAACGCTTAATCGGCTTGTCGAAGAGCGCAAAAAGATCAAGGCGCTACTAGAGGCTGGTTTGGAGCCAACTCGGACAATCTTGTTTACGGGACCGCCCGGTGTCGGGAAGACTCTCGGCGCGCGTTGGCTGGCAAGGCAGTTGGACTTGCCATTAATGATCCTTGATCTCTCGGCCGTAATGAGTAGCTACCTTGGTCGTACTGGGGCCAACCTTCGACATGTCCTAGATTACGCTAAGTCCGTGGATTGCGTTCTGCTGCTTGATGAGTTGGACGCAATCGCAAAACGCCGAGATGATTCCAGCGAAATCGGTGAACTGAAGCGCCTTGTTACGGTATTGCTTCAGCAACTCGATGACTGGCCGTCTACTGGCCTACTTATCGCTGCAACCAACCATTCCAAGCTGCTTGATCCAGCTGTTTGGCGGCGGTTCGAACAACCTGTGGCTTTCGATCTACCTGGGGCCGATGGGGTTCACGCTTATCTCAAGATTCTGTTCGACGATTTCACTCCTGAACTATCAAAGTGGACAGACCTGCTTTCTGTGTCCTTGGCGGGACGGTCTTACAGCGATATCGAACGTGAAGTGAATCTTGCGCGTCGTTCGGCAGCACTGAACAACAAGAGCCTTGATCAGTACCTTTCCCGCCTCATCATTCCCGACGGTCTCTCAAAGAGAGAACAAATCGATGTTGCTGTTCGTCTGGTCAAAAACAACCTGACGACGCAACGCAAGGCACACGAACTCACCGGCGTCGCACGCGATACAATCCGTAAACATCTAAAAACACAAGATAAAGAAAGGCGTAAGAAATAAGCATGGCAAAGCAGAATTTCCTATTGGGCAAGGGGGAAAGGCTCACAACAGATATCGTCGTCAAGTCAGGTGGAAGACCAAAAGAAGCACCCTACACCTTCCAGGAGGCGCGCAAGCGCCTCACACCAATGGTCGTTGATGCATCCTCGAAGATCAATGAACTGCCAAAAGAGGCATGTCCGGGAAATGAGGCGGTGATCTCGCTAACGCTTAATCCTGAGTACATCGCTAAATCCTACTTCCCAATAAATCTCCTGCGCGATGTAGGGATTGTTGTGATAGGCAGTAGGCCGAAGAAGATCAGGCCGGAAAAACGATCTCGGGGTAGGGAAGCTGTTGAAACCATCACAACAGAACTCTTTGCCAGAGGACTGCGCTCATCGATCCATGACTGGAGCCAAACTCTTCCGAATTGGCGTGCCGATAGGCCGAGTGCAGCAGCGTTGATTTCGATAGAAGAAGTGGCCGCGCCGGCACCTCAAAACAAGATCAAGGGTCAGCTCCCTGAAGAAGGGCGGTTTACTCTGGAGGCGGTCCTTCATGCCAGCGAACTGGAACATAGTTTGATCCGAGTGTTTGCAGATTATCTTAATAAGCAGGAAATTGATGTGCGTATAGGCCGAAGTTTCTTCGCCAAGGGGCTGTGCTTCTTAGAAATCGACGCTCCGGTCGAAAGGGTGAGCGAAATCGTTGCATTCACCGGCATTCGTGCCTTACGCCAGATGCCCGAGCTGCGCGTTCTCCGTCCGACAGTTCGCTCTGTGGCCATTCCAACACCGATGCTGGAAATTCCCGAGGAACCACCGATATCGCCTGACGTGAGCGTAGCCATTTTCGATGGGGGTGTACCAAAAAACCATCCTCTGACTAAATGGGTCACCCCGCATGAGTTGCCGAACATGTCAGCGGCAACCGATGAGCTTCTATCTCATGGTGTCGGTGTATCGTCGGCGGCGCTCTTCGGGCATATTGACCCCAAAAACCCACTACCGCGACCATACGCCTTCATCGACCACTACCGTGTTCTCGATAATGCACCCGGACAAGACGTGCTTGAACTGTACGAGGCGCTCAATCGTATTGACGATATCATGAGCAGCCAAGAATATGACTTTATCAACCTGAGCCTAGGACCACATCTGCCGATCGAAGACGATGAAGTTCATGCTTGGACGGCGGTTCTAGACGATCGTCTGTCGCGTGTCTCGACCTTGGCGATGGTAGCGGTCGGAAACGGCGGGGAAGGTAATACAATTCTTGGGTTCGATCGTGTACAAGTTCCCTCAGATTGTGTCAACGCCGTTGCGGTCGGAGCTTGCGATACGCCGGAAGATTACTGGAGGCGTGCGTCCTACAGTTCTAAAGGGCCTGGTCGCAGTCCTGGTTTGGTGAAACCAGATTTGGTAGACTTCGGTGGCGTGCTCAATCGACCCTTTGTTGTTGTTGCCCCGGACATGCAGCCTGCTCTGACGGTGACTGGCGGCACATCTTTCGCTACGCCAAGCGCCATGCGTCTCGGAATGGGTGTGAGGGCATATTTTGGTCGGAGTCTTAATCATCTCGCTATCCGTGCCCTGCTCGTCCACACCTGCGAAGAAAACGATGAAGACTATACCGAAGTCGGATGGGGGCGGGTAGCACGCACGTTAGATGATGTTATTCAGTGCGATGACGATACAGTACGTGTCGTTTATCAGGGTGAAATTTCCCCGGCGAAATACATTCGTGCTCTTATCCCAATTCCTATAGGCCCGATACAGGGCAACGTCTTGATAGCGGCGACAATCTGCTACAAGTCTCAGACTGACCCCCATCATCCTGGAAACTACACGCGGGCTGGGCTGGAAGTGACTTTCCGCCCACATGACGGCAAATTCTCACGTGATAAACAAACGCATCCGGATACTGACAGCTTCTTCAGTTCAAAGCTTGCAGGCACAACGGAAAACGAACTGCGCCGAGGTGCGTGGAAGTGGGAGAACTGTCTTCACGCCACACGTCGGAAGCGCGGCAGTTCCCTTCGAAACCCATGTTTCGATATCCACTACAACGCCCGGCTTGAGGGACGTAACTTTGGGCCCCCGGAGAACCTCAATTACGCGATGGTGATAACCGTTCAAGCGAAAAGCGTCGTTAATCTCTACGATCAAGTTGTTCGTCATTATGCGACACAGCTCGAGCCACTGCGGCCGGTTTTGGAAGCGCCAATTCAAATATAAGTTATGGAGTAATGCATCGCACTCATCGTTCGTGGCAGGCGAAGGTATCTACTATGAGGAGCACAGAATTTGTCTGCTGAACTATTGGAATTGGCGAATGAGCTAAAGTCGTCTGCCAAGCAATTTCAGGCGAAGCATGAAGAACCGCTCAAGAAATTAGCCAATGCAGCTAAAGCGACCCAGAAGTCTTGGAGCGGGTCTAACCTCGGGTATCACGCCTTGGTGTACTATGAAAACCTGGTTGAACGCCCGCCAGGGGCGCAGTTCAGTGCTGAATGGGGCCTGAAAGATACGAGGTTCACCGATATGGGCAGTGTCGGCGCATGGCGAGAGTACCCCGAGAGCTTCGTGAAGGACACAATCTATGAAAATGCAGGCCATCCGGACTTGAGCAAAACTAAGAAAGCAAGCACTGAACTTACTTGCCTAGTCAACAGAGCGAAAGATGAAATTCTTTCGGTGCTTTCGATCGCTCTGGATGATGCTCAGGACGAATATCTGGAACGCTTAAAGAACAAAGTTCAATGTATCAAAATTCGGACATATGTCGAGATATGTCATTCAATCCTCCCGGGCGGCAAGATGATGTCCCGCGACATCAACGCTGTGATGGCAGGCTTTCGAACCGCCCCGCACCAAGAAATTATCGCTGAGACGACGGCTCTGCTAATTCCCTGTCATGTCGCGTTAGAGCTTTCTGAAATAGCAAGAAAGGCAGGCTCGCATATAGGCCGGAAGGAAAGAAGGACACAACGTTCTGAACAGACCGGAAAAAATGTCTTCATTGGTCATGGGAGATCCACGCTTTGGCGTGGACTGAAAGATTTTGTCGTAGACCGGCTGAAGTTGCCTTACGAAGAGTTCAACCGCGTCCCGGTCGCCCGTGTTACGAACATTGCTCGACTCTCGGAAATGCTGGATGGAGCAGGCTGCGCATTGATCCTCTTAACAGCAGAAGATGAGCGTACTGACGGGACTCTATGCGCGCGTATGAATGTCATTCACGAAGTTGGTTTGTTTCAGGGACGACTTGGATTCACAAAAGCAATTGTCATTCTCGAAGAGGGATGTGAGGAGTTTTCCAACATTCAGGGCTTGGGTCAAATCCGCTTTGCAAGAGGAAATATCTCTGCAGCTTTCGAAGAGATCAGGGCTGTCTTGGAACGCGAGGGGATGATTTAAGCTCAAACTAGTTCTGGTCAGGCGGCAAAGACCGCTCGGGATATACTCCGCAAAACAGCCGTTTCCAGTACAGCCTTGTTCGCAGATAAAGCGGATCCGGGCCGATGATTAGGGTTCTAGCCAGATTCGTGTTGAAATACACGCCAGCGGACCGGTTTCGGATAGATGCTGAACGTTTTTGAATGCCGGATTCCCGTTTTCCGGCCGAGCTGGCCCTTCTGAGGGCTGATTTCAGACCCTTCAGCCCGAAATGCACGGACAAGTACCCGCGAGCTGCGCGAGAGAGCCTCCTTCCGGCGAAAACCGTCCCGAAGCCGATCGCTGGCCGGACGGGCGGCGTCCTCGGCCGGAAAACCCGGGCATTCGGCCCGTACGCGGCGTTCCGGGGTCGTTTGCGGGAGGGGGCAAAATCCTACGCTAAGAGTTTCAGGCCCGTTTTCTTGTCATCCCGGCCTCTCCAAGGTCCGATTTCAACGCCTTCAGGGCAAAATTCACGGGCAGCTGCCCGTGAACGGCGCGAGAGAGCACGCCATGTCGCGGCTTTCAGGAGCCAAGAACGCGTTTTCCGCGGTCGCGGAGATTTCCCTGCGGATCGACGTAGCGATACAGGGCAGCGGGGCGGACGCCGAGCTCCCTGCACAGTTCCGATACCGAGATAGAAGGAACTCTGGCAAATGCACGATACAGGGGAATACTCGATCGGCGATCTCGCAGAGGTCTTCTCCGTGTCGCGGCCGACTGTCTATCGAACGCCGGGCAGGCGGAAAAGTCCCTGGAGCGTCATTCCGCACTCAGCCAGAACCGACCCCTATGGCGGAATCGGTACCTATGTTGGGTTAGAGCCATTGGCGGGCGGCCTCCATCTTTCCGAACGCGGCCTGCCTGCCTTAACGACAAGAATTAAGCGCTGCTCGCCGCGCAAGCTGCGGGCGGCGCTCTAGGCAACCGGCTAGCGGATCACAACCGGCCGGGAAGGCTGGTTTTGCAAGCGGATCGGCCAAAGGGAATTCGGATGTTGCCCTGCAATGCGAAAGTTTATGGGGATCAGGGCGAACAGCCCTATTTTTCTTTTCATCGAATGTTGATACTCATCAATAAGTGCGGCTATTTGATCATTAGGACGCATTTCAGATACTGCGCCTTTTTTCTTTCCAAGTAGACAAGTTGGGGTAGCTCTGCTTCCCGGTCCCGCGGAGGCGGATCGGCTGCGGCCGCGGGAAGCGTCGAGGGGGTTTATTCCGCCTGTTTTTCC
>MPMP01000051.1 GCA_002238565.1 Albidovulum sp. bin36
GCTCCCAGGCGCCGTTTCGGCGAATCCGATCTCGAAAAAGTTCTCCGTACTAGGCTATCCAGGATTTCAGGCAACGAATCCGCGAGCGTCGCGGCAAAAAATCTGCTTACGCAGGATAGTAATCAGGAAAGGTTATCACCGCAACACATACGGTAGCGGCAAAGCTCGGTGCCGCAAACATAACGTTCCGTGCGATTGCTGATGAATGGACGGACTTCGTTCTCTATTAAAATATCAAGATTATATAAGTTATTGTTTTTATCACGCAATGAAAGCATTATCTTTTCCCAATAAAATGCCCGCTAAACACGGGCAAAATATTGTCTCCAGAAAAAGTGGCCGGGCTTCAATTCATTCTCTTGCCTCGAACCACTTTGCCGTTTCGTGAATTTTCCTTGTGGTCTCTACCGTGATCCGATCATCCGATATATTGCCGTTGGCCGCGACATCTTGAATTCTCTGCTCATCTCGTTGTTCACGCGACATATTGATGCCTTGCGCTTTGTTCCACAGCGATTTCAACTCGGGTTTCATAGGTCGGTCTTCGTGAGTCATTTCCTTCTAGCCTTCCTTGTCAAATCGGGGGGTCTTCATTTAAGAATCTGTTGCAAAACCGTTTGTAAACCCTAGGTACAAAATTCGTCCTGTTGTCACACGTTTGGACGGCGAGGGGTGCAGTCCAAATTTGTTGCTTCCAGAAGGCGTAACTCGCTTGGCGTTGCAGTCCAAGTGCCGGCCCCCGTTGCGAAGTTCCTAAAGCGGCACTTGAAAATCATTGCCGATTTCGTTCCTTCATCGTCCAACATCCACTAGCACGCTTTTCAGGGAAACAAAAGAAATGCAACAAAGTTGGACTGCACCCGACGGCGAGAGATTAGTAAGCGGCAGCACCGATGTCAAGTCAGGTGAATAATTCTCGGCGGCCTTCCGGTTGACTTGATGGTTCAATTCTGGCATCGCTCCGCCTGAATGAAGTGGCGTTAGCCGCGAGATAGGGCAAAACTCCCTTTTGCTACGCGGATAGTCGATATCATTCGCATCACATGCAGCATCTTGCGGGACTAATCCAAAATTCCTACCATATCAGGGTGGCGCACTTCCGATAGCAACGGGTGCTTGACGAGCCGACTGCGGCTCCGGGAGTCGCCGAAACCCGCAAAGTCGAATAAACAAAAATATTCCCAAGGGAGCGCAATTTGGCCATTACGCCGATCGGCAATAGCCTAGACCAACTGTTCAATCTCTCCGATAGGATTTGCGTCTTGCGGCGAGGCGCGCAAATCTGCATCCGCAATTCCGGCGAAACCGGCACGAGCGAAATCGTGTCGATGATTGCCGGTTCAGTCTAAGTCAAATGCCGGACGAACCAAGTCAAATGGCGAAGGAAATCGCCGAAATTCCTTCTTCGGCCGAATTCCAGATCGAAAACGGGCTCAAGCTTTACATTGAAGAAGGAAAAAGAATTGCGGAGTTGAACCCGCCGTTTCTCGTGACTTGCGCGCGAGGAAGTTCCGATTACGCGGCCATGTTTCTGAAATACCTGGTCGAAATCGGATTGGGCTTGCCGGTCGTATCCATCGGTCCTTCGATAGCATCCATCTACGGAACGGACCTAAGGCTCAACGGCTCGGTTTCAATAGCGATTTCGCAGTCCGGCGAAAGCCCGGACCTAGTCAGTCTGCAAGAATCAGCTAGAAAAAGCGGCGCAAGGACAGTTGGAATCCTCAATGCGCCGGAGTCCCCTGTCGGACGTGTTTCGAAGAGCGTGCTTCCGATCTTCGCGGGACCGGAACACGCTGTCGCGGCCTCCAAATCCTTTGTCGGAAGCCTAATCGCGGTTTGCGGACTTTACGCGGGCATGTCTGGCGATCGCAGCATCGCTAGAGCATTGCGCGATTTACCGTTTCGCCTCGCATATGCTCTCGAAAGCGAGTGGGCGGAAGCTGCGGGTCCTGTCGCGAATTCGCATTCCCTTTTCGCTATCGGTCGAGGGCATACCTTGCCGATCGCGGGCGAAGCGGCATTGAAGCTAAAGGAAATCTGCTTGATTCATGCCGAGGCGTTCAGCGCGGCGGAGGTTCGCCACGGACCTATCGCGCTGGCTCGGAAAGGCTTGACGGCATTGGCATTCGTTCCCGAAGGTCGGGCGAAGCAATCAGTGGTCAATGTCGCAAAGGAGTTTTCGTCGCTAGGCGCGGAAGCGATTTGCGTAGGAGACGGCGGAGATGCATCCATAGGAATCTGGCAGGGCTCGCCGCCTCATCCAGCCCTTGTCCCGATTTGCCAGATCGCCGCATTCTATGGATTCGCCGAGCGGCTTTCGAGTCGCCTCGAGCGCGACAAGGTGCCCTCCGTGCTATCGAAGATCACCAGGACCGTTTGAATGGCGATGCGAAAAAACCCGGCGAGTGGCGTTCGGGACGACAATCTCTAGATATCCCGCGGGTTGAAATCGATCCAGGAAACCTCAATCGACTACGCGCAATGTGAGGTTGACCCGTCCGCCGTTGCGAAGCAAGTCGGAAGATCCGAATTCAATCCTGTCGACCCCGTGGTAGGCGAGTCGGCTTTCGCCGCTCAGAATGACGATGTCGCCGGAGCGAAGCCAAACGGATTCCGTCTTGCCTCCTCTCTCGAGATTGCCGATTCGGAACAGCGCGGAATCTCCAAGCGAAATCGAAACTACCGGATATTCGAAACTCGCCTCGTCGCTGTCGCGGTGCATGCCCATTTTCGAATTCCGCCGATAGTAGTTTATCAGGCAGCAGTCCGGCTGGCGCTCGCAGCGCGACAGCGCGTTCCATACGCGAATCACGGCGTCTGGAATCGGCGGCCATGCCGCGCCCGACGGGTGCTCCGCGACATAGCGGTATCCGCGCCGATCCGAAAACCAGCCGTAGCGGCCAGCCGACGTCATTTTTACCGACATCGGCTTGCCGTAGGGCGTTAAGGGCGAAAACAGCGGAGCGGATGCAACAACGCTCCGGAGATCGGCCACTATCCGCCTCTGCTCGGCTTCCGGCAGGTATTCCGCCCAGATTTCGATACCGCGAACGATCTTGCTCGGCATTGGCATAGCGATTGTTTCCGGCTCCTTGCGGCCGCGTCGAATAATTTTACTGCCGTTCTTGCAGCAATGGCAATTCGTTCATAAATGAAAGTAGCAATACGCCTTTGAAACTAAACTGCCGAATGCACGCAGGCGAGGGATGCTTGGGTGGTTCCGGGCTGTTTTGTATCTTGGATGGGAAGGATTTGAAATGGACAAGGTTATCGGAATCGATCTCGGCACGACCAATTCTTGCGTCGCCATTATGGATGGCGCCCAACCGAAGGTCGTTGAAAATTCGGAGGGCGCCCGGACGACGCCTTCGATAGTCGCGTTTACCGATAGCGAAAGGCTGATCGGCCAATCCGCCAAGCGCCAGGCCGTTACCAACCCCGAAAACACGGTATTTGCGGTCAAGCGCCTTATCGGCCGAAGGATTCACGACAAAGAAATAGCCAGGGACAAGAAAAACTTGGCGTACTCGGTTGTCGACGGCGGCAACGGCGACGCATGGGTTGAAATCAAGGGCAAGAAGTATTCGCCTTCGCAGATTTCAGCGCATGTCCTCCAAAAGATGAAGGAAACCGCGGAAAGCTACCTTGGCGAATCCGTTTCCCAGGCGGTGATTACCGTGCCTGCGTACTTTAACGACGCGCAGCGTCAGGCGACCAAGGACGCGGGCAAGATCGCCGGCCTCCAGGTATTGCGAATAATCAATGAGCCGACTGCGGCCGCGCTGGCCTACGGTCTCGACAAGTCGGACACCCGAACGATAGCCGTCTACGACTTGGGAGGCGGAACCTTCGATATTACGATTCTCGAAATCGACGACGGCCTTTTCGAAGTCAAGGCGACCAACGGCGACACATTCCTCGGCGGAGAGGATTTCGACATGTGCATCGTTCGCCATCTAGCGGCCGAGTTCAAAAAGGAATACGGTGTCGATCTTACTAAGGACAAGATGGCTCTCCAGCGACTTAAGGAAGCCTCGGAGAAAGCCAAAATCGAGCTTTCTTCGAGCCAGCAGACCGAAATCAACCAGCCATTTATTTCCATGGATCCAAACGGCGGCCAGCCGCTGCACCTAGTCGTCAAGATGACGCGGGCGAAATTGGAAAGCCTCGTCGGCGATCTCGTCAAGAAATCGCTGAAGCCGTGCGCCGCCGCGCTCAAGGACGCCGGCATTTCGAAGGCCGAAATCGACGAGATCGTTTTGGTCGGCGGCATGACGCGCATGCCCAAGGTCGTCGAGGAAGTAACCGCGTTTTTCGGAAAGGAGCCGCACAAGGGCGTCAACCCGGACGAGGTCGTGGCTCTCGGCGCGGCGATCCAGGCGGGCGTGCTGAGAGGCGACGTCAAGGACGTCGTTCTTCTGGACGTAACGCCGCTATCCCTGGGCATCGAGACTCTCGGCGGCGTGTTCACCAGGCTTATTGACCGCAACACGACCATCCCGACAAAGAAATCGCAGGTCTTCTCAACGGCCGACGACAACCAGGGCGCCGTGACGATTCGCGTATTCCAGGGCGAACGGGAAATGGCAGAGCACAACAAGCTGCTCGGCCAGTTCAATCTCGAGGAAATACCGCCCGCGCCGCGCGGAATTCCGCAGATCGAGGTGACTTTTGACATCGACGCCAACGGCATCGTTTCGGTTTCCGCGAAAGACAAGGGCACCGGCAAGGAGCAAAAAATCACGATTCAGGCTTCCGGCGGGCTGTCCGACGACGAAATTGAAAAAATGGTTGAAGACGCCGAGGCCAACGCGGAAGCGGACAAGGCGCGCAAGGAACTCGTTGAGACAAGGAACCAGGGCGAAGCGCTGGTGCACCAGACCAGGAAGTCCCTGGAGGAGCACGGCGACAAAGTCGACCCGTCCACGGTTGAAGTCATCGAGCTGGCCACGAATGCGCTCGAGGAAACTCTGAAAGACGACAACGCCGACAAAATCAGGTCCGCTATCAAGAACTTGACGGATGCCGCGATGAAGCTCGGGCAAGCGATTTACGAGGCTCGTGCCAATGAAGCGGCGGAGCAGGAGCCCGAGGCTCCGGGCGATTCCGACAGAGACGAAGACATCGTCGAAGCCGAATACGAGGATATCAAGGACGACAAGAAATAGGCGCGCTCGATGCCGCTAGGCCCGCTTGCGCCAAGCTGAAGCAAACGGGCCGCCGAGCGGAGTTTAATTGATGGAAAAACGCGACTTTTACGATGTACTGGGCGTTTCCAGGGGAGGGTCGGCCGACGAAATAAAACGCGCCTACCGCCAAAAGGCCAAAGCCCTTCATCCCGATCGAAACAGCGGCGACCCTGATTCCGAGGCTAAATTCAAGGAAGTCAACGAAGCCTACGAAATTCTTAGCGACGCTGAAAAAAAGGCCGCGTACGACCGGTTCGGCCATGCCGCGTTCAGCGGCGGCACGGGCGGCGCCGGTGGCGGCTTCCATGCCGGACCCGACGTAGCATCCGCGTTTTCGGAGGTGTTCGACGATCTTTTCGGCGATTTCATGTCCGTCGGCCGAGGCCGAAAGCGCTCGACGCGCGGTTCCGACCTTCGGTACAATCTTCAGATCGACTTGGAAGAGGCCTTTCACGGCACGAAAAAGAAACTTACCGTTCAGACATCCGCCTCGTGCAATGCGTGCCGCGGCACGGGAGCGGAAGGCGGCGCGGATCCAACGACCTGCCCGACTTGCGCCGGAGGCGGAAAAGTGCGCGCGCGCCAAGGCTTCTTTACCATAGAGCAAACCTGCCCGACTTGCGGCGGCCAGGGAAGAATCATCAAGCAGCCTTGCCGAAGCTGCGCCGGCGCGGGCCGCGTCAAGAAAGACCAGACGATCGAAGTCAAAGTTCCGCCGGGCGTGGATAATGGAACGCGCATCCGGTTGGCGGGCCGGGGCGAAGCCGGGATTCGCGGCGGCACGTCGGGCGATCTTTACGTCTTCGTGCAAATCAACTCCCATTCGATTTTCGAAAGAGAAGGGAGCAATCTTTTCTGCAGCCTCCCGGTTTCCATTGCGACCGCGGCGCTTGGCGGCGAGCACGACGTGCCGACGATCGACGGCGGCAAAAGCAGAGTTCGCATCCCCGCGGGAAGCCAGACCGGCAAGCAGCTGCGACTCAGAGGAAAGGGAATGCCTTCGCTGCAGGGGAGCGGCAACGGCGACATGATGCTCGAAATCAAAGTGGAAACTCCGGTCAACCTGACAAGCCGCCAAAAGGATCTCTTGCGCGAATTCGAGAAGCTCAGCCAGGAGAACAATCCCAATTCCAGCGACTTCTTCGGACGGGTCAAAGGATTCTGGGACGACATGAAGAGCTAGGAAGTTTCGTTCGCGATCAAGAACGGCTCGGCCGCCTGCTTCATAGCGTCGAATTACTTCGGGCGGGGGTTGCAATTCGCACGCAAGGCCCATATTAGAACAAATATTGAACATCGGGATCGTCCGAGAAAACGCTTGGCTTAGTCCAAGCGCGATTTGCGACTAATTTAAAAAAAGGCTCTGCATGACATTCAGATTCATCCACACGGCGGATGTCCACTTGGATTCCCCGCTTCGCTCACTAGCTCTGAAAAACGAGGAATTGGCGGATCTGATACGAAATTGCTCGCGCGACGCGTTTGAAAACATCGTTGAGCAGAGCATCGAGCTGAAAGTCGACGCCCTGATAGTCGCCGGCGATTTGTTCGACGGCGAAGTAAGGAGCATGAAGACCGCCGCGTTCGTGAGCAATCAAATGCGGCGCCTGAATTCGGCGGGCATCCAGGTATTCATGGTCAAGGGAAACCACGATGCCGAGTCCAAAATTGCGACTCAAATACCCATGCCCGACAATGTTCATATTTTTTCCGGTCGCTCGGTTACTCGCCGGGTCGAGGAAGCAGGCATTGCAATTCACGGCGTCAGCTTTCCCGGGCGGCATATTGCCGAATCCCTCCTTCCCAGATTTCCAAGGCCGGTCGACGATTTTTTCAACATAGGGGTCCTGCACACGAGCTTGGGCGGCTCGGCGGGGCATGACGCCTACGCGCCATGCTCGGAAAATGACCTGGCCGCCTTAGGATACGATTATTGGGCGCTCGGCCATATTCACAAGCGCAGCGTCGCGAATGAACACCCCTACATCGTCATGCCGGGAATTCCGCAGGGACGGGACATCGGCGAATCCGGCCCTAAATCGGCAACTCTTGTCGAAGTATCGAACGGCAAAGCGACGATTGGAGAAATTGCCGCCGCGAAAGCGGAATTCGTCCTTGTTCCGGTAAATGTCGCTGCAATCTCAGATTGGGAGCAATTGCTGAGCATTCTTCTCGAAAAGCTTTCCGAAGCGGGGCGGAATGCGGTCGCGCCGACCGTCGTCGCGCGCATTGCGCTGGAAGGCGCGTCTCCGCTTCATTGGCGAATTCGAACCGGCAGGGACATCCTTCATGAGCAATTGGAGGAAGAAGTTTCCTCGATGGATGGAATTTGGATCGAAAAGATCGAAACCAGAACAATGCCGTCGAATCCGGAAAGCGATGCGGCTGATCCGATCGACGAGCTCCTAAATCACTTGCGCTCTCTTTCATCCGATCCATCCTTCCGCAAGCAGGCTCGCGATGAATGGGATTCTCTTCTGAAGCAGCTGCCCCGGAATATCCGCGCCGATTGGGGCGCGATGCCGCCCGATGAAGTGGACGATCTGCTGCATTGCCTTACCGTTGACGGCGGCGAAGACATCGCGGCATCGCTTAAGCTCGAAAGGACCGGGCAATGAGACTTCGCCGCCTTGATTTGAACCGCTACGGAATGTTCGAGGATTTTTCTCTCGACTTCGGCCAGGAATCCCCTTCCGCCCCTGACTGCCACATTGTCTTCGGACCCAACGAAGCAGGCAAAACGACCTTGTTCAACGGCCTTCTGGATTGCTTTTTCGCCTTTCCCAATCGAACTCCCTACGGTTTTCGCCACGGATCGACTCTCAGCGTCGGCGCAGCTCTGAACATAGACGGCAAGGAGCGCGGATTCGTACGGGTAAAGAAAAGAAATGATTCCCTGCTCGACGACGCGGGCAATCCGGTCGACGAAGAACTCCTGTCGGCGGCACTAGGCCACCTGTCGCGCGAAGCCTGGACGACGATGTGCTCGCTAGACGAAAATTCTCTCGCCGCCGGCGCCGAAGATATTCTTGCCGCCAAAGGCGAGCTTGGCCCAATTATTTTTCAAAGCTCGGCGGGCCTGCACGACGTAACCAAAATTCTGGATACGGCATTGAAAAATTCAGAAGAATTGTATGTTCCCGCATCGCGCGGAGGACGACGGCAAACCAAATTGCGAAAGCTCGTGGCGAAGGTCGCTGAAATCGACGCTGAACTCAAGGTGATTGACACCAACGCAAGGACCTACAGGGAGCTGCGCGACAACCTGCAGGCATCGCGGGAATTGGAGGCGGAGGCGCGTTCGAAGCACGAATTTCTGAATGCGCGACTTAGGCAGCTGGAAAATGTAAAAATCGCCCTTCCCGATGTCGGGGATTTGAAAGAAAGTCGGCTACTGGAAAGAGAATTGGAAAATTTCCCGAGAGTTCCGCCCGGAGCAATCCGGGAAGCCGAGGAATTGCACGCGAATTACGAAAAAGCCGAAGTCAGGAAGAACGGCGCGAAAGAGAGGCTGGATCGCCTCGAACGCGAGGGCGAAGCCGTAGCGACCGATCCGGAAGCCCTGCAATTCAGGCAACGGGTCGCCGCGCTGAGCCAGGCGGCCGCATTTTCCAAGCGAATGAGCGAAGAACTCACTAGGAGACGGGAAGCCCGGAACGACCTAATCGGAAAATTGCGGCTGTCCATGATTTGCATCGGAAAGGATGGCGACGACGACCCTCGACGCTATGTGCTGGACGATTCCAGAATAGCCAACTTGAACTCGCTGACGGAAAGGTACTCCGAACTGCGACTGCATTCGGAAACCGCCAAGGAAGAGTTGCGCAAAGCCGAAATCGCCCTTCGGAGTTCCGGCGATATTTCCAAAATCTCCGCTTCCGTCAATTTGGAGGCGGAAAAGCTCGGTGCTGTCGCAAATGAAATCCGCGCAGCGGACTTGTCCGCGGAGATCAAGACAGCTTCCGCGAATTTAGAAAATGCGCGCGGGGCCGTCGATGCGGCCGTGGCGACATTGAAGCCCTGGAACGGCGATCCAAATCAAATTCCTTCCCAGGCGACGCCCTCCAGCCAACAGGCGGAAAGGTGGCGGGAAGCCGCGAAGGGATTCGACCGGGATGAACAAAGCATTATTGAGCAACAAGAGCGAAATGATCGCGAAATCGCGCAGATTCAAACTAAAATCCACAATTTGACCCAGCTGGAAGGTCTGGTTACCGACGAACAGGCGAGCGCTCTTCGTCAAGCGCGAGATCAAGCCTGGCAGACGCATTACCGCCATCTCGATAGGGAAACCGCCGACGCGTTCAAGGAGGCGATGGACGAGGACGACAGGGTTAGAGACATTCGGATTGAGCGTTCCGACCGGGTCGCGGAACTGCGCAACATTCAAATGCAGCTGAACGAAAGGACGGCAAGCCGCGATTCATTTGGCCGAGAAATTCAGGGCTGTCATGAAAAAAGAAAAGAATTGTATTCCCGGGCGGCTTCGACTTTGGCTTCGCTCGGATTGCCCGGCGACTTCGCACTTCTGGATCTCCCCGAATGGCTAAAACAACGGAGCCTGGCCGAAAAGGCAATCCTTGAATGCCGGAATCGAAAAAAGGAATACGACGAGATCGAAGCCGCCCTAAAGGCAAGGAAGGAGGAATTGCTATCGGGACTAGCCAAGGCCGGCATGCCCGAAATTGATGGGAATGCGACGCTCAAAAGGCTTCTTTCAATTGCGGACGATGCAGCCGACAAGGCGAAAGAGGCCCGAACGCAGCTTGAAGCGGCGAATGAGCGGCGGCATGCAGCGAATGAGAATCTAAATGAACGCAAATCAGCTCTCGAAAGCGTCGGGGAAAGGCAGGCCGAATGGACAATGAGCTGGGATGAAGCGTGCCGCGATTCCTGGCTTCAGGGCATTGGACCCGACCACGTCAAGGCGCTGCTCGACGAATTCCGCAAGTTGCGGGAAAATTCCAGCAGGCTCGACGAACTCAATCATCGCATCGACGGAATGGTTCAGGAAGTCGATAGCTTCATTCGGGAAGTCCGGAAACTGGCGGGCGAATTAGGCCATGATTCCGACGGCGACCCCTTCGCCGTGTTCGCCGACATTGAGCGACGCGTTAACGCCGCTGAAAATGCTCAGCGCGAATTCAAGCAAAACCGAACGGATAGCGATAGGGAATCAAGAGAGATTCAACGCACGGAAGACGAGATCGCCGAAATCCGGCGACGAGTTTCCGAGCTTTCAAAGATATTGTCGGACGAGGATAGAACTTCTTCGCCGGGCGACCTGCTGCTTGCATTGCGCAAATGCGAGCAACGCGTCGAACTGCAGAAAAGGATAGCGAGCTACGAAAAACGGCTCAAAGATCTCCTGAACACCGAAACTGCAAGCGAAGCCGAGGCGCTGGTTGAGTCCCAAAGAGAAGCTCTTGATTCGGAGATCCTAGCCTGCAAAACGCAGGTAATATCCGCCGGGGAGGACTTCGAGGAGCGGGTCAGGGAAAGCTTGACAGCGAAGACCCTGTTCGACTCGGTCGGATCGGACGAAAAAGCGGCTGCGCTAATTCAGGATCGGCAAACGGTTCTAGTCGAACTGGAAGACATGGCCAGGAGAGCTCTGCAGTCGCGACTCGGCGTATTCGCTGCAAGGCGCGCGCTCCAGAAATACCGGGAAGCCAATCGAAACGAACTTCTCGAAAACGCTACGAACTTCTTTTCGCGAATGACGCTTGGCAACTATTCCAGGCTGATTGCCGACGGATCCGCTCAAAACGACACTTTGATCGCTAGCCGCGAAAGCGACAATAGATCATGCCAAGTGGACCACTTGTCGACAAGCACCCGGGTTCAGCTGTATCTCTCGCTGCGCCTCGCGGGGTTCGTGAGGTATTGCAAAGGCAACTCCCCGTTGCCTTTCGTGGCGGATGACATAATGGAAAGCTTCGACGACGACCGAGCGCGGCAGGCATTCCGTATCTTGTACGAAGTGTCCAAGTCGTGCCAAGTAATTTATTTGACGCATCACGAGCATATGCTTGAAATTGCGGAAAAGGCTTGCGGCGGGAACATCCGCCAGCATTGCCTGCCTGCGCCGTCCAGTACCAATTAGCCAGCTGGTCGGCGCAATCGGAAGCTGTAGCCGCGGGCCGGCAATCCGGATTGCGTCAACGAATTCGCAAACGATGAATTCTAGCCGGAACTCGGCGATTCCGGACGCGAGCGCCGACAATCCGATTCGATAAGCTCCGGAGGATCGTGCGCCGTGATTCCGGGAGTTGATTCGCCGATTCCTTCTACGTCGACAAGGCAGCTGTTGGCGCCCGGCCCCTGCGCAAGGCGCGACGTTCCTAGATCGGGCGTAAGCACATTCGGATTTCCATGCTTGCAAATGCTTCCGATTCGGCCCGGAGATTCAGGATCGAACCAGGCGCCGGTCGCCATCTGCACTACGCCCCTTCGGATGCCGTCCGTAATTCTGACCGATGCGACGCAGGCCCCTCTCGAATTGAAAACCTTTACCGTTTCGCCGTCTTGCAAGCCTCTATCCTCGGCATCGGCGGGATGCATGGAAATCGGTTCCCGGCCGTTGAGCTTGGATTTGCGGCTTTCGCTGCCCTGGTCGAGCTGCGAGTGCAGCTTGGCCGCGGGCTGGTTCGTGATCAAGTGCAGCGGATAGTCTTTATTGCCGGCGCCTAGCCATTCGCGGGGCGGCAGCCAAGTCGGGTGGCCGGGACAGTCCGCATAGCCGAATTTCGCGACCGTTTCCGAATAAATCTCGATTTTTCCCGATGGCGTTCCAAGGGCGCGCGAATCCGGATCTCGTCGAAAATCCGAAAGAAAGCTGACAGGTTCCGCAGGAGGATCTAGCTTGAACCAGCCGGCGCGCTGAAATTCGTCATAGCCCGGCATCTCAGCGCCTTGCGATCCGGATCGCCTGGCCGTTTCCTCGTAAATCCATCGGATCCACTCCGCCGAGCTCCGGCCTCCGGTGAATTCCTCTTCAATTCCCAGGCATCTTGCGATTCCAGCGAGAATGTCGAAGTCGTTTCGGCTTTCGCCGACCGGCTCGACAGCTTTCCGCATCGCGACGGCGTACGGATCGCGCGGCGAAATCGCTATATCGTCGCGTTCGAGGCTTGCCGTGCACGGCAAAACGATGTCGGCATGCTTCGCGGCCGGGTTCCAGCACCAATCATGGACGATAATGGTTTCAGGTTTTCGCCAGGCGGACAGCATGCGGTTTAAATCCTGATGGTGGTGGAACGGATTGCCGCCGGCCCAGTAAATCAACCGAATATCCGGGTATTTGTATGTTGCTCCGTTATAGTCGAAATCTTCTCCCGCATTCAGAAGCATGTCGGATATTCGCGCAACGGGGATGAAGTCCTCGACTCCGTTCGCGCCCTGTGGGAGCGATGCCCCGGGAATTCGACTATAGTGTCCGCCAATGCTGTTTGTCGCGCTGTATCCGAACCCGATTCCGCGCCCGGGCAGTCCGATTTCGCCCAGAGCCGAAGCCAGAGCGATTCCCGCCCAGAACGGCTGTTCGCCGTATGCCTGCCTGGTAAGCGACCAACTCGTAGAAATCATCGTCTTTCTTGCCGCCATTCGCCGGGCTAGATTCTCGATCCGATCGGCGTCGATGCCGCAAATCCCGGCAGCCCAGTCGGCCGTCTTCGCCTTTCCGTCGACCTTGCCCTCGACATAGGCGCGGAACGTCTCGAACCCGACCGTAAATCGTTCAAGAAAATCGCGGTCGCACAGGTCTTCGGAGATCAGAACATGCATGATTCCGAGCATCAGTGCGGTGTCCGTGCAAGGGCGTATCGGCAGCCAGGAACTCCCGGCCGATTCATCGAGGTCCGACCGCAGCGGACCGACATTGACAAACTCGACGCCGGCATCCAGCGCTTGCTTCAATCCTTGCCTCTGCAGATGCGCTCCGACGCCGCCTGAATTTATCTGGCCGTTTTTAAGAGGGATGCCTCCGAAGGCGACAACGAGCTCGGCCCCCGTCGCGATCGCCGGCCAGCTTGTCGATTCGGGCAGGAAACTCCGGAACGCTCCGATTACGTGCGGGACCGCGACTTCCGCCGCAGCGAAACTGTAGGTGTTCTTGGAATGCGTATAGCCGCCGAAGCAGTTTAGGAACCTGTGAATCTGACTCTGCGCATGGTGGAACCTGCCGGCGCTTGCCCAGCCGTACGAGCCTGCGAAAATCCCGCGATTCCCGTATTCGCTCCGTACTCTGGTCAATTCCCTGGCGACCAGAGATTCCGCCTCCTGCCACGTCAGTTCAACAAATGCCTCTGCGCCCCGCCGTTCCGGATAGGTGCCCGGACCATTTTCCAGCCAGCTCTTTCGAACGCTCGGCCGCCGAATTCTGGTCGGCCCGTCGATCGCGTCGATAATTCCTCGCCCGATCGGCGAAGCGTCAGGATCTTCCTCGAACCCGTGCAGCGCTTTTATCCGTCCGTTCCCGGTTTCGACCCTGTAGGCGCCCCAGTGCGTAGACGTGATGGGCAAGTCCTTCAGGCGGCTCGCCTTGTCGAAATCGTGGTCGCTCGCCGGTAGATCAAAGTTTCGCATTGAATTTTCGAGCTGCAATTCGCTCGCCCTGCAATATTCGTGGAAAGGCCAATCCCCGCGTATCTTCAGTCATCGGTCCATGCTAGCCTTTTTAAGCCTGTAAACCAGTTCAAGAGCGGAAAGCGGAGATAATTCATCGGGAGTAATGGAGTCCAGCATATCTTCGATGGGCGAGGCCCGCTGCAACGGCGCGCGATATTCGGCCGCAGCGGCGAAAAGCGGCAAATCGTCCAGAAGCAATTCGGCTTCGCTCTTTTGGTCCTTCCTGCCTTTTTCAAGGAGTTCCAGGATTTCAGTCGCCCGGCCGACGACCGTCGGCGGCATGCCGGCGAGTTTCGCGACCTGCACGCCGTAGGAACGGTCGGCCGTCCCTTCCACGACCTCGTGCAGAAATACGACCTCGCCTTTCCATTCCTTGACCGCGACAGTCGCATTCGAAATTCTGGGCAGCCTATCCTTGAGGCTCGTCAGTTCATGGTAGTGCGTCGCAAAAAGAGCCCTGCAGCCGTTGATTTCGTGCAGGTGCTCCAAAGTCGCCCATGCGATTGCGAGGCCATCGTAGGTCGAGGTGCCTCGACCGATCTCATCCAGTATGACCAATGCGCCGGAATCGGCTTGATTGAGAATGGCGGCGGTCTCGACCATTTCTACCATGAACGTGGAGCGGCCTCTCGCAAGATCATCCGCCGCGCCCACCCGCGAAAACAACTGGGTTACCCTTCCGATCCTAGCCGATTCAGCCGGCACGAACGAGCCTGCCTGCGCCAATAGCGCAATCAGCGCATTCTGACGGAGGTAGGTCGACTTTCCCGACATGTTCGGTCCGGTAACCAGGCGAATTTTCGCCGCATCGCCGGAATCTCCCAGGAAGCAGCCATTGGCGACAAACGGCGACCCGCTTCGGCGTACCGCAGCCTCCACGACCGGATGTCGGCCTTTGACGATGCCAAAGCTTTCGCTCTCGTCAACTTCGGGGCGGCACCAATTCTCCGCGGCCGCCAGTTCGGCCAAGGACGAAGCAACGTCCAGTTCGGCCAGCGATCTAGCGGCGGCGCCGATCTGCGCCGCCCGAGCAACCGTTTTTTCGCACAGCTCGTCGAATATCCTATTCTCAATTTCCAGCGAACGCGTTCCGGCGTTCAAAATCATCGATTCGGTTTTTGCCAGCTTGGCAGTCGTAAACCGCATGGCGTTTGCCATGGTCTGCCGGTGAACGAATGTTTCCGACAGGGGTTCCGACAGCATTTTGTTCGAATACGCGGATGTGGTTTCCACGAAGTAGCCGAGCACGTTGTTGTGCTTTATTTTCAGAGAGTTGATTCCCGTGTCCCGAACATACTGCGCCTGCATCGCGGCAATGACGCTTCGACCTTCGTCGCGATGCTTTCTCATTTCATCGAGCTCCGGGTCCATGCCCGATGCGATAACGCCTCCGTCTCGCAGAAAAAGCGGCGGCTGGGCGACCAGCGCGGATTCCAGAGATTCCCGGAGATCATCGAAGCCGGACAATCTGCTCAATTCCTGCTCGAGCTCGGCGGGCGCGCTCTTACCTTCGAAAAGACCGCTTGCTGAATCGGCAACGTCAAGGCCGTCGCGGATAGCCGCCAAATCGCGCGGGCCGGCCCGCTCCAGCCCCAATCTCGAAAGCGATCTCTCCATATCGGGAAGTTTCTTGAACAGCGTTCTTAGATCGCTTCGCAAATCGTCGTTTTCGATGAAGAAATCGACTGCCGCCAGGCGTGAATTTATAGTCGCCAGGTCGGTAGAGGGCGCCGAAAGACGTCTTTCCAGCAGGCGCGCGCCGGCGGCTGTACTTGTGCGGTCCAGCACAGAAACAAGGGATCCGTCCCGACCGCCGGAAATCGATTCCGTGAGTTCAAGATTCCGCCGGCTCGCCGCGTCGATCTGCATGACGGATTCCGGATTTTCCGCTTGCGGCCGCTGCAGCAGCGGCAGCCTGCCTTTCTGCGTTAGTTCCAAATAGCCGACAATGGCGCCAAGAACAGAAAGCTCCGGGCGCCCGAAAGCGCCGAATGCGTCCAGGGACTCGACGCCGAATAGGCTGCGCAGTCGAACTTCGCCTTCCGCGCTATCGAATTCGACGCCCGGCATGGGCCATATCGAGGCACCGCTTTCAGCCGCGATCTGCTTGAAAACCTCGTCGCAGGATTCAGATAGAAGTATTTCCCGCGGCGCGATCCTCGCCAGCTGGGGTCCAAGCCTCGAAGGCGGACAGGCCATGACGCGAAAATCGCCGGATGAGATATCGACCCAGGCAACCGCGGACTCGCCTCGTATGTCGCAGATTGCAGCAAGAAAATTGTGCCTGCGAGCGTCCAGCAGCGCATCTTCCGTTATAGTGCCGGGCGTTAGCAGGCGCTTGACTTCCCGTTTGACGAGGGACTTCGATCCGCGCTTCCTAGCCTCGGAAGGGTCTTCCGTCTGTTCGCAAACCGCGACCCTAAAGCCTTTTCGAATTAGATTCTGCAAATATGATTCCGCCGTATGAACCGGCACGCCGCACATCGGAATGTTTTTGCCGCTCGCCTTGCCGCGCTTCGTCAAGGCAATGTCGAGCGCTGCGGCGGCCGCAACCGCATCGTCGAAAAACATTTCGTAGAAGTCGCCCATGCGGTAGAAAAGCAGCGCGTCCCGATGCTGCGCCTTGATGGCGTTGTACTGCGCCATCATCGGCGACAAGTCGCTGGTCTCGGACACGATGCCTCCCTTGAAGCAAGCATTCCGGCGGATACCGGGCTATTCGGCTGGCGAAGGAAATAATGGAACCTTGCAAGGTTCTCCACATGTATTTTCCGCAAATCAAGCCCCTGCGCTCAATTTAGGGACTATTGCCGCGGCAAACCGCGGCGCCGGGGCTTGTATTATTCAGGCTTTCGGAGAATTGTCATTCGAATGGAATCCCGGCGTTCAGGCTGGCGGATCGAGGCAATTTGAGAGCGGAGCATGAAATCCAACATTACGCGCGAAGAAGCTCTGGCGTTTCACAGGGAGCCGTCGCCCGGAAAACTTGAAATCGCCGCCTCGATTCCCATGGCAACCCAGCGAGATCTTTCCCTGGCCTATTCGCCCGGAGTTGCAGTTCCCGTGGAAGCGATCGCGGAAAATCCCGAATGCGCCTACGACTATACGACGAAAGGCAACACCGTCGCCGTTATAACCAACGGATCGGCCATACTCGGCCTCGGCAATCTCGGGGCGCTCGCCGCCAAGCCGGTCATGGAAGGAAAGGCGATCCTGTTCAAGAGATTTGCGGACGTTAATTCGGTCGATCTGGAACTCGACACCGAGGATCCCGAAGCGTTCATTGCAGCGGTCAAGCTTCTGGAGCCAACATTCGGCGGCATAAACCTGGAAGATATCAAAGCGCCGGAGTGCTTCATTATCGAACAGAGGCTAAAGGATGAGCTTGAAATACCGGTGTTCCACGACGATCAGCATGGCACGGCGGTGATTTGCGCCGCCGGACTGATCAACGCCCTTATGATTTCCAAAAGGAGCATCGAAAATTGCCGAATCGTCCTAAACGGCGCCGGGGCGGCTGGAATCGCATGCATCGAACTTCTGAAATCCATGGGGGCAAAAAACGAGAACTGCATCGTGTGCGATTCAGCCGGAGTCGTCTACAAAGGTCGAAGTTCCGGCATCAACCAATGGAAATCCCCGCATGCGGCGGAGACCGACAAGCGCACACTTGCCGAGGCTTTGGTCGGAGCCGACGTTTTTCTTGGCCTGTCGGCGAAAGGCGCCCTGACGCCCGAAATGCTCGCCTCCATGGCCGAAAGCCCGATCGTCTTCGCCATGGCCAATCCCGATCCCGAAATCGACCCCGATTTGGCGCGGGAGCTTCGACCCGACGCCATCATAGCCACGGGCCGTTCCGACTACCCCAACCAAGTCAACAACGTGCTGGGTTTCCCCTATCTGTTCCGCGGGGCCTTGGACATTCATGCAAGAGCTATAAACGACAAAATGAAAATCGCCTGCGCGAATGCGCTAGCGAAACTCGCTCGCCAGGATGTTCCGGACTCCGTCGCCCTGGCATACGGAAAGCAAGCGAAATTCGGTCCCGACTACATCATTCCAACGCCGTTTGACCCGAGGCTTATCCACGCCGTGCCGCCCGCGGTCGCCAAAGCCGGCATGGAATCCGGATGCGCTCGTCGCCCGATAAAGGATTTGGATGCGTATACCGTCGACCTCAAATCGAGGATGGACCCGACCGCTGCGATCCTCAACTCGCTTTTCGAAAGAGCTAGAATGGCGCAAGCCAAGATCGTCTTCGCGGAAGGCGGCGACTCAAGGGTGCTTCGCGCAGCTGTTGCGTTCCAAAGGTCCGGCCTGGGAAAGGCCCTGGTTGTCGGTCGCGAGAGCGATGTCAGAGACAAGCTGGCAAGCGCGGGAATCGAGGATGCCTACCGCGAACTGGAAATCTGCAACGCCGCCAACACTCCTTGGCTCGAATCTTTTAAGGATGTGCTTTACTCTCGGCTGCAGCGCAGGGGCTACGACCAAGCCGACGTTCACAGGCTGGCAGCTCGCGATCGGCACGTATTCGCATCCCTTATGCTGATGCAGGGGCATGCCGACGGCCTTGTAACGGGCGCAACGCGCAAATCCGCGCATGTTCTATCCCTTATCAACCACGTCTTCGACGCCAGAGCGGAGGACGGGGCCGTCGGCGTAACCGCCGTGATTCATCGCGGCAGGCTCGTCTTCATCGCCGATACTCTAGTACAGGAATGGCCCAACCCGGAAGACCTTGCCGATATTGCCGAAAGAGCCGCATCCGTCGCCAGAATGCTAAACCAAACTCCGCGGGTCGCATTCGTGAGCTTTTCCAATTTCGGCTATCCCGTTTCGGAGCGCGCCATAAAAATGCAGGAGGCTCCGCGAGTCCTTGACAAGCGCGCTGTCGACTTCGAATACGATGGCGAAATGACGGTGGATGTTGCGCTAAACGACGATGTCCGCAATCGCTACCCGTTCTGCAAATTGACAGGGCCTGCAAATGTCCTCGTTGTTCCCGCGCGGCATTCGGCTTCGATTTCGGTCAAGCTACTGCAGGAAATCGCGGGTTCGACGGTGATCGGGCCGATCTTGTCCGGCATCGATGCCCAGATACAGCTGTGCTCGTTTACGTCCACATCCAACGACATACTGAACATGGCCGTCATGGCATCGTGCCGGATCGGTTGAGTAGGATTCTCGAATTCGGCTTGAAAGATACGAGAAGCCGCTCGCCCGCATTGTCGACCGGCGACTTTCCTATCTCGCAGCGATCGGGTCGACGGCCTGCGCCTAGCGCAGCAATTCCCCCTGCAGGATCGAATCCGGGCAAGCGTCGAAAATTTCCGGCCGTTTCAGAAACCATGGCTGATCGCTCGGACCCGGAGGGATGCGATGGATAAAGCGATGCGGATTCCGACGACTCAATCCTGCATTGCGCGCTCGTGAACGCCGCCCGCAGTGCCGCAAGTTGAATTCACCGCCATTGGCTCGCGCCCATGGCTCAAGCCGGCATTTTTTCAAAAATCATTGCAATTGGGGCGGTTTGCCGAACGCATTCGCATGAGTATCAGCTGCGCAGCCCGAGCCGGCGCGGGATTAGGCTAATCGCGAAATTCCGGGAAGTTGCCTCCATTACTCAATGCCGGTGCACGGCAATGGAATCGCTGGAGAAATTGGCCAGGTCGATGCTTGAAGCGCTTTTAAGATCGCAGGAACCGGCAGTTTCGGACCTGCAAGATTGAAATCAAGGCTTCAGGACGATTCTTCCAACGACCTGTCCCGACCTCAATTCTTCAAGCGCGTCGGCGGCTTCGTCGAGAGGGCGAGTCGTCAGCGGAAAAGACAGTGAAAGTCCCGACTGCACCTTTGCGACCAATTCGCGGAATTCCTCCAGCGAACCCACATAGGATCCGGCGAAGCGCAGCATTCTGAAAGTGATCATCGGCAGCGACAAGGAATAGGCGCCCCCGAACAGTCCAACTTGCACGTGCAATCCGCCTTTACGCAAAGCGGCTGCGCTGAACTCCATCGTTCGAGGCAATCCAACGAAGTCCATGGACGCCGCAATTCCCGAGCCGGCCGCGGATGCATGCTCGGCGATTCGAGCGGCAGCCGAATCTTCGGCCGGGTTGCAAACCGCCTCGGCTCCGAGAGCCAATGCCGCCTCGCGACGTTCCGAGCTGATGTCGGCAACGACAATTTTTGCCTCGCAGAGCTCCCTGGCGATGCAAAGCGCGGCAAGACCGACGCCGCCGGCGCCGATTATCATGACGGTATCATCGCCATTCAGACGGTCAGGCTGGATTTTCTTGAATGCGCTATAGGCGGTCAGCCCGGAGCATGCGAGGGTGCATGCGCGATCGGTATCGATCCCCGAATAGTCGATCAGATATTTTGCATCGGGTACGATAACATGGTCCGAATACGCGCCGTCTCTCCGCGTTCCAATTGTCGTCGGATCATCGCATGCCTGCGCAAGATCGTTGTTGCAAGCTTCGCAGGAGCCGCACTCGAACCAAGGGTAAATTGCGTAGCTTTTTCCTACAAGCGAAGAATCCGCATCGGGACCCACCGAAACCACGCGCCCGGCAGGCTCGTGACCCAAAGTAAAGGGTAGTTCAATACCGCGGTCCGAAATTGGAAGCTTCCTACCGTTTCCGAGGTCGAAAAACCCCTCCCAGATATGGATATCGCTGTGGCAGACGCCGCAGGCTTCCACTTTTACAAGGACTTCCGAACCACTAGGCTGCGGCGTGGCTGTCGCGCGCATCTCCAATGGCTTGCCCCATTCGGTAATTTGCATTGAGCGCATGGTCAATTTGCCCCTAGCTTAAGTATATCTCCGTCCAGGCGCCATCGAGTGGACCAAGCGAATACATGCACGGCGCCGAAGGGCTCCAATTCAACACCCGGAAATCCTATTCTCATCGGCGATTCCTGACAAGCTCACGACGCGGGCGCAATGCGCTTGATTTGCATTCGGGCGTTCTCGGCTCCGCTTCGGTCGCCGAGCCGGTCGCAAACTTCGGCGTATTTGGCCCAAGTTGAAACGCTATTTCTGCGGGAGCGAGTCCGTTCGTCCAGCAGCGATCGGGCGAGACGATAATCCTGTTTTCGCATCGCCGCTTCCAAAAGATAGATTTCAAAGACATCGCGCTGCGCGTGGCTTCCGCCGATGCACTGGAACTCGTCTCGCAAAGGCATCAGCGCATCGATTGTCGAAGCATAATTTCCAAGATAGAAATCTCCTATGGCCCTGCAAACCGGAACGGCGACTCGTTCGACGGGGCGGGACTGATGCCTGCCCTCGCCTTTCGCAAAAGCTTGCAGCGAAGCCAAATGCTTGCGGGAAAGCTCTCGTTGATCAGTTCTCCCCAATGCCATTGAATAGTGCGGCTCTGTAAACAGGTGAACGTGGTCGCCGGCGCGGCTTTCCGAAACCGCGGCTAGAGGCTCCCAACGCTCGCCAACATCCACTCCTGCAAATTCCAGCCGCGCCAACAGCGATGCCGCGTTCTGCGTATCCAGGTAAAAATCCGAATCTTCCGGCCAAACCGCCTCGTCGTACAGTTCGAGAGCTTTGGCGTACTCGCCGCGTTCGTACGCGAACAGCGCCGTATGCCACCAAAGATGATCCTTGAACAATCCGCGGTCCGCCCATTCGCCCAATGGCTGGCTCAGCCAGTTGAGCCCCGCCGCAAGGTTTCCCTCCATTTCGTAGACATGGGCGACGGCATGAATCGCCCACAGATCGTCCGGGTGCCGTTCGACGGCAAGGCGACCCAACCGTTCGGCTTTCCGATAGTCGCCCGCCTCTTCAAGCGCGAAGGAGTACATGCCGAGAGCGTGGGAATGGCCGGGATCGCTCTCGTCCAAGTTCCTCAAGGTCCTCTCGCAAGCAATAGTCATTTCGCGAATGCGGCCGAACCAGAATAGCATGAAATGCTGAAATTTCAGCGCAAGAATATCTCGCGGCTGGTCTTCCAGAATTTCGTCCCAATTGCGCAGCGCCTCATCCGGATTCTTTGCGATCCAGCCCCTCAGCGCTTTCAAGTGCAATTTTTCTCGAGAATTCATAGACTCCGCGATCGAAGACGCGCGGTCGGCGCACGCATTCGCCTCGGGCAGCATCTCGCTCTTGCCCATTCCGACGAGCAAATAGCCTTTCAATATATGGGCCATCGCGAATTCCGGCGCATCGTCGCAAAGAATTGCGAGATCGGGATAGGCCGCGGCGCGATAGTCCAGGCTGTCCCTGACGATTTCGTCGAACTTCGCAGCCTGCGGGGGAACGGCGCCTGTCAGCTCCAAGCCTCTTTCGTCGGTTGTCATAAAAGGACTTCTCCGTGCATCGCTCTCGTTCGATATATCTTAAACCCTATCTGTCAAACGGGGCGAAAGTCCATCTAGTATTGTACAGAAATGATGCGCCGAAAATTTCCTGTCCGGCGGTCGCTTGCGTCCGAGCTCGTCGGTTCGTTCGGCCGGAACCGTCCGAAGACTCGATAAAAGAACGAATTGCCTTTGATTTACGGGCCTGGACCGCCTTCGATACAGTTGCCGATTAACTGTCATTGTTCAAACATAGTCACGCAGCCAAATAGCTGTAATTTTATCCCGCGTTCGCCTCGGCCTTCCAAATACGGAAATTGCGGAGTCGTTGGAAATCGCCGAACAACGGCTTCGCGATTAATTCGCAATATGTCGGCTCGACGGCACGATGCCCTGAACCGAGGCACCGATTTCCGGCGCGCGACTAAACTCCCGGAGTGAATTTCAATCCCGTTGCTCAAGCCGATATTTGACGGCATTCCGGCGCATCCGGATGAACTGCATGCGCTTCATTTAGAAAACCCGAGACAGGCAACAACTTGCTTTACTTGCAACGGCAATCCATCCTAAATGCGGATGCCGGGCGATCGTTCCGTCGATGGACGAGAAACCGGCAGACATGCCGGCAATAATCGCATTCTCCGTGCAACTTTAGGAATTCGAACACTCATCGTTCTGAGCGGCGAGCTTTTTAGGGGCAGCCAATGAGCAACATTTCGATTTGGCCGTTAATCCTAGCAGGAGGCACCGGGGAACGGCTTTGGCCGGTCTCCCGCAAGTCGCTGCCCAAGCAATTCCAGGCTTTGAATTCCGAATTGTCGCTTTTTCAGGAATGCGCTCTCCGACTTGCCGAAGCTTCGAACCGCCCGCCGATCGTACTGTGCAACAATCGCCACAGATTCATCGCGGCGGAGCATTTGAGGCTGGCCGGCATCGAACCCGGCGCCATAATTTTGGAGCCGGCGCGAAGGAATACCGCGCCCGCGATAGCGGTCGCCGCAAGCTGGGTTCGCGATTCGGACCCGGATGCAGTCGTCGTCGCCGCTCCCGCCGACCACGTGGTCGAAAGCGGCGCCGCGTTCCGCGACGCCATTGAAGAGGCGGTGGCATACGCGTCTCGAGGATATATCGTCGCGATCGGCATCGAACCGACACGTCCGAGCGAAGGATTCGGATACATTCGCCAGGGCGAAAAACTGGAAGGCGGCAGGACCGCCCGAAAAATCGAAAAGTTCGTCGAGAAGCCGGACAGGGAAACGGCCGAGAAGTTTCTTCGGGAAGGAAATTACTGGTGGAATGCGGGGATCTTCGTTTTTTCCGCGTCAGCCATTCTCAGAGAGCTCGAGACCAGCCATCCTCAAATCGCAGACGGCGCGAAACGCGCGGTATCCGCCGCCGAACCCGATTTGGACTTCCTGCGTCTGAACGAGGCGGCCTTCAACGAATGCCCTTCGACATCAATCGACTACGCCGTAATGGAGCATACCGGAAGGGGCGTCGCCGTGCGGCTCGATGCGGAATGGTTCGATATCGGCTCGTGGTCCGGTGCGCTGGAAGCGAGTCCGAAAAACTCCGACGGCAGCGTCGCCAAAGGAAACGTGTACCTGGACAATGTCCGGCAATCCTACATTCGCTCCGACGGGACGCTGGTCGCCGTCAAGGATTTAGAGAATGTCGCGGTCGTGGCAACGCGCGATGCCGTCCTGGTATGCGACTTGAGCAAATCCCAGGATATTCGCTCGATCGTGAGAGGATTGGGCGAATCCGGTCGAACCGAAGGCGAAAACCATGCCAAGGACTATCGGCCATGGGGGAATTTCGAGGTTATCGACGAAGGCGCAAGATTTCTCGTCAAGCGCCTGCAGATTGATCCCGGAGCCAGCATCAGCCTCCAGAAGCACCGGCACCGCGCCGAGCATTGGGTTGTGGTTCAGGGACGCGTTCAGGTGACGCGGGACGACGACATTCTCGAGCTTTCGATCGACCAGTCGGTATACATTCCGCAGGGCGCGGTTCACAGGATTTCAAATCCGGGCGATGTGCCGGCTCTAATTGTCGAAGTTCAGACCGGCGAGCACCTTAGCGAAGACGACATCGTCCGCTTCGAAGACAAATACAGGCGCGCTTGATCCCGGCGGCCAATTTCCGGGAGCGGCGGCGCCGCGTCCGATTTAGGAATTTCTTCTGCGCCGCTCAAGTTTCGGAAAGACAAACAGAGAGGCCATCAAGTAGTTTGACGCGGTACCGAGCGCTACGCCGCAGAACAGGGCCAATGTCTGGTTGCGGTAGAAGAATTCAATCATTTCCGTGAGCGCAATGTAGCTTCCGTAATTCACCGCGAATCCCAGCAGGCTTCCGCCGACGAACTTGGCCCATTGCCGGCCCGGACGCCGCTTCGGCCTGGCTTCGAAGGTCAGGTTTCGATTGAACCACCAATTCCAGCTGGCAGCGCTCCAGAACGAAATCAGGCGAGCGACCCGATGGTCGAGCCCCAGCCAACGGAATCCCCAGAATATTGCCAGGTCAACGATCAGGCCGCCGGTTCCAACCATTACGAATGAAACTATCCTTCCGGGCCTGCCGAAACGAAAAAGATACAGCCGCCACAGGTGCCGAAGGTAATTTATCTGCTGCCTGGCGTTCATCTTGCTGCGCCCGACGCTTCGGTCCTGAAAGTGAATAGGAATTTCCGAAACCGGGAGATCGCAGCGAACCATGATCTCCAAGCCGATCTTGAAGCCGATCGGTCTCAGCGCGCTCAGTTCCGGCAGCCAGCGCCGGTCCACGGCAAAGAAGCCCGACATTGGGTCCGCGCACTTCACTAGCGGCTTCGTCAGTATCGTAGCCAGGCGCGACTGCAGGAAGCGGTCCGCGCCCCATTTTTCGTCGAGCGAGCTGCCGGGAAGATAGCGGCTGCCCAGCACCATCGATTTTTGATCGCCCAATCGCGAGAGCATTTCCGGGATCATCTCCGGCGGATGCGACAAATCGGCATCCATAACCACAATTCGGTCGTATTTGGCCAGTTCCAGCCCCCGCAGAACGGACAGCGACAAATCTCGCCTCGGAGCCGAGCGAATCTCCAGACGCACCGGCAGGGATTCCGCAAGCTTGGCGGCGACTTCTTCAATTCCGTCTCCGGAATCGTCGTCGACTACCAGGATCTCCCATGCCGGCACGGCTTCGCTCAATGCAAGATCCAACCGGCTCACAAGGGCTTCGAGATTGCCCGCTTCCCTGAAGGTAGGTACGACAACGGACACGGCGGAAGCATTTTTTTCAATCATTTCGCTACCATCCGTCGACTAATGCCCTCGATTCGCTTGACGTCATCGCGCCGCGAACGCTTTCGCTACGAGGCCAATGTTGGCCCGAAAGCCGGCGGCCGCTTTGTCATAGCGCGTCGCGATTGCTCGCAACCACTTGATTTTCGAGAAGAAGTGCTCGATCCAATGTCGCAATTTGTACATCTCCATGCTGAGTTGCGCTTGACATTCCCGTTGGTTTTCGGCGGATACGCCGCTACTCGGCCGCGCTCTTCAAGCTCGTCCACCAGCCAGTCGGCATCGAAGGCCTTGTCGCCGGTCAGGGCCCCGTTTTCCGGGGTGTCGACAAGGACCGCGATCTTTGCCGTCAATCCTTCCAGGGATCGGCCGATCGCCTGCGTTGCGACTCCTCTTTTCCGTCGGCGGCCTTCGCGCGCGCCAGAACGCCGGTGCCGTCCATCTGCGCCCGCTCAAGGCCGAACGACGTGGACAACTCCTTGAAAATCCTTTCGAAAACGCCCTTTCTGGAACAGCGATTGAAGCGAAGGAAAACGCTGTTCCAGTTGCCGTATTCCCGCGGGAGGTCGCGCCACGGCGAGCCGGTTCGGACCTTCCACATCACCGCTTCCGAAATATATGCGGTTGTTGACCGCCGTCCTTCCCGGCGAGCCCTGCCTGCCCGGAAGCATGTCCTTGACCGCGTCCCACATTCGGTCGGTCAGGACTAACCTGCTGGTATTCACGATTTTGCCTCGGATTTCTGCTTCGATTCTCGCCTTTTGGCTTTTGCAGGGGATAAAAATACCAGCCTCGCAGAGTCGAATCAAGCCCGTTCGTCAACAGGGGTGTAGCCCAAAATGGTTGATTGGGTCGAATGTGAGTTTCCGACCTTCCAACCCATAAAGAGGCGCGCTGCTATAGGAATACTGTCTTGCATCGCTTTTCAACAAGTTTGAGATACACCCCGTCAACAGGCTCTGATTCTTGACTTTCGCCGCATCCTTTAAACTTTCAATAAGGGATTTTTACGCAATCGCAATATTCGATGAATTTATAAGCTCGAATTTCTTGCAGTTTTTCGGAGTCCTCTTCGGTCTCCCGGGGGCGAATTGTTCGAATTCGTGGGAATTTTTCACTAGCCGGGAAATTTCGCGAATGCCCTTTAAGCGTGACAGGGGGTAGCCGGAATTCGGCGCCTTGGTCCAATCGAGACGGTTCGACCGCGCTGCGAAGCTCTGGCAGCCAACGGAAATCCGCACTCGGAATTCCTGCCGCCGACCGCGCGAAACTTGGAATTGCCGCCAAATTCGAATTGCGCCCTAATTTAGGCGGGACCGGAGAATTGCTTCTGTTCAGGAGAGATTCCCCGTTGTCTGACATAGCCCGGCGCGCACGATGCCGACGGCAATTTCCGGCACTCGTATTGAATTCCAAACGGATCCGACATAGGCGACACTTTCTTTGCAAATGCGAAGGAAAGCGATCATGCATGTTTTGATTCTCGGCGCAGCCGGAATGGTCGGCAAGCTTCTTGCGCGGCAAATCGCAAAAGGCGCATTCCCGGTTTCGCGCCTTACGCTTATCGACATCGCGGGGAGTTCCGCCCCGACGGGCGTCGAAGCCGAAGTTATTAATCTGGATTGCAGCGGCTCCGGCGCCGCGGAACGGATCGCGGCGCTGCGACCCGAATTGATTTTTCATCTGGCGGCCGTTGTTTCGGGAGAGGCCGAGCGAGACTTCGACAAGGGCTACGCCGTCAATCTTGCATCGACGGACGCGCTGCTAAGAGCGCTGCGCGAATACAATGTCAGCCCTCGCATTGTCTTTGCTTCGTCGCTCGCGGTTTTCGGCCCTCCGCTTCCAGACCGCATCCCCGACTTCTTCAGGGCAACGCCGGCCTCCTCCTACGGCACCCAGAAGGCGATGGCGGAATTGCTGTTCTCCGACTATTCGCGAAAAGGATTCATCGAAGCGATTTCATTGCGCCTTCCGACAGTCGTCGTTCGGCCCGGACGGCCGAACGCGGCGGCGTCGGGATTTTTCTCGGGCATTATCCGAGAGCCCCTCGCCGGGCTTCAGGCGAATTTGCCCGTTCCGGATTCGACGCGCGTATTCATCGTCTCTCCGATGGCGATCGTATCTTCGCTAATTCATGCGGCGTCGCTGCCTTCGCGAAAGATCGCGGGCATCGGACCGATCAACCTTCCCGGCATTTCAGTGTCTGTCGAAGAAATGCTCGAAGCGCTGCGGGACCATGCGGGCTCGAGCATACTGGAACTGATCTCGCGAGAGCCGGACGACGAGATTCGGCGAATTGTAGATTCATGGCCGATCGACGTCGAAGCGGAAACCGCGACGAAACTGGGCTTCGCGGCAAATGCGGATTTCCAGGAAATTCTCAAAGAGCATATCGACGAGCGAGCGAGCGGCGGTTAAACCGCGACGAAACGAACTCAAGGGAGCATTCAGCATGGCAAAGGTAGCTTTCATCGGTCTGGGCGTAATGGGATATCCAATGGCGGGCCACCTGAAAAAATGCGGGCACGAGGTCACGGTGTACAACCGCACGTCGGCAAAAGCGGAACGCTGGGCGCAAGAATTCGGAGGGGACTCGCGCGCAACGCCTCGCGAAGCCGCTCGGGACTGCGAATTCGTCATGGCGTGCGTCGGGAATGACGACGACCTCCGCTCCGTAGTGCTCGAAGAGGACGGGGCGTTTGCGGGAATGTCCTCGGGATCGGTGTTCGTAGACCACACCACGGCATCGGCGGAGGTTGCCCGCGAGCTTGCCGCGACCGGGGCGCAGCAAGGCGTCGGCTTCGTCGACGCGCCCGTATCCGGCGGCCAGGCCGGCGCTGAAAACGGCCAGCTGGCGATCATGTGCGGCGGACCGCTGATTGAATTCGAGCGCGCCGAACCCGTAATGGATTCCTACGCCAAGGCGATCGTCCACTTAGGCGACACGGGAGCGGGGCAGCTGACGAAGATGGTCAACCAAATCTGCATCGCGGGGATCGTGCAGGGCATATCCGAAGGCTTGTTCTTTGCGATGGAAGCCGGGCTGGACGCGAAGAAAGTCGCCGAACTGATTTGCCAGGGGGCCGGCGGCTCCTGGCAGCTGGCGAACAGGGCCGGTACGATGGTCGACAATGAATTCGAGCACGGGTTTGCGGTAGACTGGATGCGAAAGGATCTTGGCATTTCGATCGAAACCGCGAAAGGCATGGGAGTTTCGCTTCCGGTCGCGGCGCTGGTTGATCAATTCTACGCGGAAGTTCAATCCCTGGGCGGCGGGCGATGGGATACCTCCTCGCTGATCCAGCGCTTTCGGCATATCAAAGGGCAATCAATCAAGAATTGATGCGCCGCCCGCTTTATCCGATGCCCGGGGTTCAACTCCATGCGGCAAGCTTTGATTCAAGCGGCTCGACTCGCTTGAAGAGATAGGAGCGACGAAAGATCATTCAATTCGCGGGCATCCCGCCGATTTTGAAATTCCGCAGCTCCTAGCCTAGGCGACGGAAAAGCGGCTATGGGGAAACCCCTTAAAGCGCCATTGGAACAGCCGCTGTTCGATGCGTCGTATTGCTTGAGCCACAAATAGCGATTCTGCGAGATTCCGGCATATTCCATTCGCCTCGCCGGGAGGTTTTGCCGCTTGATTCCTCAAGCGGAATGATGCTTGCGCCGGAAACTGTCGAGCCGAAATCATTCGGGCGGGCTCCTTGCCGCGGACCGAACCAAAATTCCGTTGCGACGCATCCTCGCGCGTTTCCGCGTCGCTCGTCGAAGCGGTCCGAACGCCGCCGCCCTTCAGCCCGGTTTCAAGACCGGTCGCTCGCATGCACCGAGTCGAACCAAGCTGCGCGATTTCATTCAAGCGCTCGGATCGACCGAATTCTCCTGAACTTCGGTGCGCAGCTCGGGAGCGGGACTATTATGCGGCGCTGGATTCCTCTTCCTCGGCAGGATCCTCGGATTGATTAAATGACGACACGCCGACTTGCGCGGCCCGCAGCAATCGTTCGTGGAGCGTAAACCCCTTCGCCAATACATTGACGATGGTCCCGTTGCGCGTCCCCTTGATTGGAGCATAAAACATCGCCTGGTGTCGATTTGGATCGAATTCGTCCCCTTCAACGGGTTCGATCGCGGCAATTCCTTGCCTGGAAAACGCATTTAGCAATTCGCGCAGCGTAAGTTCGATACCCTCTATCAAGGCTTTCGACGACTCCCGCTGCTCGGCATCGGCGGCGTCAAGAGCGCGTATCAAATTATCATGGACCGATAGCATGTCCCTAGCAAACCGCGTCGCGCCGAATTTTCCGGCTTCCCGCTTTTCTCGATCGGCGATTTTCCTAATGTTCTCCGATTCCGCCAAAGCGCGCAAATACTGGTCCCTAAGTCTATCTCTTTCGGATTTGAGGGCCTCCAATTCGGAATCCTGGCTTTCGCGTTCCGGGTCGCCGCCGTCGTCGCGGTCCGCGCTTTCGCCTTTTTCGTCCTTTCGAACCTCCTGGGCCTCGCTTGCCTTTAATTGTTCCTTCGCGGAATCCTCTCCAGTTGAGTCCTTAACAAAAAAACCTTTTCCTACTTTTCTTCCTACTTGTTCTGCAATGCGAATAGACTTCTTTTCAACGTTCTTTGGAGGCTCGCTGGCAGCTTCAATTTTTTCATCGCCGTTAATCGAATCCGGCGTTGCAGCGCCATTGGCACTTTCGCGCTCCGGTTTTTCGTTGGGGTCCTGCTTTGCGTTTTCCGTCATGTGCTTGCCTTCCGATTCAAACTGGTTCCGATACGATCCGGCCTACGAGCTGCGCGGTATAGTCTACGATCGGAACCACTCTTCCGTAATTCAGGCGCGTCGGGCCAATTACGCCCACTGCGCCAACAATTTTCCGTTCAGCATTCATATAGGGCGAAACTACGAGAGTTGAACCGGAAAGCGAAAAAAGTTTGTTTTCCGAGCCTATGAAAATTCGCACGCCGTCGCTTTCATCGACTATTTCAAGGAACTGAGAAATATCCCGCTTGCGCTCGAGGTCGTCGAAAAGCCGCCTAATCCTATCCAGGTCATGGACGGAGCCTTCGCCCTCCAGCAAATTAGAGCGCCCTCGTACTATCAGCCTTTTCGTCGGCTCGTCGCCCGACTCCCAAACTGCGAGGCCGCGCTCGACCAGCTCGGTGGCCAATGCGTCGATTTCCTTTTTCCTCTTTGAAATTTCACGCGCGATCGATTCCTGGAGCTCCGATATGGTAAGCCCGCAGGCGAAAGCGTTGACAAAATTCGCCGCCTCCCGCAACGAAGCCGGCGTTTGGCCGACCGGCGGCTTGAACACCCTGTTTTCCACATTTCCGTCGGACATGACCAGAACGACCAGGGCCCGGTCCCGATCCAGAGAAACAAAATCGATGTGCCTGATCGGCGCCTCGGTTTTCGGCGCCATCACCAAACTCGCCGTTTGGGTCAAGCCGGATAGAACGGATCCGGCCTTGTCAAGCAAAGTCTCTATGTTGTTTGAGCGGTTGTCCGCAATCGACTCAATTCTTTCCCTTTCCTCGTCATTAAGTTCGCCGACTTCCATCAACTCGTCCACATAGAGGCGAAGCCCTAATTCCGTCGGAATCCTCCCTGCCGATACGTGCGGACTGGCTAGCAGCCCAAGCGCTTCCAGATCCTGCATCGTGTTTCTAACCGTCGCCGGCGAGATTTTCATCTGCAGATCCCGCGACAAGGTTCTGCTTCCGATCGGGTTTCCGCTAGTCAAATAGGATTTGACAAGCATCTCGAAGACTTCCCGGTTGCGGTCTTTCAAATCTCTCTGAGCAGCATCCTGTTCTTTCATTTTCCCTGTTTTCAAATGAGGATTTTACGAATTTTGCTACGGCGCGCACGGCTGCAAGTCAACAATTACATTTCGCAGCACTAGCGGAGTTCGCCGCCCCGAAGCACCTGATCCGCGCAGAGACGCGGCCAGGCCTATTGCTCGATTCACGGCGGCCGCTCCTTTCGCCGAACTCGGGCTGTCAAGCGAGTCGGTCGCTAATTCGGGCGAATAGCATGACGCCGCGTCGATTTTTCGCTGCGAGCGCCCGGGGCGGCTATTGCCGAATCTCCGGATTTTCAAGCGCTTTGCTCTTCGCGAAAGGAAACCGCCCCGCAGGGCCGAGTTCGAGAGCTTGGCACCGCCGGATTTCGCTCCCGCATTCTGCAATCGGTCCCGAATCGCCGCCGGCCGCGGACGGCTGCTCAAAGGCGGATTAATTCTCGGCTTGCCGCCAAACCCGGAATTGCCACGCCAAAATTAAAGTCTTGATATATACAAACATATGATGTTACTAATCATCCCATGACCGAATCGATCTACTACGACTTGAAGCAAATCTCGAGCCTGGCGCCGAGTCTTTCGGCCCAGGTCGCGCGCGAAATCGGACGCAGAATAATTTCGCAGGCCTACGCTCCCGGCGACCTGGTGGAGGATGAAGGCAGCCTCGCGGATAAATATCAGGTTAGCCGCACCGTCATTCGCGACGCGATAAAAATTCTCGTCGGCAAGGGGCTTCTCGAGGTCCGCCGGGGAAAGGGAACCCGGGTCCGCTCGAGGACGGATTGGGGATTGCTCGACAACGATGTCCTGGCCTGGTACCAGTCCGCCCCGCCGAACGACGAAATTCTTCGGCAGCTCATGGAATTCCGCCTGACATTCGAGCCGAAGGCTTCTCGCTGGGCCGCCGACCGCGCCAGCGAAGATGAAATCGCCCTAATTGAAGATTCACTTGAAAAAATGGAGGCCGAAAGAGGCTCGGTCGAGAATTTTGTAATCGCCGACGCCCAGTTCCATCGATCTATTCTCAGGGCAGCGAACAACGAGTTTCTAGCCGCGCTGGAAGGCGTAATTTTCTCGGCGCTTCTAAGTAGCATACGGCTAACCAACCAGGCGCCCCGAGACAACGAAGATTCAATTCCGTTTCATCGCGAGGTGTTCCAGGCGATTCGGGACCGCGACGGCGAAAAGGCCGAATCGGTCATGGAAATTTTGCTTAAGGACGCAAATCGCCGTCTGGGAAATTGCCTCGATTGAAATGCCTAATTCTAGATTCGACCAAGAATATCGACATCCAGCAGCGCCGGTTGGTAGAAGGATGGCGTGTACAGGTTCTTGGACGATGTGGCGCTGCGAACCCAATGTGAGCAAAAGAGGAGAAAGCTATGCTCATTCCAACTCGTAGAAGCGTGATCAAGCTAGGTGCGGGGGCCGCCGCCCTAGCGACGGCAGCAACGATTTCCAGCGCCGCGTTTGCCGAAGATTTCGTTGCAATGCTCCTTCCGGAGAACGTCAATCCCCGCTGGGAAAGCCAAGATGCGTTTTTCTTCGTTGAGGCCATGAAAATGGTCGCGCCCGACGCTACGGTCGAGGTCTTCAACGCCAATAACGACACGGCGACCCAGCAGCGTCAGGCCGAACAAGCTCTGACGCGCGGCGCGAAAGTGCTTGTCGTGATCCCGATCGACGGCGAATCGTCGGCCATTATCGCTGATTCCGCGGCGGAAGCGGGTGTTCCAACGATTGCATACGACCGCATGATTCATTCCGAAAACACCGGATTCTGGGTCCAGGCGTCCATGGAGAAAACCGGCGAGTCCCAGGCGCAGCACATCGTGGACAATACGAAGTCCGGCGATACGCTGGTAATGCTCAAGGGTTCGCCGACCGATCCTAACGCCGGCGTTATCTTCCAGGGCCAGATGAACGTTCTGCAGCCGCTGTTCGACTCCGGCGAGAGAATTCTCGGCTACGAGAATTGGACCCAGGGATGGGACCCGGCGATTGCTCGGCGCTCGATGGATCAGGCTCTCACCCAGCTGGACAACAACGTGCAAGGCGTCGTGTCCTCCAACGACGGCAACGCCGCCGCCGCGATCGCATCGCTCGCGGAACAGGGAATGGCCGGAAAAGTTCCGGTGAGCGGACTTGACGCGACGGTGCAGGCGCTCCAGCTCATACTTCTCGGAGAGCAAACTCAATCCGTCTGGCGCCCCTTCGACAAGATGGCCGGAGTTACTGCAAACGTGGTCGCAAGAATTCTAGCCGGCGAAAGCGTTGATTCCTTCATAACCGGAACCGTCAAGAACGGCGTCGACGCCGACGTGCCCTTCGTACCCGTCGAGCACTATTCCGCCGTCGGCGAAGACGGCGTGGCCTATGTAATCGAAAACGATCCTTCCATTTCCAAGGAAGACGTCTGCCAGGGCGCAGCAAGCGAAACCAGCTTCTGCTCAAGTTAAGTTGCCAGAATCGACTGTTGAAAAAAATGGCGTGGCGGGGAAATCTTCCCTGCCACCGCCGCATTTGAAGGTAGCCGGAGCGAGCAAGCGCTTCGGCGCCATCGAGGCCTTGAAGGACGTTGATTTCGAGGTGCGCAGAGGCGAGGTCATGGCGCTGGTCGGCGACAACGGCGCCGGAAAGTCCACGCTGATCAAATCGCTGGCAGGCGCCTATCGAATCGACGACGGCCAGATATTTCTCGACGGAAAAGAAGTAATGATCGGCTCCCCTCTCGACGCGGCGGCTATCGGAATTCAGATCGTGTACCAGGACTTGGCGCTGTGCGAAAATCTCGATGTTTCGTCCAACCTCTATCTCGGCCACGAGCCGGTGCTCGGAGGCTGGGCCAAGCTCCTTCCGAAAGCATTGAGGCCCCTCGACGAGCTCAAGATGGAAAAAAAGGCTCTGGAGGCCATCGACCGGCTTCAAGTCCGCACGCTGGCTTCGGTGCGATCCAAGGTTGGCACCCTGTCGGGCGGGCAGCGCCAGGCGGTCGCCATCGCCCGCGCCGTCGGCACTGATTCGACCATAGTGCTTCTGGACGAGCCTACGGCGGCGCTAGGCGTAGCGCAAACCAAGCAAGTCCTGGATGTCGTCAAGCACCTGCGGGACAACGACCATGCGGTTGTTTACATTTCGCATAATCTAAGCGACGTCTTCGAGGTTTCGGATCGAATAACCGTCCTTAGGCATGGCGCGAATGTCGCGGTTTTCGAAACGTCGAACACAAATCCCGATGAGATAGTCGCCGCGGTAACGCGCGGCGCAAGCAGAGACAAAGTCGTTGCCGGCTGACAGGCTTCAAAGCTTTTTTGCCCGCTTCAGGGCCATTCGCGAAACGCGCTTCGGCAGTTTCGCGCCCGTATTGCTGGCGTTGATCGCGATTTGGATTTATTTCGGGATTACGGAGCCCGCGTTTCTCAGCGCGCGCAATTTCTATTTCCTGTTCATGCAAAGCGCGGTCGTGGGAACGCTCGCCGTCGGCATTACGGTAATTTTGCTGCTCGGCGACATCGATTTGTCGATCGCGGCCCTGTCCGGCACCTGCGCGGCGCTTCTTGCGGTTCTGATCGCGAATTTCGGCATTCCGTCGCCGATCGCTTGCCTTGCGGCGATCGCGACAGGCATAGCGCTGAGCACGACGCAGGGCGCGCTGGTCGCCTATGTCGGGATCCCATCTTTCGTCGTCACGCTTGCGGGATTGCTGGGTTTCCAGGGGCTGATGCTCAAAATACTCGGCATTCAGGGCGCAATAAACATGCGCGATCCCTTGATAAGAGGCCTAACCACGGTAACTCTTTCGCCGTTGATCGGCTGGCTCGCGGCCGTTGCATGCGTCGCGGCGTTCGCCCTGGTTGTCTGGCGGAAGCGCTCCTTGCGCCGCCGACTCGGCATGGAACTCGACCCGGCCTACGAGCCGGTCGTCAAAGTCGCATTCTTCGCAATTCTCGCATTTGAACGAAGGCCGCTCACGCGGCCAGTTGTGATGCTTCCCCGGTTTTCCTTTTTTGGATCGCAGCTTCATTTTCTGTGTTGATACGCAGGTTGTGGGTTTCCCATGACCTCGGGTTGATGTTCAATCTCCCCGGCGCCCCGGATGTTCGGGGCCATTTCGAACAAGGGAGTTGAGCATGAAAGTCAAGAT